>NZ_JBFTOC010000008.1:0-220983 GCF_056397785.1 Arthrobacter sp. 05L421
CTCGGCGGTGATGGCCTGGTGCAGCCCGAAGGAGACCACCTCACAGCCGAGCTCTGCGGCGGCGTCGATGGTGCGGTGGCTGTAGGCCAGGTTCGCCTCCCAGTTCCCTTCCTCGATCACGCTGCGGCGGATGGCGGAGATGACGGGGATGCCGATGCCCACGGTGTCCGCGGTCTGCTTGAACTCGGCAAGCCGGGCCGGGCTCAGGTCGCCGGGGCGGACCCAGCTGTCCGTGAGGTCGGCCTCGGCAAAGCCGGCGTCCCTGACCTCGGTGAAGACCCCGGCCCAGGCGGCGGCGTCGGCGTCGTTGACGTGGTTACCCTGCGCGTCGGTTCCCGGGAACTGCAGGAGCGCTGCGGTGATGGGCCAGTTGTCGGCTGTGTAAGCCATGGGGGTTCACTCCTTCGTGGAATCCTGTTTCCTATAGGATTTACTATCCGAGGCGATGTTGTCAAGGTCACACCTGGCATTACTCGCGCGCTTCGCCGCAAAAGTTTCGGTTGAGAAGACCTCCGGATTCAGGACATTGGCGGGCCGCTCCCCCGCCGCGACGGCCAGGATGGAGTCAATGGCGCTGGACGAGACGTCCCGGGTGAAGTCCTCGGTCCAGCACAGGGAATGCGGGGACAGCACCACGTTGTCCAAGGTCAGGAGCTCGTCGTGGGGAAGCAGCGGCTCCGGCTCGAAGACGTCCAGGCCGGCGCCGGCGATCTGCCCCTCCCGCAGGGCGTCCCGGAGGGCGTCGGTGTCCACGAGCTTTCCGCGGCCGATGTTGATCAGGTAGGCGCCTTTCTTCATCCGGGCCAACGCGGCGGTGTCGATGAGTTTCTCGGTCGCCGGGGTCAGCGCGGCGCAGAGCACCACGTAGTCCGAGCGCTCCAGAAGCTCATTCAGACCCAGCAACTCGACGCCGAGCCGGGCGGCCTCCGCATGGCGTCCGCTGCGGTTGTTCCCCACCACCTTCATCCCGAGCGGCGCCAGCAGGCGGGCAAGCTCGGCGCCCACGCTGCCGAAGCCCACGATGCCGACCGTCTGCCCCACCAGTGGCGCGCCGCGGTAGTGCTCGCGTTGCGCCCAGTCCGAGGTTCGGGTCAGCCGGTCCTTGGCCAGGAGCTTGTGCGAGAGCGCCAGGAGCAGCGTCAGCCCTGCCACTGCCAATGGTCGCCGGATCGCGTCCGGGGTGTTGGTGACAACGACACCAGCGCGGGTGCAGGCATCCAAGTCGATGGTTTCGTAGCCGGCCCCGAACCGGGCGATCAGCCTCAGGTCAGGAGCGTGGTCCACGGTGCGTGAGTCGAAGGCGATGTGTCCCAGCGACAGCACGGCCTGGACCCCGGCGAGGTCGGGTAGCGGAACCGGGTCCGTGTAGCTGGGCAGGACGCTCCAGCTGATGCCGTTCTCGCTGAGCCGCTGCAGCCCCAGATCCCCGTGAATGGAGCTTCCGTCGGGCCGCGCAGCGTCGGCCGTGACGGCCACAGTGAACGGCGGCCGGGCGGTTCCCGCCTCCGCGGTCCCAGCATTGGCGGGTCCCGCCGCCGGGGCGGCCGCCGAGGTGGCGACCGCCGTCGTCGTCAATGCATTTGTTGCGGTGCTCATGCGTCGGTTCAGCTTTCTGTCTGCAGTACTGCGGTCTTGTCCTTGATGGGTTCGCGGACCAGCACGGTGTATGCCACGGCGGCCAGGGCCGCGATGATGCCGCCGATCACGAAGGACGGCGCGTAGGAGCCGGTGGCGTCGGCGATCACGCCGGTCAGCAGCGGGGCAAAGGCGCCGCCGAAGTAGCCGCCGAAGTTCTGGATGGCACCGACCGAGGCAACCTGGGAGTTGTCCACGATGTCCCCGGGCATGGCCCAGGCGGCTGCCTGCATGGTGGCGACGAAGCCCAGGGCCACGGTCATGACGGCGATAGCGAGCGGGAGGGAATCCACGAACGGGATGAGGCAGATCAGGATGCCGGCGGCAATCGCGGCTACGGACATCACATGGCGCTTGGCCAGCAGCGGATCGCGGCCTGCCTTCTTCGAGTAGCGCGTCATTACCCAGCCGCCGGTGATTCCGAGGATGGCTGCGCCAAGGTACGGGACGGCCGCGAGCCAGCCGGAGCTGGCGATGCTGGCACCGCGTTCTTCCTGCAGGTAGAGCGGCAGGAAGACGATGAAGATGTTCCAGATCCAGATGACGCAGAAGAAGCCGGCCATCATGCCCCAGATCTGGCGGTGCTTGAAGAGTCCGAGCCAGGAGACCTTCTTGGCCGTCAGGAGCTGGGTGGTGCGCTGGCTTTCGATGTAGTCCAGTTCCTTGGCGCTGATGCGCTTGTGCTCCTCGGGAGCGCGGTAGTACAGGAAGAAGGCCAGCGCCAGCACGAGGCCTGCGACGCCGAGGAAGATGAAGATGGCCTGCCAGCCGAAGGCGAGCATGATGGCGGTCAGGATGGGCGGAGCGATGGCGGGTCCCCATTTGGAGCCGCTGTCCCAGATGGCGGTGGCCTGGCCGCGTTCGGCCCGGGGGAACCAGTCAGCGGTGAGCTTGGCCGACGCCGGACCGTTCGGGGCTTCGGTGATGCCGAGCAGGAACCGGAAGGTGATGAACTGCCACATCTTGCCGCCGATGGCCATCAGCGCGGTTGCGATGCTCCAGCCCGCGATTGCCAGGAAGTACATCCGGCGGGCACCAAGCTTGTCCACGAGCCAGCCAGCGGGCAGCTGGGCAAAGGCGTACGTCCAAGAGAACACGGTACCCAGGAGGCCAATGTCCGTCCGGGTCATGCCGAAGTCTTTGATCAGTTGCGGTGCGGCGATGGAGATTGCGCTGCGGTCCATGTAGTTGATGATGCCGGCGGCCAAGGCCCAGCCGAGGATCCACCACCGCAGATTCTTGATGGTGCGGCGTGTTGCTGACTCCTTAGGCCCTGCGGCCAAAGTTTCTGTTTGCACTGTTCACTCCCTTGTGACTCCCCATGCCGGCACCGTAGCCGTCACAATCGAAGATCCTATAGGGTATTCGATCTGATTGTGAAGAGGGTCACAAGAAAGTTATTTGCAGGTCGGCCGCGGGGATGCCTCACGAAGGCCTGCGGAAGTTCTCTGGAAGTCTCCCGAAGTCTCCGGAACGGGCCTTATTCTGCGGGAGCGTCCGCGATGGCGCGGCCGCGCACATTCTGCACGTGCTCGGCCATGGCGGCTGCGGCCTTCTCCGGGTCACCGGTGGACAGCGCGTCCAGGACCGCTTGGTGCTCGGCGATCGCCTGTTCCGCGTCCGTGATGCCCACGCCGCCGAACAGGCGGAAGCGCTGGACCTGCCCGCCGAGGGCGGCATAGGCGGCAACCATGAACTGGTTGCCGGTCTGCTCCGCGATCAACCGGTGGAACCGCTCATCGGCTTCCAGATAGTCACGGTATTCGACAAACGACGGGCCCCGCGGCGCCTTCGTAAGGTCGGTGACGGCCTTGGCCAGCTCGGCATGGTGCGCCGGCGTCTGCCGGGCGCACGCCAACCGGGCGTTCACGGGCTCAATGGCAAGTCGTGCTTCCATGAGTTCGGCGAAGTCCTCCTGGGTGAACATCGGCGCAACCCTGTATCCCTTGAGCGCGACGCGTCGAACCATTCCGGTGTGTTCGAGCCGGGCAAGCGCCTCCCGCACCGGCGTCGGCGAAACATTGAGCTCCCGGGCGGTTCCATCGATACTCACGGCTGCCCCGGGCTCGAGCCGTCCGTCCATCAGCGACGCCAAAAGCTCTTCATAGACGTGGTCGGCGAGGACCTGGCGGCTGACGGGACGGCCCGCGTAGTGGCCCTCAGGGCGACTCCCGGAGGAAGCTGGTTGCATCTTCAGATCCTATAGGACGGGACATGCGCATTCTTTAACCCAAAGAGTGGGCAGAACGGTGTTCTGCCCACTCTTTGCTGCCACGGCTGGACCTGTCCAGTGGTGGAGGTGCTGCCGCTGCCTAGTTCTGGTAGGCCGGGTAGTCAGTGTAGCCCTCGGCGCCGTCGGTGTAGAACGTGGCCGGATTCGCCTCGTTGACCGGCAGGCCTTCGCGCCAGCGGCGGACCAGGTCCGGGTTGGCGATGGCCGGGCGCCCGACGACGACGGCGTCAGCGTGGCCGTTCGCCACCAGTGCGGTGGCCTCATCGCGCGTGGTGACGATGCCGAAGCCGGTGTTGACCAGGAACGTTCCGTTGAATCGTGCACGCAGGTCCTGGACCAGCTCGCTGGTGGGGTTCTTGTGCAGGATGCTGAGGTAGGCCAGCTTCAGGGGAGCCAGAGCGTCCACAAGGTGGGCGTAGGTGGCCTGGACGTCTGCTGCGTCGAGTTCGAGGGCACCCTGGACATTGTGCTCCGGGGAGATGCGGATGCCGACGCGGTCCGCGCCGATGGCGTCTACTACGGCCCGGGTAACTTCGATCACGAAGCGCGCCCGGTTCTCCGGGGAGCCGCCGTAGATGTCGTCGCGCTGGTTGGCGGCCGGAGTGAGGAACTCGTGCAACAGGTAACCGTTGGCCGAGTGGAGTTCGACGCCGTCGAACCCGGCCTCTACGGCCTTGCGGGAAGCCGTCACGAATTCCTCGACGATGCCCGGCAGTTCCGCGGTGGTCAGGGCGTGCGGTACGGGGAACGCCTGCTTGCCCTTGTACGTACGGGTCTCGCCGTCGATGGCAATGGCACTGGGTGCGACTACCTCGTAGCCACCGGTGGTGTCCTGGTGGGTAACCCGGCCGGCGTGCATGACCTGGGCGAAGATGCGGCCGCCCTCAGCGTGTACGGCGGCGGTGACGTTGGCCCAGCCCGCCAGCTGCTCGTCCGTCACCAGTCCGGGCTGGCCCGGGAAGCCTCGGCCGGCGTTGCTGGGGTACGTGCCCTCACTGACGATCAGGCCAAGCGAGGCGCGCTGGCGGTAATGTTCGACCACCAGCGGGCCGGGGATTCCTTCGTTGCCCGAGCGTACGCGGGTAAGCGGCGCCATCACGAGTCGGTTGGGTAGTTCCAGCTCGCCGAGGGTCATCGGGGAAAACAGCATGCGCAGTTCCTTTCACAATGGATTGGTTCACTTGGGGTAACTGCACAGCGTTTGCAACTATTCCATCTGAGACTCGGATCACGACGGGCGGACGATGATCTTCACCGCGGTGTCGTTGTGGTTGATCAGCGTGTCGAACCCCTTATCCACCAAGTCGTCCAGGGCGATTCTTCCGGTGATGAAGGGTTTCAGGTCGACTTTTCCTTCCTGGACGAGCTTGATGGCGGCTTCATGATCGCCGCAGTAAGCGATGGTGCCGCGCAGATCGATTTCCTTCAGCACCACTTTCTGCATATCCACTGTGGCCGGGTGTCCCCAGATCGAGACGTTGACGACGACGCCAGCGGGCTTCACGACGTCGAGCATCGTGTCCAACACGGCATTCACGCCTGCACATTCAAACGCCGCATCGGCCCCTGCACCGTTGGTCAATTCCAGGACGCGCGCCTTGACGTCGTCGGTACTGGGGTCGAGAACGTGATCCGCTACCCCGGACGAAGTCGCCTTGTCCTTGCGGGCGGCCGATAGCTCAGTAACGATCGTGGTGATGCCGATCCCTTTGAGGACCGCGGCGGTCAGGAGCCCAATGGGTCCCGCACCCCCGACGACGGCGACGTCCCCGGCTTTGAGGCCGCTCCTGCCGACGGCGTGATACGCCACGGCGAGGGGTTCGACAAGTGCGGCCTCGTCCAGGCGGATGTCGCCGACAGGGTGCACCCAACGCGTGTCGACAACAACTTTCTCGCTCAGGCCGCCACCGCCGCCCGCCAAACCGATGAAGCCCAACTTTGTACACAGGTTGTAGTGTCCGCTGCGGCAGGGACCGCATTCATTGCAGACGACGTACGGCTCAACGACGACGTTGTCTCCGACGGCCAGACCGCTGACGCCTTCACCAAGTTCTTCAACGGTGCCGGAGAACTCGTGCCCCAGGGTGACCGGGGCGGCCTCGTGAGTAAGAACGTGGGGGTGGCCGGGCGGCGGGGTGAAAATAGGTCCTTCGAGGAATTCATGGAGGTCGGTGCCGCAGATACCGCACCAGGCTACGGCTATCTTCACCGTTCCCGGACGCAGCTCCGGCTCTTGAACATCTTCGATCCGGAGATCCTCGCGGGCGTGGAATCGTGCTGCTTTCATGATGTTTAACCTTCGCATTCCAGGCCGTGGATGCGCCCGGTCAGACGCATCCACGGAATGTCGGTGGGTTCTCACGACGGGGCCGTAACCCCAGTCTGGTGGCCGTCTCTGGGATTGTCACGACCCGCGTGTCAGCAGGTGTACTCAGCGCGTGTGGTGTGTGGGCTGCAGCTCGAAGACCGGCGTTGGGAGTCCTTCCATCCTTGCTTTGAGCTGCAGGGCCAGATAGGTGGAGTAGTGACGGCTCTGGTGCAGATTGCCGCCATGGATCCAGAGGTTCTCCACGTTTGTGGGCTTCCACATATTGCGCAGTTCCCCCTCCCACGGGCCCGGATCTTTGGGCGTATCTGATCCGAAACCCCAGCACTTGCCGACGGCGTCGGCTACCTCGGGCGAGACCAAATCAGCCAACCAGCCGTTCATCGACCCATAGCCGGTGGCGTAGATGATGACGTCTGCATCCAGTTCGGTTCCGTTGGCCATCACGACGGAGTTGCCGGTGATCTTGCTGACCTCGCCGTTGGCGAGCTTGACCCGACCGTCGATGATGAGCTGCGAGGCACCGACGTCGATGTAGTAGCCGGAACCGCGCCTCAGGTACTTCAGGAACAGGCCGGAACCGTCAACGCCGAAGTCCAGGTCAAAGCCTGCTGCCTCCAGCTGGGAATAGAAGCCGGCGTCCCGCTTGGCCATCTCCGCATAAACAGGGATCTGGGCTTCGGGCAGAATCCGGTACGGCAACGACGCAAACAGCAGATCGGCTTTCTCCGTGGTGACGCCGTTCGCGAGTGCCTTTTCGGAATACAGATCGCCCAGCGCAAGGTCCATGAGGGACTCACTGCGGGCAATATGAGTAGAGGACCTCTGGACCATGGTGACATCGGCCCCATGCTCCCAGAGGTCGGCACAGATATCGTGGGCTGAATTATTGGAGCCGATGACCACGGCCTTCTTGCCGGTCCAGTCTCCACCGCCCGGGTGCTTGGACGAGTGGTACTGCTCCCCCAGGAAGGACTCGGCGCCGTCGAATACGGGGACGCTGGGGTGCCCCGAAACACCCAGGGCGAACACAAGCTGTTTGGGGCGCAGGGTGACCGGTTCGCCGTCGCGCATCACCTCCACCACCCACTCCTGGGACGATTCGTCGAAGCGGGCGTTGGTGCACTCGGTCTTGGACCAGTAGTTCAGTTCCATGATCCGTGTGTAGTTTTCCAACCAGTCGCCGATCTTGTCCTTGGCCGCGAAAACCGGCCAGTCGTCGGGGAACTTTATGTAGGGAAGGTGATCGTACCAGACCGGATCGTGCAGGTGGAGGGACTTGTAGCGGTTGCGCCACGAGTCGCCCGGGCGCTCATTCTTTTCGATGATGATGGTGGGCACGCCGAGTCTCCGCAGCCGCGCCCCCAGTCCGATTCCGCCTTGTCCGCCGCCGATGATGACGGTGTAGGGCTGGTCTTCGTAGCCCAGTCGCGCTTCTTGCTCTTCCTTCAGTTCCAGCCAGGTTTTGCGGCCCTTGGTGATCTCATGGGCGACCCCCTTCTCCCGATTGGGGCCCTTCCTCTCCTCGAAGCCCTTAAGCTCCTGCATGGTGGTGAGCAGGGTCCAGCACTTGCCATTTCGGAGGCGCAAATGGGCGTAGCCCCTGGCTTGGGCGGTCTCGAAATTTACCCAAGCCTCCGCATTTGCCGCATCCCCGGTGGCGTCCTCGGCCAGGGTCCAGTTGGTGGGCTGGACATCGTCTAGGGTGGCGTCGAGCATGCGGCCGATGGCTGCTTTGCCTTCGAGTGTCTTGAGGTTCCAGGTGAAGGAGACGAAGTCGCGCCAGTACGAATCGTCGTCGAAAAGTTCCAGTGCGGCGTCCGTGTTGTGGCTGCGCAGCGCCTCATCGAACTGCGCCAGCCACGCCCCGACGACGCCGTTTGGTGTCTCAGGCATGATTCCTCTTTCCATTGCTGACAGTGGGTCGTTCCCTTTGCGTGACGCCTAGACCACGCGGTGACCCGCATCACAAGTAAAGATGGCAGGGGGTTACAATCGGGTTACACGGAGCTCTCAAGCTGTCGGCCGGCGCGCCCGGGAGACGACGGCGGCCGAGAACCTGCCGGGTGCGACGATTCGAGGGCGAGTTGGGAGAATGAGCATGCGGCAGGGCAATGGCTCCATTACGTATCCCTCAGACCTCAGGTTTTCCGCGCCGGCGGAGTACGCCCGAACTCTTCGGGCGGCGCACGAGGCCACCATTTCCGGCCATCCGGATCCGCACCTGTCCCCTTCGCTTATCAAGTCCTGGCAGCGTTCCCTCGCGTTGGGTATCAATCCGGACCGGCACCGGCCGCTGCACCGGCATGAAGTTTCCGAGGCGCGCTCCCTCAGTGCTGGCCATCGGCTGGCCGCGGTGATGCCTGCGCTCTCGCAGTTGCTGGCCGATGAAACCGTCACCGGGCGCCATTTGCTGATCGTGACCGATCACGAGGGCGAAGTGCTGTGGCGTGTTGGAAGCAAACACGCATTGCGGCTTGCAGACTCGCTGGAGTTCGTGGAGGGTGCGGATTGGTCCGAGTCCGGGGTTGGCACCAACGCCATCAGCGAGGCTTTGGTAACCGGCGCCCCGGCGCAGCTCTTCTCGGCCGAGCACCTCGTGCGGACCCATCATGATTGGGCTTGTACTGCCTCTCCGATTCGCGACCCCTTGTCGGGCGAAATCGTCGGCGTCCTGGATGTCTCCGGACCGTTCGAGTCGGTCACGCCGGACAGCCTGCGGCTGGTGCGTTGTGGAGTGCGGCTTGCAGAGGAGCTGCTGAGATCGGCTGCGGTTCCCAACGGCGATGCCCGGCCCCCAGGGCACTCGGCACCACGCGACCAGCGAGCACGGCGCGACGGCGCCCAGTCGCAGCTGGTGCTGCGGCTCTTGGGAGACGCGCCGTCCGCGGCGCTCGACGGCGGCAGCAGGCGCCCGCTGACGCTGCGGCGTGCCGAGATCATGGCCCTGCTGGCCTCACGTGACCAGGGCTGGAGCGCCGATGAACTGGCGTACGAGATCCATGGTGACACGGGCACCGGCGCCGCGATCCGGACCGAGATGCACCGGATACGCAACATCCTGGGCGATGTCTTGGAAGCAAACCCCTACCGGTTCTATTCAACGGTCAACGTCGTCACGGATGCTTCAGTCGTGGCCGCGCATCTGCGGGACGGGCGGGTTGCCGAGGCATTTACGGCCTACTCGGCAAAACTCCTCACCCGTTCGGCCAATCTGGCAGTTGGGTTCATGCGGGACGAACTGAACGCAGCCGTAGGAGCGTCCATCCGGTCCAGCGGTGATGCCCGGCTAATGCTGCAGTGGTGCACAAGCGACATGGGATCTTCCGATACGGCGACTGCTGCTGCCGCGGCGGCGCTGATCGGACCGAACGATCCCCGGTGCCAGCTTGTGAGCGCCCGGATGGAACGGGTGGACCGGGAGCTGCGAGCATAGCCACGAGACGTGGAGCCACCGTTGGGGTGAATTGTCGGGCCGCGCGCGCTAGCCACCTGGGAGCAACACCGGGACTCAGCGCTCGGGAGCAGGCGCGGCTGCGCACTAGGGAGACGGAGCGGCGACGCACTAGGGAGACGGAGCGGCGACGCCGGGGCAGCCCTGGCCTCGGGGGTTCTGCAGGCATGTGTCGGCGTAATTCCTGGTGATCGAACGCCAAACGCTGACGGTCTGCGGCGGCGAACTGAAGGAGCCTCGGCCGGGGATGGGAAGGGGTGGGCCGCCATTGACGGAGTAGGTGCCTTGGAAATGCGTTGTCAGAACCACGGGGAAGTTGCCGGTCTGGGCGTAGACGTGGCTTGTCAGGGTCTTCTCGCCCCAGCGGTCCTGCGGAAGCGGTCCGCCGGCCGCCGTTTGCGGGCCCAACGTAGTGCCATCCCCATAACTCCAGGAGTATTCCACGGGCTTGGCAACGACGTGGACGGCCTGAGCCAGGATCGTGATGTCGAACTGCTGATCTGCAGCGCTGGCAAAGAAGTTAGTCTCTGCTCCGCGCAGGGTGTTGGGGCTGGGTTGGGCCGTGGCACTTCCAGCAGATATCGGAAGCCGCTGGAACTCTCGCTGGATCATTGCGGCAATTCTAGGAAGCAGGTCCTCGGGCCTGGGATCGAAGAGACAGGTTGGGCCGGAGTGAAATGACCATGTCGGATTGGGCACGCCCGCCGGCGCCTTTAACCAGACAACGGGAATGCCGGGCTTTCCGTCTGGCCCGCTCGAACAGTCCACCGCTCGGGCGAGACAATCGGCGTCAAAGTCGCCTCCGCCCAAGTGGCATTGGAGCTCGTATTTGTATTGGAAGGGGTCGGTGGAGGGGGTTCCTGGATGGAGAGCAACAAATTTTCCCGTCGCGGGATCCAACCTATAACCACCGACGTTGACGCTGACCGGAGTCCAGTCGCCAAAAATTTCAGGCGGCTCTGCCCGCGCAGTCGAAATTCCCATGCCGAACGTCAAAGCAGCGGCGACTGCTAGCAATAACCGAACTCGGTACCGGCTCACAGGGCCCATCATTCAGCCGACGATGCTGCCGATGTTAACGAGTGTCCATCTACCGTTGCCGTAGCTTAGAAACAGAAGATTCCCCTTGTCGTCCGGCTGAGAATCGCTACGCGCAACAGTAGCGTCCTGCCTCATGTAGGTAAGCGGGGCTTGATGCGTCTGGACGACTACCTGATAGGTGGCGTCAGCGTCACGAACGAATTGGCTGCTCACTGTCGGAGTCGTGATAGTTCCTCCCACAAGCCAACGGCCTCCTGAATGCCAAGCGCCAATGACACTCTTGGCTTTCGAGCAGGGATCACAGCCTGGCGACGTCACTGCCTCCCACTGGGTCAATTTGCCAGTTTCGTACCCATAGCTGAGCAATTTGAACCAATAGGCGGCGAAAGCAATAGCACCTGCCTTCGTCTCCGCCTTCGCGGCCTCGGGCAGTTCGGGAACCGGAACGTTCTGTGCCCTTCCCGATGCGTCGGCCGGCTTATAGCTGGCGGTGGGCGTCGGAACTGCACTTGTAGTGGACGATGCTGACGGGCTTTGCGATTCAGCAGGCGATGGAGATCCGGGCGGCGGCGTTCCGCCCCCGCTGCACGCCGTGACAGACACCAAGGAGATCGACACCAAAGCGACCGCACCGGCTCGCCAGATGCCAGAAAGCGAGGTGCGAAATGTCATGGTCAGGTACTCCCCCGATAGAAAATCAAGACACTTGAAAGCCGAATGGCTTAAGGGTAACTGAGATCACATTTTGCTGGTCAAGTTTATCCACAGGCTGCGCTTCGCCCCACCAACCGGCAGCCCACCCGTCATGAGTCCTTTAGCCCCTAGCCATGTCCCTATCGCGGACAGAACAATGAACCCATGATGTTTGAACACGAAGACGGCAATCCCATCCTCAAGCTGGACGACGAGCAATCCTGGAAACTGATAGACAGCACGAAACACGGCAGGCTGGTGGTCACTGTCGCCGGAGAACCTGACATCTTCCCGGTGAACTATGCGGCCAGCGGACGGAAATTGTTCCTCCGCACCGCCCCGGGCAACAAACTGGCCGAGCTCACCATCAATTCCAAGGTGCTCTTCGAAACCGACGGAATCCTATCCGAGGAAGCGTGGTCCGTGGTCCTGCGCGGCACTGCGCGGGTACTCGATCAGTCGGCAGACATTGCCGACGCCGAGGCCCTCGGGCTGAAACCCTGGGTTCCCACGTTGAAGGACTTCTACGTGGAAATCACACCGACTTCGGTCAGCGGACGCCACTTCCAGTTTGGCGAACACCCAGAGCGGGAGTTCTAGCGCCCGACGGCGGCTGCCGGCCCCGCCAGCTGCCCGCTAGCTGCCCGCCGTCGTCGATACAGCCCGGCAAGCGCCACGGCTTGGCGGCCGCCTAGACTTAAATGATGGCGGACAAGCTGACTCCGGAGCGGCGCAGCTGGAACATGTCCCGGATCCGGGGTAAGAACACCAAACCGGAAATGCTGGTCCGCAGGCTGCTGCACGCGAAGGGATACCGCTATCGCCTGCATGGCGCGGCAAATGGCGGCAAACTCCCGGGCAACCCCGATCTCGTCTTCGCCGGCCGCCACAAAGTCATCTTCATCAACGGCTGCTTCTGGCACTTCCATGACTGCCGGGTAGGGCAGCATGCACCCCAAGCAAATGCCGAGTTCTGGGAAACCAAGCGCACGCGAACCCGGAACCGCGACGCCGCCCAGCGGCTTCAGCTCGAGCGTGAGGGCTGGGAAGTGCTCACGGTGTGGGAGTGCGAGCTGAAGGACCGATCGGCCTTGGAGCTCCGGCTGGACGTGTTCCTCAGAGGCCTGCCACGGGAGCTGCCAACGGACGAACCCTCCTGAGGCCATCCGATGACCGGAAGAAATCCTGCGTGTCGCGCCGCCTGCTTCCGATGCAGGCTGAACGGCCTCCGCTAATATTCGACTCCGGGGGCCTTAGGGAAATATTCGGTCAGTACCACTGCGTACTGCAAACACGGGAGAGCGCACGATGCCGCACTTGCTGATGTCCAACGACGAGTCCGACACGGCTGCTACGCCAGCAGATTCCAGCTCCACAGTTCTTCAGTTCTCCCGCTTCGGCCACACCAAACACCGCGCCATTCGGCCCCGGCCCCGCCACTTCCGCGGCGCGGACCCTGATCTGGAGCCGCTGCGCCGGCAGGCAACCTCGATCATCGACGAGGTCCTCGCGGGCACTGATCCGGAAGAAGCTGACGTGCGGGAGAAACTTCAGTGGCACGTCGCGAACAACCCGGGCCAGCCGGAAAAGGCGCTCCTGGGACATTTGCGGACAGTGGCGGACCAGCAAGCATCCGCCTAGCTGGCCAAACGGTTTAGGTGGCTGAACGGTTTAGCTGGCCGAACGGTTTAGCTGGACTAACGCGCGATAGTGGCCTGCCGGAGCACTTCGCCCCAGGACTGCTGGGCAAGATCTGCCACGGAGGCCAGGATTTCCGACGGCGGCAGGGACAGATCCAGCGGGAACTCGACAATGTCGATGTCGGTATTGAGAATCCGGCGCAGCTTGATTTCCCCTGCTCCGGGGTAAATGATCCATGCCGTCGGCACCCGCAAGGACGTGCAGTAGGCGAGCATCCGGTAGTGGTCGCCCGAGAGTGACGCGCCCGCGTCAGCCGCGGCCTTGTACTTCGCGTCGTACACCATCACGGGCCGGCCGCCGAGGAAGTGGACGGCCCCCGGCTGGACCACAATCCGATCCGAGTCGCGGACGGCCTCGTTCAGCAGCGCGTTGTACCTCAACCGCATTTCTCCGGGATGGGCGGCCATGGCTTCGCGCAGGGCCACCCCCACGAAGTCCTCGAACACCTTGGCCATGTCCACCACAAACGACGCCGACTGCTGCTTGCCGTCACCGGCCTCAGCCGACGCGTTCCGCAGGATCAGCTCGGCGAGCCGGAGGGCCGCGTGGTAGCGCGTGTTCATCCGGCTGGGCCGCCACTGCGGCAGCGGCGCGCCGGACTGCAGGCGCGTCACGGCGTCGAGCTTTCCCTTCAGCTGGCGCAGCCGGCTCAGGACTTCCGGCCGCACGCGCGGCACCTGGGACATCCGCTCCAGCGCGGCGCGCAGAATCCGGTTCTCCGCGATGTCCTCGGTGAACTCGTCATAGGAGACTTCCAGCGGGACCAGCATCCCCGGGCGGCGGGAAATCTGGTCCGACATCCGGATCCGGCCCTTAACGGTCCGGAGGGATTCTTCCACCATGAGATAGCCCTGCAGCACACCCCGGCTCAGCGCCCGGTCCGCGAGTTGCGCCAGGGATTCGGCCAGGGCGCTCCAAAGGTCGGTGTGCTCCACCGCGGCGACCGACTCGTCCCGGAAACCCTGGTCCCCCGCGTAACCGAGCAGGAACAGCAGCCGGCTCAGCCCGAGCCGTCCCTTCGGCCGCACCTCCAGCTGCACGGCGTGGGTCCGCACGGAGCCCACGCTCCCCACCGGTTCGATCCGGTACAGTCCCATGCCCATCGGGGAGGCCTTTGCCAGGCCGCTGGCGTTGACGTAGGCCGCGGTGTCCGGATCAAGCCGCTCCACGACGCCGGCGGAGAGCTCGTCCAGGACAATGTGCCGGCAGGGCTCCGCTGCGCCGCCGCGTCCGGATTGACCCCGCCCGTTCGAAGTCACCTTGGCGGAACCCGACTTGGCCGAACCCCTGTCCGACGAACTGCGCCCAGCCGAACCGTGGTTCGACCCGGCCCGGTCCGTGCGGCCCGACGGACTGCGGTCCAGCGCTACCGCGTCCCCGGCCAGCCTAGGCATGCGCCAGGCGGCCCAGGAGTTGCTCCAGTCCGAACCGTTCCTCGAGCTGGGCGCGGTTGAGCTGGCCGTGATAGTGCTCCTCCAGCAGCGGCATCAGCTCGTACTTCCAGATTCTGCGCAGTCCCTTGGGCGTCTGGGCAGACTTCTTCATGAAGTAGGAGGGACCGATCATGAGGTCGCGGTCCCACTCGTCGATCGCGTCGTTCAAGGCGTCAAGCAGCAGGGCCGGGGTCGTGTCCAGGTCGCGGGCCTGGAGGAAACGCAGCAGCGAGCCCTTCACAGGTTCGGTCTTCGGATGCAGCTCGATGAAGGAGAACCGCCGCCGGATGGCCGCGTCCATCATCGCGATGGAACGGTCCGCGGTGTTCATGGTGCCGATGATGTAAAGGTTGTCCGGCAGGGTGAACGGCTCGTTGGGGCTGTATTGGAGGTAGATGCGGTCATCGCGGTATTCGAGCAGGAAGTACAGCTCGCCGAACACCTTGGCGAGGTTTGCCCGGTTCATCTCGTCGATGATCAGGAAGTACGGCTTGCTCTCGTTTCCCGGCTTGGCAGCTTCCTCGGCGAGCCGGCGCAGCGGGCCTGCCACGAGCTTGAAGGACACCTGGCCCTCGTCCGTCTTGTCCGGACGGAAACCCTCGAAGAAGTCCTCGTAGGCGTACGACGGGTGGAACTGGACCAGCTTGACCCGCTCGTCCGTCGTGTCGCCGGCGAGCTCGGCGGCGAGGTGCTTGGCCAGGTACGTCTTGCCCGTTCCCGGCGGACCGTAGAGCACCAGCTGCCGGTTCTCCTCGAGGAGTTCGGCGATTTCCTGCAGCGGGTCCAGGTCCATGTGCAGGGACGCGGCGAACTCCGGCGTCAGCGGCCGGAAACCCTCATAGGCAGGTTCGACGGCGGCAGCCGGCTCGGCGCCGTCTCCGTCCTCGGCTTCCGCTTCTGCCGGCAGGAGCGCCTCGAGCGCCTGGATCACCCGGGTGATGTCCACGATGTTGCCGGACGTGGTCAGCTGCCGCTGCACGTGGCGGGGTAGCCCGGTGGCGTCGTGCTCCTCATCGAACCAGCGGACCTTGCGGCGGAGCTGGCGATTGTCCTTTCCATGCTCCGGTTCGCCGAGGACCACACCGATCCGGACCTTGCCCGAACTCTGGTACAGCGCGAGGTCACCCGGCTTCATGACGGTCAGGAAGGCGAAGACGGCGGTCTTGGTGTCCTCGCGCTCCACGTAACCGAGGTGCTTGTAGTCCTCGTCCACCGCATTCTGGACCAGCCCGGCCGAAACGCCGGGGTCCAGCAGGCGGAGGTGTTCGACGTCGAGCGTTACCGCTTCCTCGTCGCGCCACTCCCCCAGCAGCTCGGCGTTCTCGTGGTGGGTGCGCAAAAGCCAGGCGCGGCGGCCGGGGTCGCCGACCTTCCGCCACTGGCTCACCAGCTGGCGGGAGTACCAGTCGATCCGCTGCCCGGCCTGCTGGTCCAGGTGCAGGCGGATCCTGTGGATGTCCGCTGAAATGTCCTCGTCGCTGTCCCCCTTGGCCCCGCCCACCAGGGATGCAAAGGCGTCGCGGATTTCCTGCCGTTCGACGTCGGCCACCACGGGTTCGAAGTAGCTGGGCCAGACCAGGAACTCGATGCTGCGGCGGATGGCCGGCTGGTCATCCGGGGTCCCGGCGACCAGCCGGTGGAAGGCCAGCGGATCCTTGACCGCAGTCTGGACGACGTGGGCCGGCCGCTGTGCGACGTGCTTCACGAAGCGGCAGAGCCATTTCAGGTGGTCCCAGATGGTCCAGTTGAATTCCGCGGTCCGGTCCCGGATCACGCCGTGGTCCGTCATGCCCGCGTAGAGCTCGTCGGGGAGCTCCAGCGGAGGCTCCAGCCAGGACGCCGCCTCGGCCACGCGAGCCCGCTTGACCTTCAGGGACTTGACCTCGTGGGCCAGCGGCAGGGACTGGAGGAAGAGTAGCTCCACGGCCAATTGCTTCGCCCCGCGGGTGGCATCTTCCAGGTTCTGGCGCAGGTTGGTCATCATCGGCGCCTTGGGATCGGGAACGCCGCGTTCAAGGCGTTCCAGCAACTCCGCGGCGGCCTGGACTGACCAGGTTTTGGTGCGGCCGTCCAGGGCGGACGCTTTGCCCAGCAATCCGGGCCCCAGCACAAACCACGCCGCGTCTTCTATCTCCTTGGAGATGCCGAGGGCACGGTGCAGGGCAGGCTTCTTGGCTGGGGTCATACGTTCAATTTACAGGCTTAAACTGAACGCGCGCATTTAACGCCGCCCCAAAGCTACCGTTCAGTAGACCGCAGGCAAGCGGACTTCTGCCCCTACTTCGCGCCAGCCCGGTGCTTCACACCGACGGTGAAATACGTGGCCGGCCCAATGAAGTTCACAAAGGTGGCAAACCGCCACAGCGCCTTGTTGCCCCGGATCTCCTCGGCCGGCCTCCGATTGATGTCCGTCTGGGCAGCAATGAGCAGCGTCAGCTGAACGGTGGCCGCCACGATTGTACCGAACCTTGCCATCGGCGAGAGTTCTTTCCAATTCTTCTTGCGGGTGTGCCTCTTGTGCATGTTCTTGCCCATGTTCACAGCGACCACGCCTCCTTAGAGCGTCCGGAGTTGTTCATTGTAGGAGCCCCACCGGCACGGTGGTAGAGGCTATGGGACCGGGTGGGCGCGGGTGTACGGGGCCAGCCGCTCCTTCTGCTCCGGCGTCAGCCGCAGCACCCGGCCGGTTGCCTCATCGACGAAGGCCAGGTGGCTCGTGGCCCGGACGCAGTCCTCCCGCGTGAGAGGATCCTGCACCAGGTAGTGGATGTCGAAGCTGGCGCCCTTGACGGCGCCGATCCACAACTGGACGACGGCCGGCACATTCCGGTATTCCAGCGTCCTGACGTACCTGATCTTGTGCTCGACCACGAGCGCCAGCGTCCCTTCCGGGATGTCGTTGAAGAGCGACACCAGGGGTTCGGTTCCGGGCAGTCCGGCGCCCCGGGGCGGCCCGAACGCCGCGATCCGGGCTTCCTCCAGGATCCGGACAATCTGGACGTTGTTGATATGCCCATAGGCATCCATGTCGCTCCAGCGCATCGGCACCTCCACCTCGAGGCGCCGGGGCTCCGTGGCTGGCCCCTCCCCCGTGGAGGCTTCCCCGGCGACGCCTTCGCCGGCGGGGCCTGCAACTGCGGGGCGGCTTTCCCCTGCTGCGCCCTCCCCGGCGGGGCGCCCGACGGCCGTGCCCTCCCCGGCGGGGCGCCCGACGGCGCTCAGCTGTGCACCGCCGTCGAGTCCTCCGCGGGATCCAGCAAAGCCGCGTCCGCGTCCTCGCCGGCGAATTGGGACATGTACAGCCGGTAGTACGCGCCCTCCATGGCCAGCAGCTGGGCGTGCCGGCCCTGCTCGACGATCTGCCCGTCCTCCATGACAAGGATGGTGTCTGCGTCCCGGATGGTGGAGAGGCGGTGGGCGATGACGAAGCTGGTGCGCTCCGTGCGCAATGCGGCCATGGCCTTCTGGACCAGGGCTTCGGTGCGGGTATCCACGGAACTCGTGGCCTCGTCCAGGATCAGCAGCGACGGGTTCGCCACGAAGGCCCGGGCAATGGTGATCAGCTGCTTTTCGCCGGCGCTGACGTTGTTGCCTTCTTCGTCGATGACCGTGTTGTAACCGTCCGGCAGCGCGCGGACGAAGCGGTCCACGAAGGTGGCCTTGGCCGCGGCCATGATCTGGTCCTCGGTGGCGTCCAGCTTGCCGTAACGGATGTTCTCGTAGATGGTTCCGCCGAACAACCAGGCATCCTGCAGCACCATGCCCACCTTGGCGCGCAGCTCCGAACGGCTCAGCCTGGTGATGTCCACCCCGTCCAAGGTGATGCTGCCGGCATTGAGTTCGTAGAAGCGCATCACGAGGTTGACCAAGGTGGTCTTGCCCGCGCCGGTCGGTCCCACGATCGCCACCGTGTGCCCGGGTTCGGCCGTGAAGGACAGGTCCTCGATCAGCGGCCTGTCCGGCGTGTAGCTGAAGGTGACGTGCTGGAATTCGACGTGTCCGTCGGTCTTCGCCGGGAGGTGCTCGGTGGCGGTCTCGGCGTCCTGCTCGTCGGCGTCGAGGAATTCGAAGACGCGCTCGGCTGAGGCGACGCCGGACTGCAGCATGTTAGCCATGCCGGCCATCTGGCCCAGCGGCTGGGTGAACTCGCGCGAGTACTGGATGAACGCGGTGGCGTCACCCAGGCTCATGGCACCGGATGCCACGCGCAGCCCACCGACGACGGCGATCCCCACATAGCTGAGGTAGGAAACAAACTGCATGACCGGCATGATCATGCCGGAGACGAACTGGGCCCCGAAGCTGGCCTTGTACAGTTCCTCGTTGCGCTCGTCGAAGCGGGCCAGCATGTCGGCGTCGCGGCCGAACACGCGGACCAGGTCGTGGCCGGAGAACGATTCCTCGATCTGGCCGTTGAGCTCACCGGTGTTCTTCCACTGGGCGGCGAAGAGCTTCTGGCTGCGGGCGCCGATGATGCCGGCGGCCACGCCGGAGAGCGGCAGGGCGACGAGCGCGATCAGGGCCAGCTGCCAGGACACGATGAACATCATGATCACGATCCCGATCACCGTCAGGGCAGAGTTCACGAGCTGCGCGAAGGCCTGCTGGAGCGCCTGCTGGATGTTGTCGACGTCATTGGTGACGCGGGAGAGGATGTCGCCGCGCTGGCGGGTGTCGAAGTAGTTCAACGGGAGCTTGTTGAGTTTCTTCTCGGTGTCATCACGCAGGTTACGGACCACGCGCATGACAAGCACGTTCAGGACATAGCCCTGGAGCCACAGGAAGATGTTGGCGACGAAGTACATCACCAGCACCACGCTGATGAGGAACGCGAGCTTCTGGAAATCGATGCCCGTGCCCGGGACTACGTCCATCTTGGCCAGCATGTCGGCGAAGTTGTTCTGGCCTTGGGAGCGCAGTCCGTCGATGAACTGCTCCTTGGTGGCACCGGCCGGGAGCTGCTTGCCGACCACTCCCGCGAAGATCACGTCCATGGCCTGGCCCAGGATCCTCGGGGCAATGACGTTGAGGACGACGGCGACCGTCACCATGGCGAGCACGACGATGATGCCGGCGCGCTCGGGTTTCAGCAGCCCCATGAGCCGTTTGGCTGAGGGCCAGAAGTGCTGGGCCTTCTTGGCCGGCACACCGCCGAACATGCCGCCGTCGGCTTCGCCGGGCGTGTACTCCTCCTCGATGAAGTCGTCGTCCATCAGGTCGGTTCCGGCAGTCCCGGCCGCGGTGGTGTCGGTTGCGGTCGTGTCGGCTGCGGCGGCCGAAGTGGTGGAGACTTTCTCGTTAATGCTCATGCCACTGCCTCCGCGCTCAGCTGGGATTCGACGATTTCCTGATAGGTGCTGGAGCTTTCCAACAGTTCCTCATGTGTTCCGCGGTCCACGATCCTGCCGTTGTCCAGCACCAGGATCTGGTCCGCATCGGCGATGGTGGAAACGCGCTGGCCGACGATGATCACCGTGGCATCGGCCGTCTTGGCCTTGAGCGCGCGGCGGAGCCTGGCATCGGTGGCGACGTCAAGGGCTGAGAACGAGTCGTCAAACAGGAAGACCTTGGGCTCGGTGACGAGGGCGCGGGCGATGCACAGCCGCTGCCGCTGGCCGCCCGAGACGTTGGTGCCGCCCTGGGCGATCCGCGATGCCAGGCCGCCCTTCTTTTCGCGCACGAAATCCGCGGCCTGGGCGACCGTGAGGGCCTCCCACAGGTCCGTGTCCGTGGCCTCGGGCTTGCCGAAGCGCAGGTTGTGCTCAATGGTTCCGGAGAACAGGTAGGGCCGTTGCGGCACCATGGCCACGCGCTGGGTGATCTGGGCCCGGTCCAGCTGGGTGACGGGGACGCCGTCGAGCAGGACCTCACCCGACTCGGCGTCGTAGAGCCGCGGCAGCAGGGCAAGCAGGCTCGACTTGCCGGCGCCTGTGGAGCCGATGATCGCCACCGTCTTTCCGGGCTCTGCCGTAAAGCTGATGTCGCTCAGCACGGGCGCCTCGGCGCCGGGGTAGGCGAAGGTCACGTTGCGGAATTCCACGCGACCGGACCGTGCGGCCGGCGCCACCGGGGTGAGCGATTCGTGGATTGAGGGTTCGACGTCGAGCACTTCGCCGATCCGGTCGGCGCAGACTGAGGCGCGGGGAATCATCATGGCCATGAAGGTACCCATCATGACGGCCATGAGGATCTGCAACAGATACTGGAGGAAGGCGGTCAGTGAGCCGACCTGCATTTCGCCGGCATCGACGCGCTGGCCACCGAACCACAGCACGGCGGCCGTTGAGACGTGCAGGATCATGCCGATGGCGGGGAACATCAGCACAAACAAGGATCCGATCTTCAGCGAGACGTCGGTGAGGTCCTTGTTGGCCGCCCCGAAGCGCTCGGCCTCGTGGGGTTCGCGCACGAAGGCCCGGACCACGCGGATGCCGATGATCTGCTCGCGGAGGACACCGTTGAGCCGGTCGATCTTCTCCTGCATGGAACGGAAGAGCGGCATCAGGCGGACCACAAGGTAGCCCACCACTACGACGAGCAGGGGCACGGAAACCCAGACGAGCCAGGACAGGTTGAGGTCCTCGCGCAGGGCCATGAAGATCCCGCCGATGCACATGATGGGCGTGGCCACCATGAAGTTCAGGGCCATGAGCATGAGCATCTGGACTTGCTGCACGTCGTTGGTGCCACGGGTGATCAGGGTGGGGGCACCGAAGAGGTTGACGTCCCGCGCCGAGAAGCTGCTCACCTTGCGGAAGACGCCGCGGCGCAGGTCACGGCCGAACGCCATCGCAGCCTTCGAGCCGAAGTAGACGCCGGCGATCGCGGTGGCCACCTGGATCAGGGAGACGCCGAGCATGACCCCGCCGGTGCGCCAGATGTAGTCCGTGTCGCCGCGGGAGACGCCCTCGTCGATGATCTGGGCATTGAGGCTGGGAAGGTACAACGCCGCGATGGTCGAAGCCAATTGAAAGATGACCACAGCCGCGATGTATGGCAGATACGGCTTGGAATAGCGCCGCATGAGAGTGACGAGCATGCCCACGAGTCCTTACGAAGACTGAAATTTACGAAGACCGAACAAAGACCAACAAAAACCGAACAAATCAAAGTTCATTGGAAAGCTGATTGGAGACTATCCCAGGGGACCGACAGCCATTAGCCACCCAACTCTACGAAATCCCCCGGCCGGGTGGAACACGGGACACTGAACATCATCCAAACGACGTACTTAAGCCTCTGTCCGCAGCGTTCCGGCGGCCCTGCCGCGCAAATGCAGGTCGCACGATGGCCAGCAGCACGAAGGCCCCCCGGCTGCGCAGAGGCCCCGCTGCTGCCCTGGGGCGGCCGCGGACCTCTGGGATCCGGCACCAGCAGTACACAGCCTGGCACCGCACAAATGCGGTGCCAGGCTGTCCGGTACTGCCGGCCGGCGCTACTCGGTGCGGTGCCGGCCGTGGGTGGCGATGTAGTCGGCCGCCGCGCGTTGCATCTTGCGCTCCTTGGCAAGCTGGCGGCGCAGGACCGTGAGCTCTGCGGCAACACGGGCCTGTTCCGCAGCGATCGCACGCTGCTCGGCGGCCTGCTCATGCACGGCGAGCAGGGCATCCGCCAGCTGGAGCTGTTGTTCCGCCAGCAGCTGCTGGGTCTGCAGCAGGACGGGTACGACATCGGCGGCCTGGGTCGGGTTTTCGGCCACCAGGGTCCGGGCCCGCTGCCGGGAACCCTCCCTATCGGCCGCCCGGTCCGCACTGAATTCCGCCGCACCGGACTCCGAGAGAGCGGAGTCCTGGCCGGAGCCGGCGCCGGCCCGGTAGCCAAGGTCGGCTTCCCGGCGGGCGGCATCGGGGAAGCGGGATTCGGCGCGCTCCCGGCTGAGTACCTCGATGAATTCCCGGTCCAGGTCCACGATGCCGCCGTCGGACGCAACTGCCCCGACGGCGTCGTCCGAGCCGTTCCGCAAAGTACCCGCCAAAACCGTTACCGCCGCGCCTCCGGAGACGCCCACAGCGGCATCGGTGGCTGCGTCCCCTGCTTGCTCGGCGGGCTCCGGACGGACATCGACTGTGCGGCGCAGCGGGCGTTCCTTGATGAACAGGATGGCAACCAGCGCCACGAGCCCGATGATCGCAGAGATCAGGAAGACCTCAGCGATCGCGTCGCCATACGCAGCCCGCATGATGTCGCGGATCGGTGCCGGCATGTCCTTGAGGTCCATGCTTGCACCGGCAGATCCGGCCGGAACCTTGATTCCGGCGGATGCGAGTCCCTCCACCACGAGCACCTTGACCCGGTTGCCCAGCACGGCGCCGAGGACCGAGACGCCGATTGCTCCGCCGACGGACCGGAAGAAGGCAACGGAGGCGCTGGCAGTGCCGATGTCCTTGGCCTGGACCGTATTCTGGACAGCGAGCACGAGGTTCTGCATCAGCAGGCCCAGACCAACGCCAAGGATGGCCGTGTAGATACCCGTCAGCCACAGGTCAGTGGTGTGGTCCATGCTGCCGGCCAGGCCGAGGCCACCGATCAGCAGGATGGCTCCCGCCACCAGATACCGCTTCCACTTGCCGGTGCGGCTGATGAGCATTCCCGAGGCGACCGAACCGATCAGGTTGCCTGCGATCATGGGCAGCGTGAGCAGACCGGCCTCGGTGGGGCTCGCACCGCGTGCCACCTGGAAGTACTGGCCGAGGAATGTCGAGGAGCCGAACATGCCCACGCCAACGGCCACCGAGGCGAGGATCGCGAGGGCGGTGGTCCGCTCCGAGATGATGTTGAGCGGGATGATGGGCTGCGCCACCCTGGATTCCACCAGCACCAGCAGGCCCAGGAGCACGACGCCGCCGCCCACCATGGCGACGGACTGCCACGACCACCAGTCGTAGTAGTCCGGGTTGCCGGCGAAGGAGACCCAGATGAGCAGCAGGCTGACGCCGGAGGTCAAGAGGATGGAGCCGAGCCAGTCGATCTTGGCCGGGCGCTTGACGTGCTGGATTTTCAGGGTGACCTGCAGCAGGATGAGCGCCACCACCGCGAGCGGGACGCAGACGAAGAAGGTCCAGCGCCACCCCAGCGGGCTGTCGACAATGAAGCCGCCGAGCAGCGGGCCGCCGGCAGTGCCCACGGCCATGACGCCGCCCATGTAGCCGGAGTATTTTCCGCGGTCACGCGGCGGGATCATGGAGCCGATGATGGCCTGGGCCAGAGCGGTGAGCCCGCCCATGGCGATGCCCTGGATGACACGGGCGGTCAGCAGCAGCGGGATGGTCTCTGACAGTCCGGCCATGACGGAGCCGGCCACGAAGATCACGATGCTCAGCTGGACAAGGACCTTCTTGTTGAAGAGGTCCGCCAGCTTGCCCCAGATCGGCGTGGTGGCCGCGTTGGCCAGGAGCGCGGCGGTGATCACCCAGGCGAAGTCCGTCTGGGTCCCCTTGAGCTCGGACATGATGGTGGGCAGCGCGTTGGCTACGATCGTGCTGCTCAGGATGGCGGTGAAGAACGCCGCCAGCAGCCCGGTGAGGGCCTCCATGATCTGGCGGTGGGTCATCTCCGCAGGTGCTGCGGCGGGGTGGGATGCCCGGGGCGCCATCCGCGGCAGGTCCGACGGCGCAGGGTTCAACGGCGCAGGGTTCAACGGCGCGGTATCCGGCCCCGTGGCGGCAGCGTGGCTAGCCATATATCTACTCCTCAACAATTTCGGTCGTATTCGTGGGTCCGGCCGTCGTTGCCCGGGCTGAAGTCCTGAGGGACTCAGCAAGTTTTTCGAGGGTGCGCGCCGTCAGTTCGACGTCGTCCTGGCTCCAGTCCTGCAGCAAGCCCTGGAGGGCGGCCGTCCGCTGGTCCTCGATGACGCGCAGTTTCTCCGCGCCGGTGGCGGACAGGGCGATCAGCTGTGCGCGGCCGTCTTCGGGGTCCGGCCGGCGGACAACATAGCCGTGCTCCTCGAGCTCGGCGATGTGCCGGCTGAGGACCGGCGCGCTGACGCCGAGCCGTTCCGCAAGATGCGTGGCCCGGGATTCGCCCTCCCCCACAAAGCGAAGAACGCCCTGAAGCGCCACTCCGGTGTCCTGCCCGCGCAGGCTGGCGGCGGCTACGCAGCGGACGGCGCGCTGGAGGTCGAAAATTTGGTAGACGAGTTTGGCTGCAGCGTTGGTTTCAACTGACATGATGGACACCCCTTTTTTGTTTGCCCAAGGCAACTATATCTTAAATTGGTTACTTCGGGAAACTAACTCTGTTGTGAGAGGTGCTGTGAGGGGGTGCCATGCGGGTCCCGAAGTGGCGCCGAAAGGGGGCTTAACGACAAACGCGGACCGGCCGGCCTGCCCCTCATCGTGAGGGGCAGACCGGCCGGTCCGCTGTGTTGTGCTGTGCTGTTTTGGGGCAGTGCGGCCCCGGGCCGACTACGTCGCCAGGTGGGTGGGGCCGAACATTTTGAGCAGGGTCTCGACGACGACGACGTTGGGGCCGTCCGCGGCGAAGCCGGCTTTCAGGGCGTCCCCGACGTCCTCGGGGGACACCCGGACGGCCGGGACCCCGAAAGCCTCGGCCAGCTTGACGAAGTCGGGCCGGGCGAGCTCGGTGGCCGTGGCCTTGCCGAAGGCTCCCACCATGTATTCACGCAGGATGCCGTAGCCGCCGTCGTCCACGATCAGCCAGGTGACCGGGACGTTGTGCTGCTTGGCGGTGGCGAGCTCGGAAATGGAGTACATGGCCGAGCCGTCGCCGGAGACGGCCAGCACCCGGGCCGAACCGCCGGGCGTCCCGGTGGTTTCCAGCCCGACGGCACCGCCGATCGCCGCGGGGAAGCCGAAGCCCAGCCCGCCGGCGCCCTGCGCGGAGTGGAACTGGCCCTCGCGGGCGTCCCAGCAGCTCCAGCCCCAGTAGGCGGAGATGGTCATGTCCCAGAACGTCTGCATCGCCGCGGGAACGGCCTCTCGGATGTCGGCCATGAACTTCAGTTCCTTGCCGAGGTCCTGGGACTCGAGCCGTGCGGTGACCTTGGCCAAGGTGTCCTTGACCAGGGCTTCGGGAGAGGTGCCGTGCCAGTCGGCGCGTTCGCCGTGCGGTTCGATCAGGGCCTCGTCGAGGGCGGCGAGGGCCTGGCCGGCGTCGGCCCGGATGCCCAGGCCGGGGCGGTTGGACTCCAGGACCCGGGGTTCGGCGTCGATCTGGATGATCCGTCCGCGCGGTTCAAAGGTGAAGTAGTTGGAGGTGACCTCGCCCAGGGAGGAGCCGATGACGATCAGCACGTCGGCGTCCTGCAACACGTCCGTCATGTGCTGGTCCTCGATCCAGGACTGCAGCGAGAGCTCGTGGTTCCAGGGGAACGCGCCGTTGCCGCCGGGTGTGCACATGACCGGTGCCCGCAGCTTCTCCGCAATCGAGAGCAGCGATTTCTCGGCCCGGCCGCGGCGGGTGCCGCCGCCGGCGATGATGGCGGGACGTTCCGCCGTCGAGAGCCATTTGACGGCTTCCCGGACCAGCTCCACCCGGGGCGGGTTGTCGGCCGCTTCGGCGAGGGCGTCCTCCACCGGCGGCACCATAATGGGGTCCAGCAGCACGTTCTGCGGGATTTCCAGCCAAACCGGGCCTTGCGGCGAGGAGATCGCCTCGGTCCAGGCGTCCTGGATGGCCGAGGGGATGCCGGAGGCGTGCTGGATCAGCCGTTGGGACTTGGTGACGTTCGCGGCCGAGGCCTTCTGGTCATCGAGCTGGTGCAGCATGCCCTTGCGGCGGGCGCCGAGGCCATCGAGCGGGATCTGGCTCGCGACAACGACCATGGGCACGCCGGTGGCGTAGGCCTCCTGCAGCCCGGCCAGGGACGTCAGCGCGCCGGGACCAGTGGAGAGGAACAGCACGCCGACCTCGCCGGTGGCGCGGGAGTAGCCGTCCGCGGCGAAGGCCGAGTTGTTCTCGACCCGGGAGGAGACGAAGTGCAGGTTTCCGCGGCCCATGGCATCGAACAGGCCCAGGGCATGCTGGCCCGGGATGCCGAAGACGGTCTTGGCGCCGAGCGCCTCAAGGGTCTCGACGACGAGGTCTCCGCCGTTGCGCACGCCGGTCATCGCGAAGTCACAGAGGAGCCGAAGCCGGCGGGGCGGCGGGATTCCTGGCCGAGGGCCTGGGCAGCGTAGCCGTTCGGTGCGCCGAAGCGGTCCCCTTCGACGGCGAGGTCCGCCATCAGGGTCACGAGTTCGTAGGCGACGTGGCTTGCCGCCACGCCGGTGATCTCGGCGTGGTCGTAGGCCGGGGCGACCTCGACGACGTCGGCGCCGACCAGGTTCATGCCGCGGAACCCGCGGATGATTTCCAGCAGTTCGCGGCTGGTGAGGCCGCCCGCTTCCGGCGTGCCGGTGCCGGGCGCGTGCGCGGGGTCAAGGACGTCGATGTCCACCGAAATGTAGAGCGGGCGGTTCCCGATCCGGTCCCGGACCTTGGCCACTGTCTCCAGGACGCCCTGGTAGTAGACATCCGAGGACGTGACAATGCCGAAGCCGAAGCGGTGGTCGTCGTCGAGGTCCTTCTTGCCATAAAGCGGGCCGCGGGTGCCGATGTGGCTGATGGCCTCGGTGTCCAGGATGCCTTCCTCGACGGCGCGGCGGAACGGGGTGCCGTGGGTGTATTCGGCACCAAAGTAGGTATCCCACGTGTCCAGGTGGGCATCGAAGTGCAGCATGGCGATGGGGCCGCCGGCGCGCTCGGCAGCGGCGCGCAGCAGCGGCAGGGCGATGGTGTGGTCGCCGCCGAGGGTCAGCAGCTTGCTGCCGGACGCCGTCAGGTCCAGGGCGTTCTGCTGGATGGTTTCGATGGCATCGTTGATGTTGAACGGGTTGACCGCCATGTCACCGGCGTCGGCAACTTGGATGTTCTCGAAGGGGCTGACGTCCCAGGCCGGGTTGTACGGGCGCAACAGACGGCTGGCCTCGCGGATGTGGTTGGACCCGAAGCGGGCGCCGGGGCGGTAGGAGACGCCGGAGTCGAACGGCACGCCGACCACCGTGACGTCAGCCTTGGCCACCTGGTCCAGGCGCGGCAGGCGGGCATATGTGGCAGCCCCGGCGTAGCGTGGGACGCGGGATGAATCGATGGGGCCAAGGTTGCCATTGGCCTCGATGCGCAGCTCTTCCAAAAGAAGCCTCTCCTTCGAGGATTGACCGACGGTTGTGACAGCCATCATACACTCGAAGTTTCGCATTGCGCATCATTTGTTTACCAATGGCGTTACCAGCGGCCTCACGCGATGGCCGAGGCGCCCCGCTCGCCCGTCCGCACGCGGACGGCGTCGCGCACGTCAATGATCCAGATCTTGCCGTCGCCGAAGTGGCCCGTGCGTCCGCCCTCTTCAATGGCTGCCATGACGGCGCCGAGGGCGTCCTCATTGACCAGGACTTCCAGCCGCACTTTGGGCAGCAGGTCGGAGCTGTACTCGGCACCCCGGTACACCTCGATGTGGCCCCGCTGCCGGCCGTAGCCGCTGGCCTGGCTCACAGTCAAGCCGTTGACTCCGGACCGCTCCAGGGCCGCGCTGACGGCGTCAACCCGCTCCGGCCGCACAATGGCCGTCACGAGCTTCATGACGACACCTTGCCGCGCGCGGCCTCACCTTCGGCCTGGGCGTGGGCTGGGGTCTGGGCCTGACCTTCGGCCTGGGCATGGGCAGCATCTGTCCTGGCATGCGGGTCACCGGGGCGGAAGCTGCCGCCGACCATGAGGAGTTCGTACGCCGTTTCGGCGTGTTCCGTCACGTCGATGCCGGAGAGCTCGTTGGCCTCGGAAACGCGCATGCCGATGCTCTTGTGGATCGCGAAGCCAATCAGGGTGGTCATGACGGCGCTCCATGCCGTGACAATCAGCGCGGTGAGGATCTGTGGCCAGAACTGCGCCAGGCCGCCGCCGTAGAAAAGGCCGCCGCCGGTCTTGGCGGACGGCAGCGCGAAGAAGCCCAGGGCCAGGGTCCCCCACAGGCCGCCAACGAAGTGCACAGCCACGACGTCCAGGGAGTCGTCGAGTCCGATCTTGAATTTCAGCCCGACGGCGAGCGCGCAGACGACTCCGGCGATCACTCCGATCAGGATCGCTCCGACGGGGTCGATGAAGCCGCAGGCCGGGGTGACTGCCACGAGTCCCGCGACGGCACCCGAGGCGGCCCCGAGCGAGGTGGCATGCCCGTCGCGCAGCCGCTCGACGAGCAGCCAGCCCAGCAGGGCGGCGCTGGTGGCAAGCAGCGTGTTGGTCCAGGCCAGGGCGGCCGTGGCGTCGGCGGCGAGTTCCGAGCCGGCGTTGAAGCCGAACCAGCCGAACCAGAGCAGTCCCGCGCCGAGCATGACGAACGGCAGGTTGTGCGGACGGATGTTGGGGTCCTTCATGAAGCCCAGCCGCTTGCCCAGAACCACCGCCAGCATGAGTCCGGCTATGCCGGCGTTCATGTGGACCACCGTGCCGCCGGCGAAGTCCAGGGCAGAGATCTTGCTGCCGATGATGCCGGTGGGTCCAAAGAGGCCGCCGCCCCAGACCCAGTGCGCGATCGGCGCGTAGACGAGTGTGACCCAGAGGGCGGCAAAGAGCAGCCAGGGTCCGAACCTGACGCGTTCGGCCACCGCCCCGCTGATGAGCGCGACGGTGATAATGGCGAACGTGGCCTGGAAGCCGACGAAGATCATGTCCGGCAGGCCTGCGGCCTTGGTGCCGATGCTGGTGGTCAGCCCGCTCAGGCCGAAATTAGTGAAGGGATCCCCGACGAATCCGCCCAACGCATCCGGGCCGAAGGCCAGTCCGTAACCCCACAGGGCCCAGACGACGGCCACCACGCCCATGGCGCCGAAGCTCATCATCATGATGTTGAGGACGGACTTCATTCTGACGAGCCCGCCGTAGAAGAACGCAAGCCCGGGGGTCATCAGGAGGACCAGCGCGGACGCCGTGAGCATCCACGCGGTCGATCCGGGGTCAAGGACCTGCGGATCTACTGCCATTCCTACTGCAAGCACAGAGAACTTCATAGCGGGAGCCTTCCTCGAGTGCCGGCGCTACGAGGCGCCGATTCGGCGAGACCATGTGACGTTTTGGGACTGTTGTACGTCCCCCCGCAGATGACGCTACCCACGACGTGTTTCGGGAAGGCATTCCGATTCTTGCCGGCACGTTACATGGAGGCCCCGGGCATTAAATTGCCGTTTCCGGCAGATTTCCGGCATGTGACGCAAGTCTCACCAGAACCCCAGGTGGCCGGTCGGCGCTCCTTCCCGGTTGCTCCACACCCGTCCCTGGCCCCGCCCCGGGATCCAGAGCTTTTCCCGGCCGCGGAGCTGCGCCCGCGCCGGGCAACCGGGAAGGAAGGCAGGCAGCGCCCGCCGGTGAATTCGCAACCGCCGAATTGCCAGCAGAGCCCCCTGTCCGCTTGACCCCATGCCCACATAGCCCCATTGCCGTCTTCCATGGTTCAGGCCGGCCCTGTGGACTGGCGACATGGACCCCATCAACTACCTTGCACAACTCGGCGGAGTCGCCGGGACCGGCCAGTTTTTGGCCGCGGGATACTCCCGGACGGACATCGTCAGGCTGACGAGGGCGGGGGCACGCCAACCCAGGCGAGGAGTGTTCATGCTCGCCGAGTGCCAGCCGGAGCTCGCTGCGGCCATTTGGCACAATGCCCGGGTCACCTGCGCCAGTGCGGCCGCGCACTACGGCCTGTGGCTTAGAGACCTTCCGGCCCAGCATCATCTGGCCTGCAACCACGGCCACGGAACCGGCTTCATCAGGCACCGGACCATCAGGTTCGATGGCCCTGCCCAGCTGCCAGTGGCCGCGGTCGGGGACGTTGCGCTGCATGCCCTGTCGTGCTTGAGGCCGCCCGCATCAACAGCCCTGGCGACATCAGCCATGCGCTTACATGGCGTTCCCCTCGAATTGCTGAAGGCCCAGCTCATCGGCGACCGGTCAGGTCCGGTACTCCAGGCCCTGCGGCAGGTGGATTTACGCGCCGAGTCAATCGTGGAGGTAGATGCCCAGCATCTCTTCAAGGCAAACGGAATCGGCTTCGACACCCAAGTCCAGCTCCCGGGAATCGGCCGGGTCGACTTCCTGATTGAGGGATTCCTCATCGTGGAAGTGGACGGCTACGCATTCCATTCCGACCGCGAGGCCATGCGCCGGGACCTGGGGCGAAACAACGCCTCCACGGTCAACGGGTTTGCCGTGCTGAGGTACATGCCGGAGCACATCTGGTTTGAGCCGGAGCGTGTCATCGCTGAAATTCGAGCCGTGCTGAGCCGGACCCCGCGCAGACCGTGACTTTCCTGCCCACTTGCCTCCGGGCCGGCCGCGGACCACCCGCTAGATTCCGGGACTGGGCGCTGGCCCGCGGCCCCCGTCGGCTTAGCAACCGGGAAGGAGTGCGGCGGCACCCGGCACCGGAACGCAGCCAGGCCCGCCTATGACCTCAGCGGCTGGCGGCAGGGACCAGCACCCACAGAACCTCGACGGCGTCGTCGGTGGGGTTGACCCAGGTGTGGGGTTCCCGGCCGGGGAACGTCACAGTGTCCCCGGTGCTGAGCTCGAATTCCTCATTGGTGAGGATCAGCCGGATGCTTCCCTTGACCACGTGCAGGACGTCGACGTCGCAGTCCACGGCATAGAGCTCGGACTCGCCGCGCCCGCGCGGCTCAATCACAGCCTGGATGATCTGGACGCGGCGCTCGGAGCGAGCGGTCAGCAGCCGCTCGACGATCCCCTCACCGCCGAGGGAGATCCGGGGGCCCTCGTTCTGCTTCGTGAGGTGCGTTTCGGGTGCGGCAAAGAGGTCGCCGATCGAGATGGACAGGACCTGGCACAGCGTCACCAAGGAAGCGACCGAGGGCGATGTGAGGTCCCGTTCAACCCGGCTCAGGAATCCCTTGGTGAGCCCGGTGGCGTCCGCGACCTGTTCAATGGTGAGCCGCTGGGACTGCCTGGCGGCGCGGATCCGCGAACCGATGGCAACGGGAACATTGCTCGGTTCAACTGGTAGAGCCTTCATTTAGGAACCTTTCACGGCCGGCCGCTTGGCCCCATCATTGGAGCAATCCTAGCGGGAGCGGGCCTTCGTGACGCGGATGCGGCGGCAGCACGCGCTGCGCCTTGACTGTTACCGGGGTCACAACATACTCTTTTTGGCAACATGTGTTGCCTATTGGGCAATACCGGAGGTTCCGACGGACATCCTCCACCAACCACTTCACGCAGCAGCAGCCTTGCCGAACACACTGTTGAGGCCCGGCAATGCGCATCCGCTGCCAACCAGCTCCAAGGAGCCCTTAATGGACGCAAGTTTCGTCAACATCGCAATCGTGGTGGTGTACCTGGCCGCCATGCTGGCGTTCGGATGGTGGGGCAAGTCCCGCACCAAGAACAATAGCGACTTCCTCGTCGCCGGCCGACGCCTCGGCCCGTTCCTCTACACCGGCACCATGGCCGCCGTCGTCCTGGGCGGCGCCTCCACTGTCGGCGGGGTGGGCCTGGGCTACAAGTTCGGCATCTCCGGCATGTGGCTCGTCGTGGCAATCGGCGCCGGCGTCCTGCTGCTGAGCCTGCTCTTCGCCCCCACCATTCAAAAGCTGAAGATCTACACCGTGTCCCAGATGCTGACCCTGCGCTACGGCAGTAAGTCCACGCAGACCTCCGGCATCGTGATGCTCGCCTACACGCTGATGCTCTGCGCCACCTCCACCAGCGCCTACGCCACCATCTTCGTGGTGCTCTTCGGCTGGGACCGTGCCCTCGCCATCGCCGTCGGCGGGGCAATCGTATTGGTCTACTCGACCATCGGCGGCATGTGGTCCATCACCCTGGCCGACCAGGTCCAGTTCGTCATCAAGACCGTCGGCATCTTCGTGCTGATGCTGCCGTTCACGCTCAACGCCGCCGGCGGCCTCGACGGCATCCGTGCCCGTGTTGACGCCAGCTTCTTCCAGATTGACGGCATCGGCGTCCAGACGATCATCACCTACTTTGTCGTCTACACCCTCGGCCTGCTGATCGGCCAGGACATCTGGCAACGCGTCTTCACCGCCAAGACCCCAACTGTTGCCCGCTGGGGCGGCGCCACCGCCGGCGTCTACTGCATCCTCTACGGCGCTGCCGGCGCCCTGATCGGCCTCGGCGCCCGGGTTGCGCTGCCGAACATCGACGTCAAGGCCCTCGGCAAGGACGTTGTCTACGCCGAGGTCGCCACCCACCTGCTGCCCATCGGCATCGGCGGCCTCGTGCTCGCCGCCGCCGTCGCCGCCATGATGTCCACCGCCTCCGGCGCCTTGATCGCGGCCGCCACCGTGGCCCGCGCCGATGTGGTCCCGTTCGTCGCCGGCTGGTTCGGCAAGACCATCAACACCGACGACACGGACAACCCGGAGCACGACGTCCGCGCCAACCGCATGTGGGTCCTGGGACTCGGCATCGTGGCTATCGTCATCGCCATCATCACCAAGGACGTCGTCGCCGCCCTGACCATTGCCTACGACATCCTGGTCGGCGGCCTGCTCGTGGCCATCCTCGGCGGCCTGGTCTGGAAGCGCGGCACCGGTGTGGCCGCCGCCGCGTCCATGGCGGTGGGTACGGTCATCACGCTCGGCACCATGATCGTGCTGGAAATCAACGCCGAAGTACCGCTGGACGGCATCTACGCCAACGAGCCGATCTACTACGGCCTCGCGGCATCCGCTGTCGTCTACATCGTCGTGTCGCTGCTGACTAAGCCGACGGATTCCGCCGTCATGAAGAACTGGCAGCGGCGAGTTGCCGGCGAGGCATCCGAGAGCGCACACATTTCGGTGCCGTCGCACTAGGTTCCTGACGCCTATAGTCCTGACCCACTGGGTCCTGACGGCGAGTTAACGGTCGACGGCGGCGCTCCCCTTCCGGGGGCGCCGCCGTCGGCCTTTAAGGCACCTAAGAGTCCGCGGGATTCACTCGTTCTCTTCGGGTTCCAGGAATTCTTCCCCCTCCAGAGGCACCACCGGTTTCTCGTCGCCCAGGAAGTCCTCCGCGTCCAGCGGAATGAGCCGATCAGCCTCTTGGAGAAGCTCCTCGTCCTCGGTCTCCGCGGCATCACTGACGGGCGCGTCCTCGGCGTAGTCGTAGGCGGGATCGGACTCGAGTGACTCCCTGGCCGGCTGGATGGGGTGTGATGCGGTGCTATCCATGATGCAACCTCCATGCGGCGTCGGTGGTGGCAAGGCCCCGGGGAACCCGCCCTGGGTTTCATTCGACCACCGCGAAAACGGACGGTCAAGGGCTCACAATTGCTGGCGGAAAGCAGCGACAGACGGCCCCGCCGCGGCAGGCCAGTTGCGGGCTGCCTAAACTTTCCACTGAGGATTGCCAGCCGGAAAAGCGCGGAATTACGGGGTACTCTGGAGTCGCAATGGGGCCGGACCACGCCCGACCAAACCCAGGAGTTTTTCGTGTCTCAGCACACCGAATCGGAATGCAACGATTCTTCGCAGCAACACCCGACACAAGCCGCTTCGGCCCGCAGCACGGACCCGCATCCCGCCCCGCCGCACGTCTCCCCTGCCTCCGGCGCAACTCCCGTCACCGCACCAAGCCCAGCTTCCAGCCCAGATCCGAGCGCAGATCCGAGCGCCGCGGACATCAAGCGCTGGCGCCAGTATCTCGCCGATGAGCGTGCCGAGGCGGCCGTCTACCGTGACCTGGCGCAGAACCGTTCCGGCGAGGAGCGCGCCATCCTGCTGGCCCTGGCCGAGGCCGAGGGACGCCATGAGGCGCACTGGATCCAGTTGCTGGGCGAGCACGCCGGCAAGGACCGGCATGCCTCACTGCGGAGCCGGTTCCTGGGCTTCCTGGCCCGGCACTTTGGCTCGGTCTTCGTCTTGGCGCTGGCCCAGCGGGCGGAGAGCCGCTCCCCCTACGCCACTGAAACGTTCGCTACCCCGGCCATGGTCGCCGACGAGCAGATCCATGAGGAAGTGGTCCGCGGACTGGCCACCCGGGGCCGCAACCGGCTGGCGGGAACGTTCCGGGCTGCCGTCTTCGGCGCCAACGACGGGCTGGTCAGCAACCTGTCCCTCGTCATGGGCATGGCGGCCTCGGGCGTGGGGAGCCAGGTGGTGCTTCTCAGCGGCGTCGCCGGGCTGCTGGCCGGCGCACTGTCCATGGGCGCCGGCGAGTTCATTTCCGTGCGGTCGCAGCGGGAGCTCCTCGCCGCGACGCGTCCCACCCAGATCACGTTGGCGGCGGCGCCGCTGCTGGATATCGAGCACAACGAACTCTTGCTCGTTTACCTGGCCCGCGGCATGTCCCGGGAGGCCGCCGAGCACCGCGTCGCGGAGCGGATGGGCCTGCTGGACTGCGACTGCGATCCGAGCCTTTCCCTGCGCCCGGAACTGCCCGAAAGCGAGGACCAGCACGAGGCTGTCGGCACCGCGTGGGGCGCGGCGGCGTCGAGCTTCTGCTTCTTCGCGTCCGGCGCCATCATCCCCATCATTCCCTTCCTGCTGGGGATGACGGGAATCGCCGCACTGGTGGTTTCGGCTTCCCTGGTCGGTTTGGCGCTGCTGCTCACCGGCGGCGTCGTGGGCCTGCTCTCGGGCACCTCGCCCGCCACCCGCGGCCTGCGCCAACTGGCCATCGGCATGGGCGCAGCCGGCGTGACGTACTTGCTGGGCATGGCCTTTGGCGCCGTGGTTGGCTAGTGGAAGGTCCTGAATTTCGGGACCGGGGGCCGCGACACAGCCGGGGCGCCACGGCGCTGCGGGTTGCCAGGAACCTTACCGCCGCCGCGGTGATCGCCGGCGGGGCCTTCCTCACGGCAGGACTGGTCTACGGCGACCCTCGATTCACCGGCCTCTTCGAGGTCCCCCGCGGAACGGGACACGAAACAGGGGACAACGCAGGCCGTGCCCAGCCGGTGGCACCACGGTCCGGCCAGGCATCCGGCCAGCCTGCCGTGCCGGCCGAGGGGGACCGGACGGACACTCCCCCGCCCGGGCTCGAGGAGCAGGACAAACCCCTCGGCACGCCCCGGAAACCGGAGACCGCCAGCACCTCCTACAAGTTCCTCGCGACGAACGGCGACGGCACTCCGGTGGGGTATTCGCCATGCCGGCCTCTGCACTACGTCATCAATGCCGTCCTGGCCCCGCAGGGCGCCGAGCGGCTCGTGGAAGACTCCATCCGGACGATCTCGGAGGCCACCGGGATCAAGTTCATCAATGACGGCCCTACATCCGAGGCGCCCTCGCCAACCCGCGCGCCCTACCAGAAGAATCTTTACGGGGACCGGTGGGCGCCGCTACTGATCGCCTGGACCACGCCGGAGCATGCCCCGCAGCTTAAAGGCCCGGTGATCGGCACCGGCGGCAGCACGCACTTCAGTTTTGGCGACGGTCCCAAGAGCTTTGTGACCGGCAGCCTGGAACTGGACGCCCCGCAAATCGCGGAAGACCTGGACCGGCCCGAGGGTGCGGCCTATGCCACGGCCGTGATCCTGCACGAACTCGGCCACGTGATGGGCCTGGAGCATGTGGATGACCCGGCCCAGCTGATGTACCCGGAGATCGGGGCCCCGGACGGGCTTGCCGACGGCGACCTGAACGGGCTCTACCAGCTCGGCCACGCCCAGTGCCGCAAGGATCTCTGACCCCCGTTGCGCTCCTGACACCCGTTGCGCTATCACTCTGGGCGGCCATTCAGGGATTTTAGGACCCCAAAGTGATACCGCAACGGGGGTGCGTGCAGGTTGGGTGCGGGCAGGTCAGGAGACCTGGAGGCCGCCGTTGATGTCATACGTGGCCGCGGTGATGTAACCGGCGTCCGGGCCGAGCAGGAAGGCGATCAGGGCCGCCACTTCCTCGCGGCTGCCGACGCGTCCCATCATGATGCCCTCGGACATCTGAGCCTTGCGGTCCTCGCTCAGCGTGCCGCCCATGATGTCGGTGTCGATGGGGCCGGGGGCGATGGCGTTGACGGTGACGCCGAATTCGCCCACCTCGCGGGCCAGGGCACGGGTGAATCCGATGATCCCGGCCTTGGAAGCGCTGTACGCGACCTTGGAGTAGGTGCCGCCACCCCGCTGGGCCGAAATCGAGGAGATGCTCACGATCCGGCCAAGCTTGCGCTCGATCATGCCCTTTAGCACCCGCTGGGAGACGATGAAGGATCCGCGCATGTTGATGGCGAAGACCTTGTCCCATTCCTCGACTGTGGTTTCCATGAACGTCGTCGGGGAACTGATACCGGCCAGGTTGGCCAGGGCCACGATCGGGGGCAGCGCGCCCTCGACCTCGGTGATGGCCCGGTCCACCGAAGCGGCGTCCGAGACGTCGGCGCCGACGCCGATGGCCTTGACCGCGCGGTTGGAACCGATCTCGGCGGCAGCTGCGGCAGCATCCTCGGCATTGATGTCCAGGATGACGATGGACCAGCCCTCGCTGGCCAGACGGTCGGCGGCGGCGCGGCCAATGCCGCGGGCTGACGCGGCACCGGTCAGGACCACGGTGCGTTCAGTGGGGAAGGGGGTAATTGATGTCATGAAGGAGGTTCCTTTTCGGGGAGTTCGGGATCTTGGGGATCAGAGTGCTTTGGCCGGGGCGACGACGGCGGCAGCCGCTGCGACCGCGGGGTCAAGGGCGGCGTCGCCCTCCGGGCGCCTGCGGGCGTAGAGGTAGGTGGCCACGGCGGTGAGGAACAGGCACAGGGACAGGAACAGCAGCCCGCTCTGGTTGCTGCCGGTGGCGTCCTTGAGGAGGCCGACGGCGTACGGGGAGATGAAGCCGCCGAGGTTTCCGAGGGAGTTCACCAAGGCCAGACCGGAGGCGGCGGCCGCACCGGTCAGGGCGGCGGAGGGCATCGAGAGGAAGGGGGCGATGGCCCCGTAGATCCCCATGGCCGAGACTGTCAGGCCGATCATCGCAAGGATTGGGTTGACCGGGAGCAGGTAGCCGGCGGCGAGGAGTCCCACGCCTGCGAGCACCATGCTGACCGCGGAGTGCCAGGCCCGCTTGCCCGTCCGGTCCGCGCGCTTGCTCCAGAAGTAGACGAATACGGCGGCCACGGCATAGGGGATGAAGACGATGAAGCCGACCTCGGCGGTGGAGAAATTGCCCAGGGCCGCGACGATGGTGGGCATCCACAGACCCAGGCCGTAGATCCCGCACACCAGGCCGAAGTACAGGGCCGAGTAGACCAGGGTGCGCTTGTCCTTGAGGCCGGCCAGGAAGTTGTGCTTGCCCGACTGTGACTTGGCGGCCAGTTCGGCGTCCATGGTGGCGGTGAGCCAGTTGCGCTCGTCGGCGTCGAGCCATTTGGCGTCCCGCGGGCGGTCCGTCATGAGGATGGGCGTCAGAAGGCCCAGCGCGATCGCCGGGATGCCTTCGATGATGTAGAGCCACTGCCAGCCCTGGAGGCCCATGACGCCGTCCATCTGCAGGAGGAGCCCGGAGACCGGGGCGCCGAGCGCATTGGAGACAGGCTGGGCGAGGATGAAGATGCCCAGCACGGTGACGCGCTGCGCGGCGGGGAACCACAGCGTCAGGTAGAACAGGATCGCAGGGAAGAAGCCGGCCTCGGCGGCACCGAGCAGGAACCGGACGATGAAGTAGGTACTTTCACCGTTCACCAGGCACATGGCGGTGGCGAAGATGCCCCACGTGATCAGGATGCGGGCCAGCCACTTCCTGGCCCCGAACCGGTACATGCCCGCGTTGCTGGGAACCTCGAGGAGGGCGTAACCGAGGAAGAAGATGCCGGCGCCCAGACCGTAAGCGGCGGAGTTCAGGCCGATGTCCTCGCTCATGGTGAGCTTGGCGAATCCGACGTTGTTGCGGTCCAAATAGGCAACGAAGTAGAGCAGGACAATCAAGGGCATGGCGGCGGCGGACCTTGCGCAGCGTACGGTCGCCCAGTTCGCCGAGTCCGAAGGACTTGGGGGCTAATGAAGTCATCATCGACCTTCTTACGTGTTTTCCTGCCCTGCGGCTGTGCCGGGTCAGAAAATGGCTTGAATGGGGGTGGTCATCCTGCCCGCCTGGAAGCGCGTGCTGCAGGAATCTTGTTGAGTCAGATGTCAGACATCTGATTCAAGGACTAGGCACGATCTTAGAATGTGATTCGGGTTACGTCAATGGCCCGGGGGCGGACGTCAGGACTTGGCGCCCCGCACGTACCGTTCGTAGTCCGCATTGGTCTGGTCCATGTGCTCATCCATCGCCTGCCGCGAGCGCTCGGCGTCGCCGCTGAGGATGCTGTCCATGACCCGCTGGTGGTAATCGATGGCATGCTGCTGGATCACACCGACAGCCGACGTCTCGCGGCGGGTGATGTACAAAAGCTGGCCCAGCTGGCCGAACAGGGCACGGACGAACGGGTTGCCGGAGGCCCTCAGGACGGCGTCGTGGAAGCCAATGTCCGCTTCGACGAAGCGGTCCAGGTCGCCTGACTCGTGGAAGCGCTTCATGTCCTCGATGCACTCGCGCATCCGCTCGGCGTGCTCCGGTGTGTAGCGTTTGGCGGCCAGCGCGGCGGCCCCGGTCTCCACCATGCGCCGCATCTCGATCAGGCCCACCGAGACCTGATCGGCCGCGTTGCCGTGGGAAGCGGCCTTGAAGATCGCGTCCAGGCCGGTCCAGTTGTCCGTGGGGTTGACGAAGGTTCCCCTGCCGGCCTTCACATAGAGGATGTTTTGTGCGCGGAGCGCCTTGAGGGCTTCGCGCACGGTCAGCCGGCTGACGCCGTAAGCCTTGGCGATATCTGCTTCCGGCGGAATCGTGCTGTGGGGCTGGAGCTTTCCGTCAAGGATGTCGTTTAGCAGGCCGTCGACGAGATCGTCGACCAGAGTCCTGCGGCCCATCCCAGTTCCCACCTTCAGTCGCGTTTCGTGCTGCCCTCCACATTACCCAAGTCCGGGTGCGCGGCCATGTAGGCGTCCAGCTTGGCCAACGTCTGTTCCAGGTTGGCCGGATGGCGGCGCAGATAACCGGCCAGCCGGAGCATGCTCTTGCCGCGGACACGCCGCGCATCCCACTGTTCGGTGACCAGCGTGCCGGCAGTGCCGTCCGGGCCCGTGGACGGTTCGAGCAGGTAGCGCCACACATGGCCGTAGAAGTGCCGCCACGCGATCCGGCGGCCTTCCTCGAATTCGCAGACCCTATTGAGGATCTTGTAGTTCACCCGCATGTTCATTTCCATGCCGAACCTGGCACCGAGGTACAGCCGCCTGGGTCCGCGCGGCTGGGCGCCCTTCACGGTGCCCGAGCCGTCAGTCACGCTGTGCAGGGCCGGCGTGGCGAGTACGTCGAAGATGGTACCGGGGGCAGCGGCGATGTACCGGCTGCGGGACACGAGATAGCGGGCGTTCATCTGGCAATCCTAGTCCGGGATCATGTTGCAGAATGAGGCATGCAGACTTCCCGCAACCTCTCCGGCGGCCGGCCGCGCATCGGCGTTCCCGTCCGCCTCAGCAGCTCCGCCGATCCCGACCCGCGCGTGGCGGAAGCCAACGGATTGTTCGAGTGCATCGTGGAGCTGCTGCGTGAAGGCGGCGGCGAACCGGTGCTGCTCACCGCTGCGGGGCCCGACGACGGCGGCCTCGCCGCGGCGCTGGCGTCCCTTGACGGCGTCGTTCTTCCCGGCGGCGGCGACCTCGACCCCGGCCTCTACGGCGAGGCACAAACCGATCTCTGCTACGACGTCAACCAGGCCCAGGACGCGTTGGATCTCGCCGTGGCACGTCTTGCGATCGACGCCGGGCTGCCCGTGCTCGGCATTTGCCGCGGGCATCAGCTGCTCAACGTGCTCTACGGCGGGACGCTGATCCAGGACATGGCGCCGGGGGCAGTGGTGCACCACGAGCCCGCGCCGGTGCACGGGTGCGGCCCGTGGGCCTGGCACGAGGTAGTGGTCGAGGCCGGCTCCAAGGTGGCCGCCCTGTACGGGGGCGGGTCCGGTGCCGTGAGCGTGAAGATCGCCTCCGGCCACCATCAGGCCGTGGCCCGGGTGGCAGGAAAGTTGCAGGTGACGGCGGTGGCCGAGGACGGGACGGTCGAGGCGCTGGAGGATCCGGAGCGCTGGGTGGCCTCGGTCCAGTGGCACCCCGAGGCACTGGAGCTCCCGGCCGGGGAACGGCTCGAGCCGTTCCGGGCGTTCGTGGACGTGTGCCGCACCCGGGATTGAGGGCAGATAACGGGAAACCCCGGGGCCTGGGGCCCCGGGGTTTCCGTTTCACTGCGCTTGATCCCGGGCATGCGATCCCGAGGCTCCGGTCAGCTGGCGGTCGGCCGCAGCAGCTCACCGGGGGCGGCGCTCACCGGGCGGCGCTCACCGGGCGACGCTCAGGGCCACGCGGACCGGGACACCGGTGGCCAGCGACTCCTGCGCGGCATCAGCCACCCGGGACGCCGCCACGGCGTCTTCCGGGGTGCAGGGGTTCTCCCGACGGCCAAGGATCAGCTCGACGAAGGCAGCCATCTCGGACCGGTACGCCGGCTCGAACCGCTCGGCAAAGGTCAGGTGCGGTTTCCCGGTGGGGAACGCGATCCCCGCTTCGGCGGAGGCGAGAGCGGCCTTGTCGTCCAGACCCACCATCAGCGAACTCCGGGAGCCCTGGATTTCCAGCCGGACGTCGTGGCCCGCCCCGTTGTAGCGGGTGGCAGACACCGTTCCAACGGTGCCGTCGTCGAACGTCACCAGCGCGAGGGCCGTGTCCACATCGCCAGCCTCGCCAATGGCCGGATCCCCGTTGTTGGAGCCCTTGGCGTAGACCTCGACGATTTCGCGGCCCGTCAGCCAGCGCAGGATGTCGAAATCGTGGACCGAGCAGTCCCGGAACAGCCCGCCTGAACTGGCCAGGAACTCGACCGGTGGCGGCGTCATGTCGCAGGTGACCGCGCGCAGGGAATGGATCCAGCCCAGCTCACCGGCCTGGTAGGCGCGGCGGGCCTCCAGATAGCCGGCGTCGAACCGGCGCTGATGCCCGATCTGCACCACGCCCTGCCGGTCCCGGATGTAGTCGAGCACTGGCAGGGCATCGGCCACGTTCAGGGCCACGGGCTTCTCGCAAAAGACCGGGATCCCGGCGTCCACACCCGCCTTGATGAGCTCGGGGTGGGTTCCCGTTCCGGTGGCGATGACGAGGCCGTCCGGCCCGGAGCCAAGGAGAGCCTGGGCCGACGGCAGGAATTCGGCGCCGAGACCGGAGGCCACCGTCCGGGCATGCTCTTCGGCGACGTCGGTGAGCCGGAGCCGGACGTTGATGCCCTGCGGGTTCAGGACCTCGTTGAGGGCGGCGATGTTGTTGGCGTGCATGACGCCGATTCGCCCGACCCCGACGAGTCCGAGCACGACGTCCTTCGTGCGGCTGCCTTTGCGGTCACGGTGAACGCTGAACGGAAGGCCTCCAGGGCCGCATAACTGTCGCCACTGGCCCACGCTTCCATGCCCACGGTTCCTTCATAGCCTGCGTCCACGAGCGCCCTGGCGACGGCCGCGTAGTTGATTTCCCCGGTGCCGGGTTCACAGCGGCCGGGAACGTCGGCCACCTGGATTTCGCCAAGGTACGGCAGGGCGCTCCGGACGAGCTCCACCAGGTTCCCTTCCCCCATCTGGGCGTGGTACAGATCCAGCATGAGCCTGGCGTTAGGGTGCCCGGCGGCCTGCACGAGCGCCAGCGTGTCCTTGGCACGGGCCAGCGGGATGCCGGGGTGGTCCCGGATGGTGTTGAGGTTTTCGAGGCAGAACGTCACGCCGTACTTTTCACCGAGCTGCCCGAGCCGTTCCAGGGTCCGGGCGCCGGTGGCCCACATGTGGCCGCTGGACCGGTAGACCGGCCTGGCCGCGCGGCCGTCGACGAGTTCCGCCGGGTGGACCACCAGCCGGCTGACGCCAAGCTCCCGGGCGGTTGGAATCAGGGACTCGGCAGTCCGGACCACGTCGTCCGCCGTATCCGGATCCACCAGGCTGCCGGAGGTGTATCCGGTCATGGAGGAAAACACCGCGCCGGTGGCCTTGAGCGCGCCGATGTCTTTGGACCGCGAGTCCCAGAGTTCGACGTCGAAGCCGGCGTCGTGGAGCCGGCGCACACGCTCCGTGAACGGCAGGTCGGTGAAGACCATTTCAGCGCAAACGGCGAGCCGCATCAGAGGACCGCCTTCTCGTTGACAGCCACCGGCGTGCCCTGCTTGACCGACTCGATGCAGGCCAGCGCCATGGCCAGCGCGCGCCGGGCGTCAGAGGCTCCCGGGGTGAGGCTGAAGGGCTTCGGCGCCGGCTCAGTCTTCGATTCGGACTCTGTTCCGTCACGCCGGCCGTCCCGCTGGGCGCGCACGGCGTCCGCGAAGTCCACGAGCTCGTCAGTGTAGGCCTGCCGGAAGAGCTCGACGTTCAGCCGTGGCGTGTCGGCAGACATCCCCTCGGCGGTGAACCGGCGGGCGGTGGTTTCGGTGGCGCGGCCGGCCTGGACCATGCCCTTGGAGCCGAAGACCTCCCCGCGGATGTCGTAGCCGTACAGCGCGCTGAAGTTTGCCTCGGCGACGGCGATCGCGCCGTTGCTGTAGCGGATGGTCACGACGGCGGTGTCCAGGAACCCCTTCTCGCGCAGGTCCGGTTCCACGAGCGCGTCAGCGACGGCGTACACCTCGACGGGCTCGGCGCCCTCGTTGAACCAGTTCAGGGTGTCGAAGTCGTGGATCAGGGTCTCCAGGAAGATGGTCCACGCCGGGATCCTTGCGGCGTGGCCTATGCTTCCGGTGCCCGGGTCCCGGGTCAGGGAACGCAGCAGTTGCGGCTCCCCCGCGATTCCGGCGGCAAGGTCCTTCTTGGCTGCTTGGAAGTCCGCGGCGTACCGGCGGTTGAAGCCGATCTGGAAGTGCACCCCGGCAGCGTCGACGGCGGCCAGGGCCGCGTCGAGCTCCTCGAGTCCCAGCCCTGAGGGCTTCTCGCAGAAGACGTGCTTCCCGGCGGCTGCGGCCTGGCCGATCAGGGAGGAGTGGAAACGCGCCGGGCTGGCGATGACGACGGCGTCAATCTCCGGGTCGGCCAGGAGATCGGCGGCGTCGGCGGTCACCTTCGCGGCGCCCAGGGCACCTGCCAGCGCCCCGGCGGATTCAAGGTTGGGATCGGCGATGGCGGCAAGGACGGCGCCGGGGACACGGCGGGCGATGCTCTCGGCGTGGAAGGCGCCCATCCAGCCGGAGCCGATGAGCCCGATCCGCACTGGCTGGGCGGCGTCGGACGCGTTGCGGTTGAGGTAAGCCAAAGGCTTGTCCTTTCAGGTTTGGGACGGCAGTTATTCGTAGGTCTTGCCGGTCGTCTGGGACACGTCGGCGACGTCGCCCTGGACTTCCTTGACGATGTCGCCGTGGCCGCCGAGTTGTTCGAGTTCGTGGGCGAGTTCGGCGAGTTCGGCGCCGCCGGCCATTTGGGCGGTGAGTTCGTCGAGGGTGATGTCTTTCTTGTCGTAGTAGCCGATCGATTTGCCGCGTTTGAGCAGCAGGAAGCGGTCCCCGACGGGGAAGGCGTGGTGCGGGTTGTGGGTGATGAAGATGACGCCGAGGCCGCGGTCGCGGGCCTGCAGGATGTAGCGCAGCACCACGCCGGACTGCTTCACGCCCAGGGCCGCGGTGGGCTCGTCCAGGATCAGGACCTTCGCGCCGAAGTACACGGCCCGGGCGATCGCGACGCACTGGCGTTCACCGCCGGAGAGCTGGCCGATGGGCTGCTCCACATCGCGCAGGTCGATGCCCATCGCGGCGAGTTCCTTGAGCGTGATGTCCTTCATCTTCTCGACATCCATGCTCTTGAACGGGCCAAAGCCGGAGGTCAGTTCGGAGCCGAGGAAGAAGTTCCGCCAGATCGGCATCAGCGGCACCACCGCGAGGTCCTGGTAGACGGTGGCGATCCCGACGTCCAGGGCGTCCCGGGGCGAGGCGAATTTCCGGTCCTCGCCCATCACCTTCAGCACCCCGGCGTCGTGCTGATGCAGACCGGCGATGATCTTGATCAGCGTGGATTTGCCGGCGCCGTTATCGCCCAGCACGCACGTGACGCGGCCGTTGTCCACGGCCATCGTGACGTCGGACAGGGCGATGATATTGCCGTAGTGCTTGGCGACCCCGTCGAGGGAGAGCAGGTGCACGGGGGTGTGGGTGAGGGGGTCCTGTTCGTTCTGCAGCAGGGTCTGCTGGTCGATCTCTTTGGCATTCATGGTTCTCTCCGGCCCTTACTTGAGTTCCGCGCGGCGCTTGACGATGAGGTTGACGATGGTGGCCAGCAGCAGCATCAGGCCCAGGAAGAACTTGAACCAGTCCGGGTTCCACTGCGCGTAGACGATGCCCTTGTTGGCCATACCGAAGATGAACGCGCCGATCGCGCCGCCGATTGCCGAGCCGTAGCCGCCGGTGAGGAGGCAGCCGCCGATCACCGCGGCGATGATGTAGAGGAACTCGTTGCCCACGCCCTCGCCGGACTGCACGGTGTCGAAGGCGAAGAGGTTGTGCATGCCCAGGATCCAGGCGCAGAAGCCCACGGCCATGAACAACCCGATCTTGGTGGCCTTGACCGGCACGCCCACGGCGCGGGCCGCGTTCGCGTCCCCGCCGACGGCGAAGATCCAGTTCCCCACCCGGGTCCGCATCAGCACCCAGGTGGCCACCGCGACCAGCGCGAACCAGATGAACACCGTGATTTTGACCTCGACCCCGCCGATGTTCACGGAGGACGCGAAGACCGCCCGGGCCGAGTCGAAGCCGTCCATGTTGGCGATCGAGGGTGAGGAGACCGAGCCGCCGATCAGCCGGGTCAGGCCCAGGTTCAGGCCGGTCAGCATCAGGAACGTGGCCAGGGTGACGATGAAGGACGGCAGCTTGGTCTTGATCAGGATCCAGCCGTTGATGAAGCCGATGGACAGGGAGACCACCAGGGCCAGGCCGACGCCGACCCAGACGTTCGTGCTGAAGTTCCAGCTGAACAGCGACGCCGTCAGCGCCGAGGTGATCACCGCGACGCCGGTGGAAAGGTCGAACTCCCCGCCGATCATCAGCAAGGACACCCCCACCGCCATGATCCCGATCGTGGAGGAACCGTACAGGATGGTGGCCAGGGCACCGGGCTGGGTAAACGTCGGGGACACCAACGCGAAGAAGATGAAGAGGACGATCGCGCCCACCAGGGCACCGACCTCGGGACGTCCGAGAAGTTTCTGGAACGGACTGCGCTTGGCGACGCGCTCATCGGGCGCCGCTGACTCTGTCTTGGTCTGGGTGACGGTCATGAGAATTCTCCTTGCTGCCGGGCCGGCATACACCGGCCCGGCCAGCGGGCTTTTAGCGGATACCCTGCTGGGCGAACTTCAGGACATCGGCCGCATTTGATTTGTCGACGATCGCGGGACCGGTCAGGACAGGCTGGCCGCCGCCGATGCTGAAGCCGCCGCGCTTTTTCTGCCACAGCGCGTCAATAGCGCCGTAGCCTTGCAGCCACGGCTGCTGATCCACGGTGAACAGAACTGCACCATCCACGATCTTCTGGGCGAGTTCTGCGTTCAGGTCGAAACTGGCAACCTTGGCAGAGCTGCCGGCGTCAGCGACCGACTTGAGGAGAGTCAGGGTGATGGGTGCGCCGAGGCCGATGATGACGTCGGCGTCCTTGGACGCCTGGAGCTTGGCCGTGGCGGTGGACTGAACGGAGGTCATGTCCTTGCCGTCGACGTAAAGGATCTCCGTTCCGGGCACCTTCGCCTTGACGCCGGCGCACCGGGCTTCAAGTCCGACGTGGCCCTGCTCCTGAATCACGCAGACCGGGTGCTTGAAGTTCTCCGCCGCGAGCCGGGTGCCGACCGCCTCACCGGCGAGCTTTTCGTTCGAGCCGAAGTGCGTGAACGCCCCCAGCTGCGCAGAGACATCCTCGCCGGCGTTGAGGCTCACAATCGGGATTCCGGCGTCGGTGGCCTTCTTCAGGGCGTCTTTGAGGGCTTCGGGCTTGGCGAGCGTGACCGCGATGCCGTCGACTTTCTGGTCGACAGCCTGCTGGATGAGTTGGGCCTGGCGCCCGGCTTCCGGATCGGACGTGTAGAGGAGCTCAACGTTGTCCTTGGCCGATGCCTCCTCGGCGCCCTTACGAACAATGTCCCAGAACGTGTCGCCCGCTGCGGCGTGGGTAATTAAGGCGATCTTAATCCGTGGCGTCGAGGCAACCTGGCCGCCACCGGCTGCATTTCCTGTGTCAGCGGGCTTGCCACCGGTGCTGGAACACGCGCTCAGGGCCAGCATGGGTACAACGGCCGCCACGAGGGTCGCTTTCCGCCACGAGAACTTGGTCACGATCAATCTCCTTCGATTCCGGGCCACGCCGGCCGCTTCATCGCGTCGGTCTGTGAGCCATCTACCACCGATCATGGTGACTCCAATCACAGTTGTCAATAGTTTGTCCTGACATTAGGATGTTTTGACGTAACGCAACGTGAAGAGATGGCCAAATTTGCGAACCAGAGCGTTCCCGTAGTGCCCGCCCAGCCTCTACCCTTCTGGCCCCTCAGGGCGGTCCTTGGCTCCCCGCGGCGGCCCTGCTACTATCAGAAAAAGGCAGTATGTCCTATCAAGCGAACATAGCCTGACATACGCAGACCGGCTGGCCCTTCGGCCGCCGCGGAGCACAAGGGAGCACGCCCAGTGGCGAATCAACTAAATCTGCGGATCGACCGCTCTTCCCCGGTGCCCCTGTACCACCAGGTGGTGCAGGGCATCGAGGCCGCGATACACACGGGGCTGCTGGAGCCCGGCAGCCGGCTGGAAAATGAGATCGACCTGGCCGCCCAGCTGAACCTTTCCCGGCCCACCATGCGCAAAGCCATGGATGAGCTGGTCCGCTCCGGCCTCCTGGTCCGCAAGCGCGGAGTCGGCACCCAGGTGGTCTCCAGCCAGGTCCGCCGCCCTCTGGAACTCTCCAGCCTCTACGACGACCTGACCAACAACGGCAGCAAGCCCACCACCGACGTGCTCAGCTTCTCGCACGAGGAGGCGGACGCCGTGACCCGGACGGCGCTGCACCTTCCGGCCGGCGCCAAGGTCTACCACTTCACCAGGCTCCGGAAAGTGGGCGGCAAGCCGCTGGCCCTGATGGAGAACTGGGTGCGGGACGACATCACCGCCATCGATGAGGCAAGCCTGGGCGCGCAGGGCCTCTACGCCATCCTGCGCAACGGCGGCGTGAACTTCCGCCTGGCCTCGCAGCGGATCGGCGCCATGATCGCCAACGACTACCAGGCGCCGCTGCTTGAGACCACGCCCGGCTCCGCCCTGGTCACCATGGAGCGGACCGCCGTGGACGACACCGGGCGCAATGTGGAAACCGGCCACCACGTCTACCGGGCGGATTCCTACAGCTTCGAAATGACACTGGTCCAAAGGTAAGAGTTCAGAGATAAGAGCTCAACGGTCGGCGCCGAACGGTAGGGCGTCGAGTCAGGCGCCAGCTCCGAACGCCACCGCCTCCAACCCCGCACACACACGCGCCCTCCTCCGGCGCGACAACGAAAGGGCAACTTCCATGGCCACCTGGGTCTATCCGCTCGGCACCGCCGCCGAAGGCAAGTGGGACATTTCGATCGGGACGTCAGATTCGGGACTGGAGGTGGACGGCTGGGCACACACCGGGCTGAAGGTCGCCACACTGGCGCCCGGCGGCGCCGTCGGACTGGACGCCGCGGCGGAAGAACGCATCGTGATCCCGCTGGGCGGCTCCTTCGTGGCCACCGTGGACGGCCAGGACTACGCTCTGGCCGGCCGGGACAGCGTCTTCAGCGGCCCCAGCGATGTGTTCTACACCGGAGCCGGCAAGGCAGTAGCCATCACTTCGCCCGACGGCGGACGGGTGGCGGTGGCCACCGCGCCGGCCAAAGCCTCCTACCCGACCCGCCTCATCACCGCCGCCGAGACGCCGGTGGAACTGCGCGGAGCGGGCAACTGCTCCCGCCAGGTCCACAACTTCGGCACCCCCGCCGCGCTGGAGGCGGACCGTTTCATCGTCTGCGAGGTCCTCACCCCGGCCGGAAACTGGTCCTCCTATCCCCCGCACAAGCACGACGAGGAGAAGGACGGCGAGACCAATCTTGAGGAGATCTACTACTTCGAAACCCGGGTGACGCCCGGAGCACCGCAGCGCCCCGGCGCCGACGACGCCATCGGCTACCAGCGCGTCTACGCCTCCGACGACCGGCCCATCGACGTTGCGGCCGAGGTCCGGACCGGCGACGTGGTCCTGGTGCCGTACGGCTGGCACGGGCCGGCCATGGCCGCCCCCGGCTACGACCTGTATTACCTCAACGTCATGGCCGGTCCGGGCCCGGTCCGGGCGTGGCTCATCAGCGATGATCCGCACCATGGCTGGATCCGCCAGACCTGGGAGGGCCAGAACCCGGACCCGCGGCTGCCGTTTGGCCGCTAGGCCGCGAGTTCGCTGGGCCGGCTGCCGCTGCGCCCGCTGGGCCTGCCGCAGGTCTGCTGGGCCGTACAGGCACGGACGGTTAGCCGTTAAACGTGGCCGGGTCTGGTCCGGTGCGCCCGTTCCGCTCAAGGACATTCACGGCGGCCAGTTCGGCCTCGGTCAAGTCAAAGTCGAACACCTCCAGGTTTTCCCGGATCCTGGCCGGTGTCACTGATTTCGGGATGACGATCCTTCCCTGCTGCAGGTGCCAGCGCAGAATGATTTGCGCCGGGGTTCTGCCGTGCCGGGCGGCGATCTCCCTGATGGCCGGATCTGCCAGCAGGGCACCCTGGGCCAGCGGGCTCCAGGCCTCCGTCGCAATGCCTTGCGCCGCGTTGAACACCGTCACGTCGTGCTGCTGCAGGGCCGGGTGCAGCTCCACCTGGTTGATGGCCGGCACCGTTCCGCCCAGGTCGATGAGCCGCTGCAGGTGCCCCGGCTCGAAATTGGAGACGCCGATGGCCCTGACCCGGCCGTCGGCAAGGAGTTTCTCAAGGGCCAGCCAGGAGTCGGCATACCGGTCCGACGCCGGCGCGGGCCAGTGGATCAGGTAAAGATCCAGGTAGTCGAGACCCAGCTTGGCCAGGCTCGCGTCGAAGGCGGCAAGGGCCGGCTCGTAGCCGAGGTCGTCGATCCAGAGCTTGGACGTGATGAAAAGGTCCTCCCGGGCGATGCCGGATTCGGCGAGCGCGCGGCCAGTTCCGGTTTCGTTTCCGTAGATGGCAGCTGTGTCGATGCTCCGGTAGCCGGCCGCGAGCGCCGCGGCTACGGCCTCGGTGGTCTCGGCGTCGGGAATTTGAAAGACGCCGAAGCCCAACTGTGGCATCCGCACCCCGTTGTTGAGGACGATATTCGGGATTGAGTTCATGGTGTTTCCTGGTGTTGTTGTTGTAGTCGGCCGGTCAGCGGGCAACGGCTGCCGCCTCGGTGACGGGAAGGTCTGTGCTGGTTTCCGCCACGGCAACGGCGGGAACGGCGGGAACAGTTGATCCGCCGGTTCCCGGCAGGTCGGCGTCGTGCTTCTTTGCAGCGGCTGCCGCGAACGCCATCACCGCCAGGCCCAGCAGGGTGATTCCGGCGCCGGCCCAGATGGGCGAGGTGTAGCCGAGGCCGGCGGTGATGGTGACGCCGCCCATCCAGGCACCCAGGGCATTGCCGACGTTGAAGGCGCCGATGTTGGCGCCGGAGGCCAGGGTGGGGGCGCTGCTGGCGTACTTCATGACGCGCATCTGCAACCCCGGAACCGTGGCGAAGCCGAACCCGCCCAGCAACACCATGGAGGCGATGGTCACCGGCTGGTTGCCGGCGGTCAGGGCGAAGACCACGAGCACCACCACCAGGATGGCGAGCACTACCACGAGGGTGCGGTCCACATTCTTGTCGGCCGCCTTGCCGCCCACGGTGTTGCCGATGAAGAGCCCGAGGCCGAAGAGGATCAGCAGCCACGGGACCGTGGTGGCGGAGAAGCCTGTGACCTCGGTAAGGGTGAAGGCAATGTAGGTGAAGGCGCCGAACATGCCGCCGTAGCCGAGGATGGTGACAAGGATGGAGAGCCAGACCTGCCCGGACCGGAAGGCCCGGAGCTCGCCGCGCAGGCCGCCCGAATTTGCGGCAGAACCAGGGGCAGAACCAGCTGCGATCTCGCCTGCTCCCGTTTTCGGCACCAGGGCGAGAATGCCGGCCAGTGCCAGGACGCCAATGACCGTGATCGCCCAGAACGTGGAGCGCCAGCCCGCGGCCTGTCCCAGCATGGTGCCGAACGGGACACCGAGCACGTTCGCGGCGGTCAGGCCGGTGAACATGATGGCAATCGCGCCGGCCTTCTTGGTGGGCGCCACCATGCTGGCGGCCACCACCGCGCCGATGCCGAAGAACGCGCCGTGGGCCAGCGCGGCAATGATGCGGCCGGTCATCATCATCGAATAATCGGGCGCGAGCGCCGAGACGAGGTTGCCCGCGATGAAGAGCACCATCAGCACGGCCAGCACCGGCTTGCGTTCGAAGCGCGTCACGGCCGCCGTGAGGCCCAGCGCCCCGACCACGACGGCGAGCGCGTAGCCGGAGATGAGCCAGCCCGCGGTGGCCTCGGTGACGTGGAAGTCTGCGGCCACTTGCGGCAGCAGGCCCATGATGACGAACTCGGTGAGTCCGATGCCGAACCCGCCGAGGGCGAGGGCTATCAGGCCAACAGGCATGGAGGTGCTCCTTACAAAGCTGTACGGAAAGAGATATGGCGCGTAGGCTAGTAGTTGCAGACGCGTTATTTATTGTTGCACAAGCAGATATAGCGCGCAAGCAACTATTATTTGATGTGTCCTGCAGCACCCCCGCCGGGCACGCGAGTTGAAGGGAAACACCTGATGGGCATCAAGGACGACGCCGTCGAGGTCCGCGCGCAAGGCTGGCGGACCCTGGCGGCCCTGCACGGGCTGATCGAGTCCGAGCTGGAGCGGTCCCTGCAGGGCGAGGCGCAGCTCTCCGTGGTGGAGTACACCGTGCTGGACGCGCTGAGCCGGCAGGACGGCTGGCACATGCGGATGCAGCAGCTGGCCCGCGCCACCGCGTTGAGCGCGAGCGCCACCACGCGCCTGGTCAACCGGCTCGAAGACCGCGGCCTCCTGACTCGGATCCTGTGCGCGGATGACCGCCGCGGAATTTACACCGAGCTCACCCCCAGCGGCATCACGCTGCTCGAGCAGAGCAGGCCGGTCCACGACGCCACGCTGGAGCGGGCGCTGGCCGAGGCCCAGGAGGTGCCGGAACTGGCGCCGCTGGTTGACGCCCTCCCCCGCCTGCACGCCCCGGTCTAGCGCGAGAACGCAGCAGCGCCACCATGGTCTAGCGCGCGAAACGCAGAAAAGCCCCGCCCAGCGGCGCCCAACCAGCTGGCACAGTTGGGTAGTGCCGGGGCGGGGCTTTCTTCCGTTCGATCGGAAACGTCAACGGCTCGCCTTCTCGACGCGCTCCTTCATGGTCTCCAGCTGATACCGGGAAACTTCGGCGGCGTTGTCGTCCTCGGCGAAGACGCTGGACACCATCACCGTGTCGTCACGGTCCAGGAAGCCGATCTCCTGCAGGCCGCCGAAGAACTCGTCCCAGTTGACGTCGCCGTCGCCGATCTTCAGGTGCTGGTGCACCCGGACGGGGTTCCCGGGCGGGTTGGTGATGTACCGGAGCCCGTGTGAGGCGTGGTGGTCCATGGTGTCGGCGACGTGGACCAGGCGCAGCTTGTCGCCGGCGGCCCGCATGATCTCCAGCGGCGCGTTCTTCATGTGGAAGCTGTGCGAGGCCACGTAGACCAGGCCCACGTTCTTCGAGTTCAGCCCGCGGATCACCCGGATCGCTGCCAGGCCCTCCTCGACGAAGTCGTCCGGGTGCGGGTCGATCAGCAGGTCGATCCCCTCCCGCTCGATGATGGGGAGCAGTTCCTCCATGGAGCGGTAGAAGGCCCGCTCGGATTCCTCGGCCTTTTCCGGCCGGCCGCTGAACTCGGTGTTCATGGTGCTCACGCCCAGGTCCACCGTGATCTGGATGGCGCGCTTCCAGTAGCGGACAGCGGCCTCCCGTGCGTCCTCATCCGGCCCCGACCAGCGCAGCACCGGCAGCACCGAGGCGATTTCTATGTCCGCGTCCTTGCAGGCCGCCTTGAGCTGGCCCACGAGCTCGTCGTCGGCCTTCGGATGGTTGTAGAACGGGATGAAATCGGCGTGCGGGGTCAGCTGCATGTACTTGTAGCCGAGGTCGGCCACCACGCGCGGAAACTCCAGGAGTCCGTGGCTGTGGTGGAACGGGGTGGGGTCAAGGGCGATTTTCACGTTGAGCACTCCATGGTGGATCTGGCGGGCGTGCAGCCGGCCGGCGCTTCGTTCTTTGCAGGAGAAGCAGGCCGGCCGGCAGGGTTCCTAGCGGTAGAGCGCGGGCTTGGCGTTGAGCTTCACGGCGACCTTTTCGCCGTTCTTCTGCGCCTCGACGCCTGCCTCGCAGCATGCGGCCGTGGCGTAGCCGTCCCAGGCGGTGGGGCCGCCGATCTCATCGCGCAGGGCGGCGTCCACCCAGGACTGGATCTCGACGTCGTACGCTGCACCGAAGCGCTCCTCGAAGCCGGGGGTGACCTCGCCGCCCCAGCGGCCGTTGCTGCGGGTGTAGGGGCCTTTGTCCCCGCCGATGCTGACGATGCCGTCCTCGAAGGAGGCCTGGGTGGCCACCTCGTAGCCGAACTTCGCGTTGACGTAGATCTCGACGTCGGCCAGGACGCCGGACTCGGTCTCGATCAGCACGTGCTGCGGGTCGTGCTGCCCGGCCGGCGCGTTCCGCGTGGCCTTGCCGAGGCGGACCTGGACGGACGTGATTTCCTCGCCGGTGAAGTAGCGGATGGCGTCGAATTCGTGCACCACGGAGTCGTTGATCAGCATCTCGTTGGTGAAGCCCGCCGGGGTGGTGGGGTTCCGGTGCTGGTGGTGCAGCATGAGCAGCTCGCCGAGTTCGGAGTCGCGGATGATCTTGCCCAGGGCGGCGTATTCGGCGTCGAAGCGGCGCATGAAGCCGACCTGGATGCGCTTGTGGCCCAGCTTCTGCTCTGCCTCGACCATCTTCCAGGAGGACTCGGCATCCGGGGTGAGCGGCTTCTCGCACAGGATCGGGATGTCCTGGGCGATTGCCTTGAGCAGGATGTCCTCGTGCAGGAAACCGGGGGTGGCGATCAGTACGGCGTTGACGTCGCCGTTGTTGAGGGCTTCCCCGGCATCTGCGAGGGCGACGGCGCCGGGAATGCCTTCGATGGCGGCCTGCGCCCGGGCGAGGTCGACGTCGACGACGGCGGCGACTTCAGCGCCGTGGATGCGGGTGTTGAGCCGCTGGATGTGGTCTGCGCCCATACGGCCGGCGCCGATGACGGCCACGCGGAGGATCTTTGTCATGGTGGTTTCCTTCGGTTCTAGTTGACGGCCGTGCGGGAGCCGCAGGAGAGCAGGTAATTGCGGGTGCGCTTGGCGATCGGCATCGGGACGTCGAAGGCCACGGGGTACATGTCCTGTTCCACAATGCCAAAGATCGGCCGGTTCAGCGCCTCCACGGCTTCGATGACGGCGCGCAGGTCCGGCAGGCCGTTCGGCGGTTCGGTCATGACGCCGGCCAGGTTGGCGGCGGCCCAGGTCATGTTTTCCGCGTTGACCTTTTTGAGGATGTCCGGGTTGATCTGCTTCAGGTGCAGGTAGCCGATCCGGTCCGGGTAGTTCTTGATCAGGTCGAGACTGGAGGCTCCGCAGTATTCGGCGTGGCCGGTATCCAGGCAGAGGTTGAGGTACTTGGCGTCCGTGGCGGCGAGAAGGGTTTCAATGTCCTTCTGCGCGCCGACGTGGGAATCGGCGTGCGAGTGGAACTGTTGCTTCAGGCCAAAGTCCTCCAGGAGCGTCTTGCCCAGCCGGTTGTGGCCGGCGAAGAGGTCGCTCCAGGCCTTGTCGCTGAGTGTCCCGCTTTCCACGGCTTCCCCGGTGACGTCGTCGCGCCACATCGCCGGGATGACCACCATGTGTTCCCCGCCCATCGCGGCGGTGAGTTCGGCGACCTTGCGGGCCGGTTCCCACGCTGTGTCCCACTGATCCAGGCCGCGGTGGAAGGCGGTGAAAACGGTGCCGGCCGAGATCTTGAGGTCGCGCTGTTTGAGCTCTTCGGCGAGGCGTGCCGGATCGGTGGGGAGGTAGCCGTAGGGGCCCAGTTCGATCCATTTGTAGCCGGATTCGGCCACCTCGTCGAGGAACCGCTCCCACGGTGTCTGCTGGGGGTCATCCGGGAACCAGACACCCCAGGAGTCCGGCGCGGTGCCGATGATCAGCTTGTTCTCAGTCATGTCGATTCCTTCTCATCGGTTGCTCCACAGGTGCCGTTTTGGACGCTCAAAACGACGGTTACGGAGCAGTCGATCGTGGTTGGTCGAGGCGTCAGTTGCGCAGTCAGTTGGACGGGAAGTTGTAGGAGGCGCCGGAGGCGTGGGTCGGTTCGGGCCAGCGGGAGGTGACCACCTTGCCTCGGGTGTAGAAGGAGACGCCTTCGGGGCCGTAGATGTGCTTGTCGCCGAACAGCGAGGCCTTCCAGCCGCCGAAGGAGTGGTAGGCCACGGGCACCGGCAGCGGGACGTTGATGCCGATCATGCCCACGGTGACGGAGCGCTGGAACTTCCGGGCCGCGGCGCCGGAAGAGGTGAAGATCGCGGTGCCGTTGCCGTAAGGGTTGGAGTTGATCAGCGCGATGCCGGCATCGAGGTCCTCCACCCGGACCACGACCAGGACGGGTCCGAAGATTTCCTCGGTGTAGGCGGTCATTTCGGTCTTGACATGGTCAAGGACCGTGGGGCCGACCCAGAAGCCGTCCTCGTGGCCGGGGACCACGAGGTCGCGGCCGTCCACCACCATGGCGGCACCGGCGGTTTCGGCTTCGGTGACGATCTTCACGATCCGTTCCTTGGACGCCGGGGTGATGACGGGTCCCATGTCCGCGTCCGGTTCGGTGCCGTTCTTGACCTTGACGGCCAGGGCGCGCTCTTCGACCTTCTTGACCAGCAGGTCTGCAGCTTCGCCGACGGCGACGGCGACGGAGATGGCCATGCAGCGCTCGCCGGCGGAGCCGAAGGCCGCGGCGGCGAGGTGGTCGGCGGCGTTGTCGAGATCGGCGTCGGGCAGGATGATCGCGTGGTTCTTCGCCCCTCCCAGGGCCTGGACGCGCTTGCCGTGGGCGGTGGCGGTCTCGTGCACGTAGCGGGCGATCGGGGTGGAGCCGACGAAGGAGATGCCGTCCACGTCCGGGTGGGTCAGCAGGCCGTCGACGGTTCCCTTGTCGCCGTGCAGGACCTGGAAGACGCCGTCGGGCAGGCCCGCGTCCTTCCACAGCTTGGCGAGCAGCATGGAGGCGGAGGGGTCGCGTTCGGAGGGCTTGAGGATGAAGGCGTTGCCGGTGGCGATCGCCATCGGGGCCATCCACAGGGGCACCATGACCGGGAAGTTGAACGGGGTGATGCCGGCGACGACGCCGAGCGGCTCGCGGAAGGAGAAGACGTCGATGCCGGTGGAGACCTGGTCCGAGTAGTCGCCCTTGAGCAGCTGCGGGATGCCGCAGGCGAACTCGATGACCTCCAGGCCGCGGCCGATCTCGCCCTTGGCGTCGGAGAGGACCTTGCCGTGCTCGGCGGTGATCAGTTCGGCGAGTTCGTCCACGTGGGAGGCGACGAGCTCACGGAACTTGAACAGCACGGCGGTGCGCTTGGCCAGGGAGATGTCGCCCCAGGAATCGGCGGCGGCGCGGGCGGCGGCGACGGTCGCGTCCAGATCCTCGCGGTTGGCCAGCCGCAGCTCGCCCGAGACAGCGCCGGTGGCGGGGTTGTAGACGGGCTGGGTGCGGGTGCCCACGCCGGCGGTTTCCGCGCCGTTGATGAAGTGCTGGATGGTTTTGGTGCTCTGGGTCTGGGTGGTCTGGTCAGTGGTGGCAGTCATGGGACTCTTCCTTGAGTGATTGAAGTTCGAGGGGGTTCAGCCGAGCAGCTTGCGCTGGCGGGCCTTGTGGTCGGTGTAGGTCTGGAAGGCCTGTTTCGTGGAGTCGAGCTCGGAGACCTGGGAGACCGGAACGTCCCACCACGACTCGGAGCTGGGGGCATCCAGCAGCGGGTCGGATTCGACGTGGATGACGATGGGGCCGCCGCGTTCGGGGGCAGCCTTGGCGTCGCGGATAGCCTGCTCGAGCTCCGCGATGACCTTCTCCCCCGGTTCGATCCGGATCACCTTCACGCCGAGGCTTTCGGCGTTCAGGGCCAGGTCCACCGGAAGCCGGTCGCCGTCGTCGAAGCTGTGGTGCTCCTCGTCCAGGGCCCGGTACTGGGTGCCGAAGCGCTGGGAGCCGAGGGATTCGGAGAGCGAGCCGATCGAGGCGTAGCCGTGGTTCTGGATCAGGACCACGATCAGCTTGATCCGCTCGGCGACGGCGGTGACGAGTTCGGTGTGCATCATCAGGTAGGAGCCGTCGCCCACCATGACCACGACGTCGCGCTGCGCCCCGCCCTTGGCGGCTTCGGCCAGGGCCGCGCGCTTGACGCCGAGGCCGCCCGGGATCTCGTAGCCCATGCAGGAGTAGGCGTATTCGACGTGGTAGCCGAACGGGTCCCGGACGCGCCACATCTTGTGCAGGTCCCCGGGGAGCGAGCCGGCGGCACAGATGACGACGTCCTGGGCGTCCATGGCCCGGTTTGTGGCGCCGATGATCTCGTTCTGCGCCGGCAGCGGCGTGAAGCGGGTGTCGAAGGCTTCGTCCACCGTGGCGTCCCAGCGCTTCTTCTCGTTCGCGATCTGCTGCTCGAGGTCCGCGCCGATGCGGTAGCCGCCGAGGGCCTGGTTCAGCTTCACCAGGGCCTTGCGGGCATCCGCGACGATCGGCAGCGAGGTGCCGTGCTTGTAGGCGTCGATCGCGGCGACGTTGATGTTGATGAACAACACTCTCGGGTTCTGGAACGCCGTCCGGGACGCGGTGGTGAAGTCCTCGTAGCGGGTGCCGATGCCGATGATCAGGTCCGCTTCGGCGGCGAAGGCGTTCGCCGCCGTCGTGCCGGTGGAGCCGATCGCGCCGAGGGAGAACTTGTGGTCCCAAGGCAGGACGCCGACGCCGGCCTGGGTGTTGCCCACCGGGATGCCGGTCAGCTCGGCGAACTTGGCGAGTTCCTCGTTGGCGTAGGCGTAGAGCACGCCGCCGCCGGCGATGATCAGCGGGCGCTTGGCGGCCCGGATCGCGTCGGCGGCGCGGCGGATGTCCTCGTCGTCGGCCTCCGGGCGGCGAATCCGCCATTCGCGTTCGGCAAGGAACTCCTCGGGCACGTCGAAGGCTTCGGCCTGGACGTCCTGCGGCAGCGAGATCGTGACCGCGCCTGTCTCGGCCGGGTCGGTGAGGACGCGGAGTCCGTGGTGGAACGCGGAGAACAGTTGCTCGGGCCTCGAGACGCGGTCGAAGAACTTCGACAGCGGCCGGAAGGCGTCGTTGACGGTGATGTCGTAGGCGTAGGGCTGTTCGAGCTGCTGCAGCACGGGGTCGGCGGCGCGGGTGGCGAATGTGTCGCTCGGCAGCAGCAGGACCGGCAGCCGGTTGGTGGTTGCCAGCGCCGCGCCGGTGAGCAGGTTCGAGGACCCCGGGCCGATCGAGGTGCTGATCGCGAACGTCTGGCGGCGCCGGGTGTGCCGGGCGAAGCCGACCGCCTGGTGGGACTGGGCCTGTTCGTTGCGGCCCTGGTAGTACGGCATGATGGCCGGATCGAGCTGCTGGTACTGCTTTAGCGCCTGGCCGACGCCGGCAACGTTGCCGTGGCCAAAGATGCCGAACGTGCCGGGAATCAGGCGTTCCCGGAAGTCCTGGCCGCCAACCGAATCGACGGTGTACTGCTTGGACAGGTATTCGACGACGGCCTGGGCGACTGTCATTCTGCGTGTTCCTGAGGCAGTGCTGGTTCCCATGGGAAGTTACTCCGATACTTCTTCGGTGCGGGCGGACTCGGTGCGGCCTGACTCGGCGTGCGTGGTTGTGGTGCGGCTGGATTCGGTGCGGGTGGATTTGGTCTGGTGCAGCAGTGAGGCAGCGGTTGCCACGGCTCCGGCGACGTCGCCGTCCTGCGGATAGAGCAGGGTCCGGCCGACGGTGAGGCCCTGGACTCCGGGCAACGCGAGTGCTGCCTGCCAGCTGGAGAACACGTCGTCCTGGCTGCCCTCCGGGTCGCCGCCAAGGAGCACCGTGGGCATGGTGGTGGACGCCATGACACGTTCCATCTCGGCCACCACAGGCAGCTTCATCCAGGTGTAGGCGCTGGTCGCGCCGAGGCCTTCGGCGATGGCCACCGATTTGATGACGGCGTTGGTGGAGAGGTCGTTGCGGGCCTTGCCGTTCTCGCGGACGGAGAGGAACGGTTCCACCATGGCGATCAGCTTGCGTTCGGCGAGGGAGTCGATGGCCCTCGCGGTCGCTTCCAGGGTGGCCACCGTGTCCGGGTCACCGAGGCAGATGCGGGTGAGCATCTTGCCGCCGTCAGCGCCCAGGGCCTTGAGCGCGGCCGCGGTGTGGCCGGTAAAGCGGTCATCGAATTCGTTCACCAGCCCGGCAAGGCCGCCACGGTTCATCGAGCCGAAGAGCAGCTTGCCCTCGAGCGCGCCGAGCAGGAGCAGATCGTCCATGATGTCCGGCGAAGCCAGAACACCATCCACGTCCGGGTTGGCCAGGGCGATCTGCAGGCGGTCCAGGAGCTGGCGGCGGTCCGCCATGGCCACGGGATCGCTGCCAACCGCGAGTGCTCCGCGGGCGGGATGGTCGGCGGCGACGATGAAGTTCTGCCTGCGTGCCCTGACGCCGGGGTGGCGGCGCCGGGCCTTGGCGGCACGGGCGATCGCTTCCGGGTCTTCGAGACGGATGATGCTCAGGTGCTCGTACCGGCGGGGATCATCGCTCACCGAGAGGGTGGCGGCGGCTGGATTGACACTCACAGTGCTGCTCCTTCGGTGGCGTAGGTGCCCGGCACCAGGCGGCCGCGCTCGGCGAGCAGTCCGGTGACTTCCTCGGGAGTCGGCATCGCATCGGCGCAGGACAGGCGGGAGGCGACAAGGGCGCCGGCGGCGTTGGCAAAATCAAGGACCTGGGCCAGCGGCCAGCCGGAGAGCAGTCCGTGGCAGAAGGCGCCGCCGAAGGAGTCGCCGGCGCCGAGGCCGTTGACGGTTTCCACCGGCACCGGGGCGGAGACCACCCGCTCGGTGCGGGTCTTGGCCATGACCCCTTCCGTGCCCAGCTTCACGACGGCAATTTCGACGCCGGCCGCGAGCAGCCGGTCCGCCTGTTCGTCCGGGGTGCCCTCGCCGACGGCGACGGCGCATTCCTTGTCGTTGCCAATCGCGACGGTGACATGCGGCAGGATCTTGGCGACCTGCTCCCGCGCTTCTTCCTCGGAGGCCCAGAACATCGGCCGGTAATCGAGGTCCAGGATGGTGAACTGGCCGGGCTTCAGCTTGGTGCGGGGCCGCGCCTCGTGGGCCGCGAGGTGGGCGGTACGGCTGGGCTCCTGGCACAGGCCGGTGACGGTGGACCAGAAGATTCCGGCGTCCTTAATCGCGTCCAGGTCCAGCTCCTCGGCCTTGATCTGCAGGTCCGGTGCCGTGGGGAAGCGTCCGTAGAAGTAGAGCGGGAAGTCTTCCGGCGGCTTGATCGCGCAGAACGTGACCGCGGTGGGCCATTCCTTGACCGCCGTGACGAAGGAGTCGTCCACATTGAACTTGCGCAGTTCGCGGTGCAGATATTTGCCGAAGGCGTCGTCGCCGGTGCGGGTGATGACGGCGGCGCGCCGGCCGTGGCGGGCAGCGGCCACCGCTACGTTGGACGGGGATCCGCCAAGATACTTTCCGAAGGACGTGACATCCTCCAGATCCACCCCGATGTCGTTCGGGTAGATATCAACACTGATTCGCCCGATCGTGAGCAGTTCGTGGGTCACGGTGATCGTGGACCTTTCTGGTGTGAACTCGGTACCTTTGCGCAGCCTGAGCTTCGGTGCTTAGGGGCCGGCGTGAGCCTGGCCACAACCACTACTTTGCCCTAGAATCCATGTACTGTCAAAGGTTTGTACTGACATATTTACAACATGACACGGAGGGTCCGATGGGCCCCGCCGCGCGGGTGTGGTGACGGCGCAAGAAGCGCCGCTGCGGCTACCTGCCGGGGACCCCAAGTTCGCCGGTGACATACTGCGCCTGCCCAAAACCAAACGACCAGTCCCCCGCAGTGTTCTCGACATAACCGATGAAAACGTCCCCGCCGGCGACCCCCGCGGCGGCCAGCCGGTCCGCAATGGCGGCAAACAGGGACTGCTTGGTGGCCTGACTGCGCCCGGCCTGGGTGAAGATCTGGATCATCACCACATCCGGCGTCCGCTCAAAGCCAAGCCCGGCATCCTGGGCGACAATCTGCCCCGCGGGATGTTCCGTCAGCACGTGGAAGTAGTCCCGCTCCGGAATGCCAAATTCAGCCACGATCGCGGCATGGATTCCCTGGCTGAGGCCGCGGAGCTGCTCCGCGCTGCGGCCCTGATTGACGTCGATTCGCACGAGAGGCACTCGCATCTCCTTCGGTAGTTTGTCCTGACATACTAACAAACTAATGCGGAGTCAGGCAAGGGTGTCCCCGCCGGCATACAGCAACGCGGGGTCACTTAGCGCCCATTGCGGAGCCCGGGATGGGCGCTAAGTGACCCCGCGTTGGGGTATTGCGCGGGCGAACGGCCAGGAGTAGCGTTAACAACCTAGAGGTTGATCAACTAGATCGTTGATTATGCAGGAGTTGATCAGCACCCGGCCGGGCAGAGATCCTGCTGGGCGGACCATGGGACGAGGAGGTGGGACACCGAGTGGAAACACGCGACGACGGCGAGCTCGACGCGGCCTTCCTGGCCCTCGCCGATCCGGTCCGCCGCCGCATCATTGCCCGGCTCAGCCGGGGCCCGGCCACCGTCAACGAACTGGCGGAGCCTTTCGCGATCACCAAACAGGCGGTCTCGAAACACATCCAGGTCCTCGAGCAGGCGCAGCTCGTCACGCGCACCCGTGACGCCCAGCGCCGGCCCGTGCATCTGAACCCCGCACGGCTGGAGGCGCTCACCGCCTGGATCGACCAGTACCGGCTGGTCCGCGAAGGGCAATTTCGCAGCCTTGACGCCGTGCTTGAAAACCGCGCCGCCCGTGGCGGCACACAGGCAAAGGACACATCATGAGCAACGCACTGACACTGACAGTCCCCGAGGGTCTGCCCTTCATCGATTACCAGCGGGAATTCGAGTTCCCCGTTTCCGAGGTCTTCCGGGCGCACAAGGACCCGGAGCTCGTGGCCCAGTGGCTCGGTCCGCGGCGGCTGAAGATGGACATCGACCACTACGATTTCCGCACCGGCGGCAGCTACCGCTACACCCACCTCGACCCGGACGGCACCTCCTACGGCTTCAACGGAGTCTTCCACACAGTCCGCGAGAACGAGTTCGCCATCCAGACCTTCGAATTCGATGGCTACCCCGACGTGGTGAGCATCGAGTACCTGACCTTCGAGGACCTCGGCAATGGACGGAGCCGCATCCGTGGCCATTCCGTCTACCCCACGCAGGAGGCACGCGACGGCATGGCGCAGTCCGGCATGGAGGGCGGCATGACCGAGGGCTACGAGCGGCTGGATGAGCTACTCAGCGGTGCGAAGGTTTAGGACCGCGCGGGTCCGGACTCAAAGAGCCAAAAAGTACGACGGCGGCAGGCCACCTTTGCCTGGAAGGTGGCCTGCCGCCGTCGTACTAGAGCCGTCGTACTTAAAGAAGCAACGCGGGGTCACTTCACGCCCATGCCACCGAGTGGAATGGGCCGCAAGTGACCCCGCGTTGCTGTTTTGCTGTGGTGCTGTATTTCTGTGGTGCTGGGACCTAGAGGGTCGCGAAGACCTCGCGCAGGAGCTTGGCGGTCTCGGACGGCGTCTTGCCGACCTTGACGCCGGCAGCCTCGAGGGCTTCCTTCTTGGCCTGCGCGGTGCCCGCGGAACCCGAAACGATGGCGCCTGCGTGGCCCATGGTCTTGCCTTCCGGAGCGGTGAAGCCAGCCACGTAGCCAACAACCGGCTTCGTGACGTGCGCCTTGATGTAGTCGGCGGCACGCTCTTCGGCGTCGCCACCGATTTCGCCGATCATGACGATCGCCTTGGTCTCCGGGTCAGCTTCGAAGGCTTCGAGGGCATCGATGTGGGTGGTGCCGATGACGGGGTCGCCGCCGATGCCGATGGCGGTGGAGAAGCCGAGGTCGCGCAGTTCGTACATCATCTGGTAAGTCAGGGTGCCGGACTTGGAGACGAGGCCGATGGGGCCCTTGCCCGTGATGTTCGCAGGCGTGATGCCGACGAGGGCCTCACCCGGGGTGATGATGCCGGGGCAGTTCGGTCCGATGATCCGGGTGACCTGCTTGCCGTTGGCGTCGACCTTGGACTGGGCCAGTGCCCAGAACTCGGCGGAGTCCTGGACCGGCACGCCTTCGGTGATGACCACGACGAGGCCGATGCCGGCCTCGATGGCTTCAACGACGGCGTCCTTGGTGAATGCCGGCGGCACGAAGACGATGGAAACGTCAGCGCCGGTTTCCGCCATGGCTTCCTTGACGGTGCCGAAAACGGTGATCTCGGCGTCGCCGTGCAGGACCGTGGTGCCGGCCTTACGGGCGTTGACGCCGCCAACAACGTTGGTGCCGGCCTTGAGCATCAGTGCGGTGTGCTTGGTGCCTTCGCCCCCGGTGATGCCCTGGACGATGACCTTGGAGTCCTTGTTCAGATAAATAGACATAGTCGAGTCCCTCTACTTCGCTGCGTTGGCGAGCTCGGCAGCCTTGTCGGCGCCCTCGTCCATGGTGGCGGCCAGAGTAACCAGCGGGTGGTTGGCCTCGGCCAGGATGCGGCGGCCTTCCTCAACGTTGTTGCCGTCGAGGCGGACTACCAGCGGCTTGTTCGCGGAGTGGCCCAGCTCGGCCAGTGCACCGACGATGCCCTTGGCGACGGCGTCACAGGCGGTAATGCCGCCGAAGACGTTGACGAAGACGGACTTGACCTGCGGGTCGCCCAGGATGACGTCGAGGCCTGCTGCCATGACCTCGGCAGAAGCTCCACCGCCGATGTCCAGGAAGTTGGCGGGCTTGACGTTGCCGTGGTGCTCGCCGGCGTAAGCAACGACGTCGAGGGTGGACATGACCAGGCCGGCACCGTTACCGATGATGCCGACTTCGCCGTCCAGCTTGACGTAGTTGAGGTCCTGCGCCTTGGCCTTGGCCTCGAGGGGGTCAGCCGCGTCCTTGTCTTCAAGGTGAGCGTGCTTGGGGTGACGGAAGTCGGCGTTCTCGTCGAGGGAGACCTTGCCGTCGAGGGCAACGATGTCACCGGCGCCGGTCAGGACCAGCGGGTTGACCTCCACGAGGGTGGCGTCTTCCTTCTTGAAAACGTCCCAGAGCTTCAGGATTACGCTGGCGACCTTGCCGCGCAGTTCCTCGGCGAAGCCCGCAGCGGCGACGATTTCGTCGGCCTTGGCCTGGTCGATGCCTACGGCCGGGTCGATCGCGATCTTGGCAAGGGCCTCGGGGCGCTCAACGGCGAGCTGCTCGATTTCCATGCCGCCTTCAACCGAGCACATGGCCAGGTAGTTGCGGTTTGCCCGATCCAGGAGAACCGAGAAGTAGTATTCCTCGGCGATGTCTGCACCCTGGGCGATCATCACACGGTGAACGGTGTGGCCCTTGATGTCCATCCCGAGGATGTTGGTGGAGTGTTCAAACGCGTCGTCAGCGGTCTTCGCGACCTTGACGCCGCCGGCCTTGCCGCGGCCTCCGGCCTTGACCTGCGCCTTTACGACAGTTACGCCGCCGATTTTCTCGGCAGCTGCCTTTGCTTCTTCAGGGGTGTGCGCCACGATGCCAGCAAGCACGGGTACACCGTGCGCCTCGAACATATCGCGCGCCTGATATTCAAACAGGTCCACGGTTTAGTGTCCTTCTACGTCGAAGTAGTTTCTGTACAGCCGGACCCCACGTACTCGCGGTTACCGGGCTGCGGAATAAACGCACCCTGCGACAAGCTTGGAAACGAGCCACACGGCGCAATGCTCCTCTGGGAACTCTAGTCCTTCGATCGGACCAGCCCGTTCCAGAGTACCGGTTATGTGAGTAAGGACACTATTCTATGGAGCGTAGAAAAACCGCTAGATTACGCGGTTTTTGGGGTGTCCGACGGCGTGCAGGAGGCCGAGGGGGCCGCTGCAGATGCGCTTTCGTAACGAACGCGCAAGCAGGCGGCGCCGGCGGCGTAGCGTACCGGCGCGGCCCCGTCTCCCGGGTCCGCTCCCAGCTCCCCTATGCGGCGAGCTGCGCGGCCAGCTAGGCGTCCAGCTTGGTCAGCGGCGCGTAGCGCAACAGCAGCCGCTTCTCGCCGACGTCGAACTTCACCTTGGCGACCGTCTTGTCCCCTGCGCCCTCAACCGCCAGCACGGTGCCGTTGCCGAAGGCCGTGTGGTTGACCTTGTCCCCCACGCTGACGGCGACGACTTCCTTCTGCGGCTGGACCCTGTTCTTGGCCACCGCGGCGGGTACCTCGGCGTTGAAGCCCGCGGACGGGCCGGCACCGGCGCCGCGGGCGGTCCCGGCACCCCAGAACGATCCGCCGTACCGGCTGGAGCCGATCCCGGCGCCGCTCCCCCAGCCCCCGCTCTGGCGGCTGGCGCCTTCGCGCTTCCATTCGACGAGCTCGGCCGGGATCTCCTCGATGAACTGGCTCGCGGGGTTGTACTGGCTCTGGCCCCACATGCTGCGCACCTCGGAGCGGGTCAGGTACAGCCGCTTCCGGGCCCGGGTCAGGCCCACATAAGCCAGCCGGCGTTCCTCGGCCAGTTCCTTGGGATCGGTGGCGGAGCGCTGGTGCGGGAACAGTCCGTGCTCCATGCCGGTGAGGAACACGACCGGGAATTCCAGGCCCTTGGCAGTGTGCAGGGTCATCAGTGTGACGACGCCGAGCCGCTTGGCCTCGGCGACGGCGGCATCGATGTCGGCCCCGGGCGCGTCCGGGATCTGGTCCGCGTCCGCCACGAGCGATACCTGCTCCAGGAAGGCTCCAAGCGAGCCTTCGGGGTTGTCGCGTTCGTATTCCCGGACCACGGCAACCAGCTCGGCAAGGTTCTCCACCCGCGATTCGTCCTGCGGGTCGGTGCTGGAACGCAGCCCGGCGAGGTAGCCGGTCTGTTCCAGTACGGCTTCCAGCGCCGCGGAAGCGCCGGAGCCGGAGGCCACCTCGGCGAGGTCATCGAGGAGTTTCACGAAGCCCAGCACGGCGTTGACCGAGCGTGTCGCCATGCCGGGGGCCTCGTCGGCGCGGCGCGCGGCGGCCATGAAGGAAATCCGGTCCCGCTGCGCGAGGGAGGCCACCGCCCCTTCGGCACGGTCACCGATCCCGCGCTTGGGTTCGTTGAGGATGCGGCGGAGGTTGACGTCGTCGTCCGGGTTGACCAGCACCCGGAGGTAGGCGAGGGCGTCCTTGATCTCCTTGCGCTCGTAGAAGCGGGTGCCGCCGACCACCTTGTACGGCAGGCCCACCCGGACCAGGACGTCCTCGATCGAGCGGGACTGGGCGTTGGTGCGGTAGAAAATGGCGACGTCGCCGGGGCGCAGGTTGCCCTCGTCCTGGAGCCGGTCGATCTCCTTCGCGATGAACTGGGCCTCGTCGTGTTCATTCTCGCCGACGTAGCCGACGATCTTCTCGCCGTCGCCCTCGGCCGTCCAGAGCCGCTTCTCCGGCCGGTTGGGATTGCGGGAGATCACCGAGTTGGCGGCGCTGAGGATGGTCTGGGTGGAGCGATAGTTCTGTTCGAGCTTGATGGTGCGGGCGTCCGGGTAGTCCTTCTCGAACTCCACGATGTTGCGGATGTCCGCGCCGCGGAACGCGTAGATGGACTGGTCGGAATCGCCGACGACGGTGAGCTCGGCGGCGTCGGGGCCCTCGCCGACGATCTCGCGCACCAGGGCGTACTGGGCGTGGTTGGTGTCCTGGTATTCGTCGACGAGGACGTGCCGGAAGCGGCGCCGGTAGGAGTCGGCGAGCGCGGGGAAGGCCCGGAACATGTAGACCGTCTCGGCGATCAGGTCATCGAAGTCCATCGCGTTGGCCTGGCGCAGGCGCTGGGTATACCCCTTGAAGACCTCGGCGACGGCCTGCTCGAAGGGATCGTTGTGGTTGGCGCTGGAGGAGTAGCTGTCGGCGTCGATCAGCTCGTTCTTGAGCGCGGAAATCTTGTGCTGGATGGCCTTGGGTGCGAAGCGCTTGGGGTCCAGATCCAGGTTCTTGGCCACCAGCGTGATCAGGCGCAGTGAGTCCGCGGAGTCGTAGATCGAGAAGTTGGAGTTCAGCCCGACATTCTTGGCCTCGCGGCGCAGGATCCGGACGCAGGAGGAGTGGAAGGTGGAGATCCACATGGTCTTGGCCCGGCCGCCGACCAGTGCCTCGATCCGTTCCCGCATTTCGGCCGCGGCCTTGTTGGTGAAGGTGATGGCCAGGATCTCGCCGTGGTGCGCCCGACGGGTGGCGATAAGGTACGCGATCCGGTTACTGAGCACGCGGGTTTTGCCCGAGCCCGCACCGGCCACGATCAGCAGGGCACTGCCGGCATGCTTGACCGCTTCTTCCTGCTGGGGGTTCAGCCCCTCCAGGAGTTCGCTGGCGCTCGGGAGCCGCGGACGGTCCCCCTCGTGGCCGCCCTCGTGGCGATCGCTGCTCGGGCCGTTGCCTGCGCTGTTTGCGCCCCAGCCGGGAGCGGAACCCACCGCGGCCGCACCTGTTCCGAGGGACGATTTTGTGGCCGCCGCCGTTCTGGAGGCAGCTTGGAAGGGTCCGTCGGCGTAAGGGTCAAACAACATATCCATGGTGTTAACAAGTCTAGGCGGTGCCACTGACGGCCGCGTCCGCCCCTGTGGACATGCCCTCCCCTGCCCGCGCCCAGAGGACATAATCCCCGTATGCCCAGCGCTGGCCGCTAGGAATGAGCCTGTCCCCCGGACACTTAGCTAGGGAGTGGGCATGCCCTCCGCAGCCCGCGCCGAGTGGACATAATCCCCTTAAGCACAGCTCTGGCCTCTAAGAATGAGCATGTCCCACGGACAGTTCACTAGTTCCCACGGAGACTCCGCTAGAGAGTGAGCTTGTCCTATGGAGGGTGTGCGGCGGAGCGAGCATGCGCTCCCTTGCCCGCGCCCAGTGGACATAGTCTCCATATGCTCAGCGCTAGCCGCGAAGAACGAGCATCCCCCACGGAGACTTCCCGCCCTGGCGGCAAAGAATGAGCATATTCCATGGAACCTCGCTGACGAATGAGCATGTCCCCCGGACACAAGCCGGCGCGACGCGCATGCCCTCCGCCGCCCGCGCCCAGTGGACATAGTCCCCTTATGCCCAGCCCCAGCAGCAAAGAATGAGCATGTCCCACAAAGATGGCAGCAAAGAATGAGCATGCCCTCCGGCCAGGTCCAGCTGGCGGGACGCCTAGCTCACGGCCCCGGAACTGAGCGCGGCACGCACCTGCCGCACCGCCGTCGTGCCTCCCGCGATGAACCAGTTGAGTCCGTTGACGCGAACGACGTCGGTGGCGCCCCCGGCCGCCTCTACGATCGCCTTTCCGGGCAGCCAGTCCCACTCAGGGCAGCTGTGCTGGAACCAGCACCCGAGTTCACCGTCCGCGACCCGGCCGAGATCGCAGGAGCCGGACCCGAACATGCGAAGCGCCGCTGCCGACGTCGCGGCTGCGTGCCAGGGCATGGCACACATTGGATCGGCAAGCCAGGTCGGGTGGATGTACGTTGCCGCGCCGAGTTCTGACAGCGGCGTGTCAGAACGCCCCGCGCCTCCGGATGCGCCGGGGAGGAACGAGACAAGTTTTTCGCCGTTGAGCGTTGCCGCCCGGGACGTCCCGCCGAGCCAGAGTTTGTCCTCCTCCGGCTGGAAGATGGCGCCGAGCCCTGCACCGGAGGAATCCTTCAGGGCAATGGCCGAGCACCAGTATGTGGACCCATGCAGGAAGTTGAAAGTCCCGTCGACCGGATCAATGACCCAGGTCCGGCCGCTGCTGCCCGCCACGGAGGCGCCCTCTTCGCCCAGGACAGAGTCATCGGGCCGGCAGCGCCGAAGTTGTTCGAGCACGTACGACTCGGCGGCGTGGTCGGCGGCCGTGACGACGTCCGAGACCGACGTCTTCTGCTTGCCCTCAAGCCCCGCCTGCCGCATCAACAGCGCGAGGGTGCCGGCCTCACGGACCAGGGCCTCGGCCAGTTGGTAGTCGTCCAGCGACGGGTCGAGATCTGCGGTGCTATGCCGGCCAAGCCGGTGTTTTCCTAGTTCGGTCACGCGTCCCAGACTATCGGCGCCCGCTGGCACTGAACAGCCGATGCACGAATGCGGTGCCGGGAGGCGTCAGAGAGCTTGTGCAGGGCGGCTGTGCAGGACGGGCGATAATGGAGCCATGGCCAAGACACCCGCGCAGCGGATCAAAAAGCACGGCGCTAACGCGGCGGTCCCCCAGCACCACCTCCCCCCAGTGATCAATCCGAGCACCGCCCGGACACCGCAGAAGGCACAGAGCAACAGCAATCTGATTGTGATCGCCGGCGTCGTGGCCAGCCTGTTCCTGTTCTGGTATCTCCACCTGCTCACGCTCAACCAGCTCACGCAATTGTCGGGCGGGCAGCCCATGCCGGATTCGTTGATCGGCGGCTTCGACCAGGGCTTCGTGGAGCAGTTGCGCGCGGCCATGGACGCCGACGCCAAGGGCCAACTGAACTACGTCCACAAGACGGCCGGCATGCTCTTCCCGCTGATCTTTGGCTTCACCTGGCTGCTGCTGATCGGAACCAACGTGGCCCGGAAATCCCTGCGCTGGGCGCTGTGGGCGTTGCCGCTGATCTTCGCGGCGGTCAGGCTGTGGGGCAACACCGTGATCGATGCAATGATGTCCGCCGGAACCCTCGACGGCGGTCAGGTCGCGCTGGCATCCATGCTCACCGTGGCCGGCTGGGCACTCCTGGCGCTGAGCCTCGTCGCCGGCGGCGCGGCCGTATTCCTGGGCCGCAAAGCTGCCGCTGCTTCACCTGCCACGGGGCATGTCCAGCCTTAGCCACGGCCGCTGAAGTCTTCCCTCGCGCTCGGGCCTAGAACATGGGACATGTCCAGCCTTAGTCGCGGCCCCTGGACTCATCCCTCGCACTCGGCCTAGAACACGGGGCATGTCCATGCTAGGCCCGCCCCGTGGACATTCTGCTGTTATGTCCAGTCCTCACCGCCAAAGGAGGGCATGTCCACCCCAGCCCCAGACTGGGCACGTCCACCCACCCGTGCCTGAGACATGCATAGTCCTCATCGCCAGCGGAGAGCATGTCCAGCTTTAAGCCCTGGTTAGGGCAGGTCCACCCGTCTGTGCGAGGGGCTTGCCCAGTCCTCACGGCCAGCAGAGTGCGTGTCCACGTCAGCGGAGGGTCAGGGCACGTCGTTTAGGAATTCAAGGGCCTGCTCAGCACGCTGCGGAGCGCCTGCCTTTTCAAACTGATCGGCGGCCTCCAGCAGATAGTTTCGAGCCTCGACCGAGTTTCCTAAGGCGGCGTGGGAGCGGCCCAGAAGCAGATATGCCTCGCCCAGTATTTGCGGCGACGTCTTTTCGGGGACCGGGAAAATCTCATCAAGAGTATCAACCGCCGATTTCTGATCCCCCGCCAGGAAATTCCAGTGGCCGCGGTTCAGCTTGAGCAATATGTGATCTTCTTCGGTGCCGCCAATGACGTCGGTGGCGAGTTCCGCACGTTCAATACAGCGCAGCGTGTCCGAATCCGCAACGTCGGCGGCGAGGCGCATGGCCGCGGAGGCCTTGTTGAATTTGGCCCAAACATTGAGGTTTCGAGCCGGTGAAAAAGTGCCGGCCGCGAGCTCGTGATAATGCAGCCCCTCGGCGATTTTGCTGCAAAGAAACGCGACATTACCGATGACCCAGTACGCTTTGCCCACCAACTGATCATCGACTTCACCCGAAATGACGTCGGCCATGATGAGGCTTTCCGCCCACGCTTCGTCAAGCCTTCCGCTGTCGGCGAGGGCCGCAATGAGCGCCTGCCGGGCCTTGACTGCGATCTCGACGTCGTCCTCGCCTTTCATGAGATCCGCCGCGATTCTGGCCTCGTCGGCGGCCTCTTCGAGCAGACCCATGCCCCGGCGGGTCAGGGCCAGGAGGATGTGCACCTGAGCCTGGAGCTGCCGGTTGCCGTCCTGGGGTTCCGCGATCAACGTGCCGGCAAGTTCCGCACAGGCTTCAATGTCTCCGGCGGCAATGAGGCTCTCGGCCCGGAACAACGTCATGTGCCACCACGAAGACGAATCACCCTCGGCACTGGCAATGTCTGCCGCCGCCCGTGCGGCGTTCGCTGCCTCGCGGAAGTCGTGGCTGGACCGGTGTTCGCGCGCCTGCAGCTCTGCAGCGGCGTACGAGGGAGAAACGGAGCTTTGTTGCATGTCTCAATTATCCGTTGCCGCGGGAGCGGAAACGAACAAACCGCGCAAGCAAGACCTGCGCAATATTGACTCAGGACTTCCGCAGCTTCGCGCGAATAACACGAAACCATTCATTGCGGAACGAAACGTTATACAACGGCGTGTCGTTTAGCCCTATACTAAATCTGCACCACATGTCACATGAGTCACATCAGCCTCTTACGTATCAGGAGTCCTAATGAAGAAGACCCTTGCAACACTCCTCGTCGCCGGTGCGTTGGCCGCCGCTGGTCTGTCTGCCTCCGCAGCGATTTCTGCTGCAGCTGACACCTCCGGACAGAGCACGGTCGCCGCTATCGGCTGGTGGCCGGACTCCATCAAGAAGTAACGGAGACTGCATTGACAGGCGGCGGGTGTCGGAACTGATTCCGACACCCGCCGTCGTTGTTTAACCTTCGGCCTGCATCGCGCAACAACCATCAGGCCCGGAGCCACAAACGCTATTTACCCCCGCCAATCAACGCCATAATCTCCGCCGCCGGGGCCGGCCGGCCGAAATAGTAGCCCTGGCCGCTGCCGCAGCCCATCTCCCGGAGCACGTCGGCCTGCTCCGCCGTCTCGATGCCCTCGGCCAGCGCCTTGAGTCCGCAGGCGTGGATCAGATGCAGCACCGCGGCCACGAAGTCCCGCTGCTCCTCGTCGTCGCCCAGGCCGCTGATCAGGCTCCGGTCGATCTTGACCACGTTCACCGGCAGCTTGCGCAGGTAGCTGATGGAGGAATAGCCGGTGCCGAAGTCATCGATCTCGAGCTGGACCCCGAGGCGCCGCAGGCCGTTGAGCGAATACTGGTCCACGTCCCCGCCGTTGACGGCCATCGACTCCGTCAGTTCCACGATCAGGTTCGACGCATCCACGCCAGTCTCCCTGAGGATGTCGCGCACATGTTCGATCAGTTCGAGGTTTTGAAGTTCGGTGGTGGAAATGTTGACGCGGACGTTGAACGTGCTGTCCACCTGCTGTTCCTGCTGCCATTGCCGTAATTGACGCACTGCATTGCGCAGCACCCAGTGGCCCAAGTCAACGATCATGCCGGTTTCCTCGGCCAGGGGAATGAACTGATCCGGCATGAGAAGTCCACGTTCCGGATGGTTCCACCGGACCAGCGCCTCGACGCCCTCGATCCGGCCCGAGGCGAGGTCCACCACCGGCTGGTAGTGCAGGGTTAGCTGGTCCTGCAGGATGGCTTCGCGCATTTCCGTAATCATGACGCTCTGCAGCCGGCGGGCGTACAGCAGGGCGGGTTCGAACACTTTGATGCTGCTGTGCGGTTGTGCCTTGGCCGCGTACATCGCCGTGTCGGCCTCCATGACCAGATCGTCAACTGACTGGCCGGGTTCCGCGATCCGCAGGCCGATGCTCGTTCCGCAGGTGATTTTCAGGTCACCGACGTCGAGGCTCTCACTGAGCGCCGTTAGGATCCTGTTCGCCACTCTCCGTGCCCGGACCAGATTGGACTTCGGCAGCATGACGGCGAATTCGTCGCCGCCGAGGCGCGCCACGGTATCCGTCTCGCGGACGGCGTTCTGGAGGCGGCGCGCGATGACCCGCAGGACGTCGTCGCCGGCACTGTGCCCCAGAGTGTCGTTAATGCCCTTGAAGGAATCGAGATCGAGAATCAGCAGTGCCGGCGGCATCTCGCCGCGCGAGGACTCCGCCAGGGCATGGCTCAGGACCGAGTTCAGTGCAGTCCGGTTGGCGAGTTGGGTCAGGGGGTCAGTGAGCGCCATGCGTTCGAGTTCCACCTGCGCCGCCCGCAGCATGGCCGTGCGGCTTTCGACCCGGTCCTCCAGCTCCTGGTAGATGGTCTGCAGGTCATCGGCCATCAAGTTAATGCCGGCAATTACCGCGGCCACGTCGTCACGCGCTCCGGAATGCGGGATCCTGGTGCTCAGATCGCCCCCGGCGATCCGCACGATGCCTTCCACGAGGGCGTGCAGCCTGGGGTCCGGCGCCTCATTCTTCACGGACATGCTGCCTTAGCCATTCGACGGCCGCGGACTCTGAGGTGAAGAACTGCGCGGGGATCGTCTCGCTTCTGGATCGCAGGAGGTAGTGGGCAATGACCCGGTCCACCGGGCTCTCGCCTACCAGCGCGAACGCCGTTGCCGCTATGGAACCGCTGTAAACCTGCCGCGCCTCCATATTGACGCCGACGACGCCGGTGATCACCAAGAGCACCGGCATCCGCCGTCCCGCGGCGAGGGAACGGACGGTTTCACCGGCGATGCGCGCCTCGGGACCCTCGATCTCTTGGTTGGCGGGCAGCAGGACCTCGATGATTCCGCCGTCGAGCATCCGCACGCCGATGGCCCGGCTGGCAAGGCCATCCACGAAGGCCCCGTCGATCGCCCGGGCCGCTGCAACGGCCGCCGCATCCGGGATGGTGCCGGCGGCGCCGACCGCGGCGCCGGCTGCCTCGTCGGGCGACGCCGCCTCAGGCAACGCCGCCTCAGGCAACTGCTCATCAGCCAACGCCCCCTCCGGCAGCCGTTCGTCCGGCCCGGCCAGGGCCTCGAGCGTCATCGGACCGCAATCCGACGTCGGCGGTCCGCGGAGCCTCGGAGGTCACGGTTCAGCCGTCGGTCGCCGTGATAGAGAATCGTTTCCCAGTCGACTTCCTCTGCAGTCTTGGCAATCACGGGGCTCTCCTGCACTTTCTTGGGCCGGGGGCTGACATACAGCCAGTTAACCATCCCGAGGAAGATATCCACCGCGGAGTTGAAGACTCCGATGTAGGCCCGGATCGCGCCCGCGGCCAGGACCGCGTTGACGGTGGCGAAGGCCACGTTGCCCCAGTTCCCTACTTGCGCGTCGCGCCAGACGGTCAGCAATGAGAAGGCGACAATCGCGTACGGCGTGAGGACGTAGATTGCCGGGGCCGCTGTGCGGTCCTTGACCTTGGGGGTGCGGGCGAAGGGAATCTTGTCACCGGTGACTGCCTGCTGCAGCGACTTCAGCACGCCCGCCAGGTTGACCGGCAGCAGCACCAGGTTGAAGCCGTAGATCCGGAGGATGTCGCTGAAGCGGTGCCCGCAGTCGCGCAGGTCGCTGCCCATGGCGAGGAAGTACGGCAGGGCCGCGAGGAACACGATCGGGCTCAGCAGCCGGCTGTCATAGGGGTAGGCCAGGAGGAAGACGAGGCCAAAGCTTGCCCAGGCGATGGACGCCATGTAGTTCACCCGGAGCAGCACCTCCCGGAACAGGATCGCGCGGCGCTCGGACCTGTGCTGCCGGAGCTGGACCCACAGCTTGGGCAGGATCAGCAGGCCGCCATTTGCCCAGCGCCGGCGCTGGACCACGAGCGAGCCGAAGTCCGGGGGCGTGGCGCTGTAGCTGAGCCGTTCCGGATAGTTCACCAGGGTCCAGCCGTGCTGGCCGAGGTCGATACTGGACTCGGTGTCTTCAATGACGGTCCGGTCCTGGATGTAGGTCCGGATCTCGAAGCCGCCAGTGGTCTCCACCTCGACGATGTCCTCCAGGGCGCGCTTGCGGATGACGGCGTTGGCGCCCACCCAGAAGGTCGCACCGTAATAGCTCATGCCCTGGTGGAGGATGTGCTGGAGGTCAGTCGTGGCTCCGGCGACCCGCTCGATGCGGGTGGGGGCGCCACGGAAGGAAGAGTACGGCGTCTGGGTCACCGCGACGCGCTCGTTCCCGGCCGATTCCAGGAAGTAGACCAGCCGGAGGCAGTAGTCCCGCAGAAGCAGCGAATCGGCGTCGAGCGTCAACAGATAGGTCGTGTCACGGACCTCCATCATCTCGGCGTCCGTGGCAGGAACGACGCCGTCCGCCACCTTGCGCAGGACCACGCCGTCGGCGGTGGTTTCCTTGTGCCAGGTGTGGCCCATCAGCGAAATGTAGGCGTTGAGGTTCATGGCCTTGTTCGCCTCGTGTGACAGGCTGGCGTACTTCTTGCGTTCGAACGTTTCGGTGGAGACGTTGAAGATCCAGGTCAGCCGCAGGTACAACTCTTCGATCCGCGAGCGCGGCGGCGAGGTCTGCTGGGCCAGTGCGCCGTTCAGTCCCAGGAGCACGAGCCTCAGCTCGCGGGCCAGGCCCATCAGTACGAGGTCGACAAAGAATTCGTCGACGTGGTCCTCGACTGTTTCGCCGGCCGCCATCGATTCAAGCCATGCGGCGGCTGCCTCATATTCGGCGATCAGCAGAGCCACCTCGGCAGCCTGGCCGGGTCCGGCCGGCTTACCCCGGCGCCGGAAATCGGCCAGGGCGGCGTTGAAGCGGGCGGCCGGGACGCTGAGCTCGGCGGCGATCTCCGCGGTCAGCGAACGGGTTTTGTCCAGCCGGGCCGCGTCGCCGAGGTCCGAGGGGTGCGGCGGATCATCGAGGAGCAGGACCACCTTGAGATCCGGGAACTCTTGCAGGGCCGCGGACCAGAGCGTGGCGCGCACCACCTGGGGTTCTTCCGCGTACGAGGGCACCAACACCGTGATGCCCTCGGAATAGTCGGCGAAGTGCCGGTCCAGCTCGCCGCGCGGCACCCTGGTGTGGTCGCGGAACCGATAAAGGGCCCCCTGCCGGGCCAGGAGATACATGAGCGCAGAAAATGTCAGGAATGTTACGACGACAAGATAGGAAACCGTCTCAAACTGAAACCTGAAACCTGCATTGGGGTTGTCAGCGAGCTCTTTCAGAATTGTCGAAATGACGTAAGTTATCCAGGCCGCCAGCGTGGTGAGAATTCCCAGTCGGCCAAGGATTATTTTGCGCCGGGACGGTCTCGGATGAACAATGGACAGCGGCTCGGAACGCCGCTCGGCCCCCCATTGACGGCGCCGGACCGCACCCTTTTGTTCGGTGATAACGCTTTCCGCTTCTACGCGCGGCAAGACAAGCTGATCTGGCATTAGTCCCCATAAGACTGCAAAGTCGGCAGATTGGCGCGCGCCTACGGCAAAACCCGCACGCCGCACCGGAATGTTCCGGTGAGTGCCCTTATGATAATGCAAGGTCAGACGCTTGCCGGACATCAGACACCCCGGAAATTACACAGGCTTATACCGGCAGCGGGCGCGTGCCCGGCTGTCCAACTAAAGACGCACAAGGGGGGCCCTGTGTCCGAACGATTCCCAGGCCGCAAACTATCGGCAGTCCGGCTGGGCGTGCTCATTGGCGCCGTGGTTGCTGCCGCCGCCAGCGGCGTGGCCGCGTGGGGCAACTTCCAGGATGTAAGGGCAGCCGAGGCCATCCCGTCCGTTTTCTCCGGATATGTGGACGTCACAGCCACCCCGCGGTACGCCTTCGAGGCCCCGGTCTCCAAGGAAGCCCAAAACGTCGTACTGTCCTTCGTTGTCGCCGACCCCAAGGATCCGTGCGCGCCTTCCTGGGGCGCCGCCTACTCACCCTCCGACGCCGCGTCCGCGCTGGACTTGGACCGGCGCGTGGCACGCCTGCAGCAACTCGGCGGCACCGTGGCCGTATCCTTTGGCGGCCTGACCAACCAGGAACTTGCCGTGAGCTGCACAGATCCTGCCAAGCTGAAGGCGGCCTACGGCACCGTCGTCGACCGCTACAACGTCAGCAGCATCGACCTGGACGTGGAAGGCGAGGCCCTTTCCAACGCGGCAGCCATAGAACGGCGGTCCACCGCCGTCGCCGCGCTGCAGAAGGACCGCCAGCGCGACGGCAAGTCCCTGAGCGTCTGGCTGACCCTGCCGGCTGATCCCAACGGCCTCACGACGGCGGGCACAGACGCCGTGAAACGGATGATTGCCGCAGGCGTCGACCTCGCCGGAGTGAACGCCATGACCATGGACTACGGCGGGAGCAAGTTGCCGGGCCGGTCCATGTTTGAGAACGCGGCGTCCGCCGCGGAAGCCACCCACCGGCAGCTGACCGGTTTGTACCAGGCGGCCGGCAGCGAACTCGGCAGCGAAACCGTATGGCGCAAGGTCGGCCTGACGCCGATGATCGGCCAGAACGACATCGCCGGCGAGATTTTCACACTCAAAGACGCGCAGGAGCTCAGCGCGTACACAAGCGCCCACGGAATCGGCAGGCTTTCCATGTGGTCCCTGAACCGTGACCGCACCTGCAGCCAGAATTTTCCCGACGTCACGAAGGTCTCGGATGGCTGCAGCGGCGTGGACCAGGGAAGCTCATCCTTCGCCACGATCCTCGGCGCGGGCGTCATGGCCAGCCCGGCAGCGTCCCCGGCCGCTGCGGCTGCCCAGACCCCGGTCCCGGCTGTCAGCGACAACCCCTCCACCAGCCCGTATCCGGTGTGGTCAGAAAACACCGCCTACGCCGCCGGCGAGCGGATCGTGTGGCATTCAAACGTGTACGAGGCCAAATGGTGGACCCGCGCTGACACCCCGGATGATCCCGTCCTGCAAGGCACCGCGACCCCCTGGCGCATCATTGGGCCGGTCCTGGCAGCAGACAGGCCGACGCCGCAGCTGACGGCCCCGGCCGGCACGGCCCCGGCGTGGCAACCGGCCAAGGTCTACCGCAAGGGCGACCGGGTGCTGTTCGAAGGCCGGGTCTTCGAAGCAAAATGGTGGACCCAAACCGACAGTCCCGAGGCTGCGCTGCAGGGATCGCCGGAGTCGCCGTGGTCCAAGCTGCGGGACGAGGAACTCATGAAGATCATGGCCAAAGCGACGGCGACTGCTGCGCCGGCTCCCTAGAGGCCCTGCTCCATCCGACTATCGTCGGCGGGCCTGCGTCAGCAGGCCCGCTGACGCGCGTCAGGGCCCCTTGTGGGCCCGCTGACGCGCGTCAGACCCCGGCTCGGGGGCCCGCCTCAGCGGGCCTGGGCCCGAGCAAGCTTGCGCACAGTGCGTTCGTGCTGCACCCGCTGGGCGATGACGAGGCCGGCCGCTGCGATGCCAAGCGTTATGGGGTATCCCATGAGCCGCTCCAGGGTGCCTGGTTCCGGCACGTGCATGCCCGTCAGCCCGCCCGCAATGAGTGCCGCCAGTGACACGGCGCCGCAGGCCAGGATGAACCACCCGAGCGGCGTCTGCCGCAGCCAAAGCCAGCCGAGGACCAGGAGCGCCAGGGCCCCGGCCGCGAAGTACATCAGGGCGCCGGCCACATGCCAAGCCGATCCCGTGTCTTCTGGCACCAGGCCCACGATGATCGTTCCTGCCCCGGCGGTGCCGGTCAGCATCCGGGCAGCGGCCGCTGCCACCACCCCGGCGCCCCAGCGCGCCCGGCCCGGCCCCCGGCCGCGCCGGATGGGCACGCCGGGCCGCGCAGCACAGCACATCAGCGCCGAGCCGAGCAGCAGGGCACCGACCACCATGCCGAGGCCTTGAATCACAAAGGACGCGTTCATCAGCAGATGCGCCGGCGAGCAGACGTCCCGGCCGCCGAAATCCCCGCACGCCAGGGCCCCGAGGTCGCTGATGTAGCCGGTGCGGCGGCTGTATGGTTCCTCTCCCGCCCAGGCGCCGATCACGGCCGCCTCCGCCACGAAATACTGCAGCACGCTCAGCTTCGCCAAGGCACCGACGTAAAACCGTGTCGCGGCCACATCCGGGTAGTAGAGGGCTCCGGCGGAAAGCTCGGTGGTTCCTGCAGTCATGCCAAGAGCGTAGTACGCGCGCTCACCTTGTATGCTTATATCCGTGTCCGACCGGACCGGCCGCTGGCCGCCCGCACGCGGATGCCCGCCCTCGTAGCTCAGTGGATAGAGCACGGCTCTCCTAAAGCCGGTGTCGTTGGTTCGATTCCAATCGAGGGCACTTGAACATTCCTGCCCCGGACGAAACCCCGGACACGGGCCCGGGCTTTGACCTCCGCGCCTACCTGCGCGGCTCCTGGTCCGTCGCCCGCACCCTGCTGGACCGCAGCACCGGGATAAGCGGAACCTTCACCGGCGTCGTCCGCTTCACTGCCCTCGACGACGGCGGCCTGTTGTGGCGTGAAGAGGGCACCGTGCAGTGGGAACCCTTGGACGGGGCATCCTTGGGCCGTGCGCCGTTCACCGGCCCGGCGAGCCGGGAATATCTGTTGCAGCCGGCCGACACGCCCGATGTGCTGGACGTGTTTTTCCCTGACGGCCGCCCTTTCCACCGCATGGGCTTCGCCGGGCAGGCCAACCATGACATGCACTGGTGCGACCCTGACACGTACCGCGTGACGTACAAGTTCGTCGGGCCAGACGAATGCGGCTACCGCTGGGACGTCACCGGGCCCGCCAAGGACCAGCTGCTGGAGTCCGTCCTGCAACGGCTGGAAGCAGGACCAGGCCCGGCACCCGACGCATCGCACGGTGCAGCACTCGATGCAGCTCCAGACGCAGCTCAGGACGCAAGGGGCGCGGAGTGAACCCGCGCATCGTCGTTTCGGCCGTCTGCGTCTTTGATCGCTCCGGACGCCTCCTGACCGTGCGCAAACGGGGCACGGACAAGTTCATGCATCCCGGCGGCAAACCCGAGCCGGGCGAAACGGCGGCCCAGGCTGCGGCCCGTGAGCTCCAGGAAGAAGTCGGGATCGTGCTCGCCCCGGACCGGCTGGACCTGCTGGGCTGCTGGCTGGCGGATGCCGCCAACGAGGCGGCCACCCAGATTGAGGCCACCGTCTTCACCGCTCCCGGGGTGTGGAGCGCCCGGCCGTCGGCCGAAATCGCCGAGATCCGCTGGCTGGACCTCGCCGCCGAGCTGCCCGGCGACCTCGCACCACTGCTGACCGACCATGTGCTGCCGGCACTGTCCGCTAAACCGTCAGCGGGCTAGGCCCGGCACCGCACGGGTCCCCAAAAACGGCCCCAGGCGCCGGCCCCAAACGCCGGCCCCAAACGCCGGACCTCAACCACCGCTGCCTCCAAGCACCCCAGCCCAGTTACCCGGGCACAGCCTCCTCGGCGACAGCAGTGGCCTCGGAGAACTGTGTCCGGTACAGCTCCGCATAGCGGCCCTCGGCGGCGAGGAGCTCCCGGTGCGTACCGCGCTCCACGATCGATCCGTCCTCCACCACGAGGATCGCGTCGGCTGCCCGGATCGTCGAGAGCCTGTGCGCGATCACGACGGCGGTGCGGCCTTCCAGCGCGGCGCCCAGCGCCTCCTGGACGGCGGCCTCGTTGGTGGAGTCCAGCGCGGCGGTGGCCTCGTCCAGGATGACCACCCGCGGCTGCGCGATGAGCAGCCGGGCGATCGTCAGGCGTTGCCGCTCGCCGCCGGAGAGCCGGTAGCCGCGCTCCCCCACCACGGTGTCCAGGCCATCGGGCAGGGAACGGATCATGTCTTCGAGCCGGGCACGCCGCAGCGCATCCCACATCTGCTCCTCGGTGGCCTCCGGCCGGGCCAGGCGCAGGTTGGAGGCGATGCTCTCGTGGAACAGGTGACCGTCCTGCGTCACCATGCCAAGCGTGGCGCGCATCGAGTCGAACGTGAGGTCGCGGACGTCCACGTCGGTGCCGGGCGTGGTGCCGCCGAAGCGGATGGCGCCCGAGTCGACGTCGTACAGGCGCGAAAGGAGCTGCGCGATGGTGGACTTGCCCGCTCCCGAGGAGCCGACCAAGGCCACCGTCTGCCCGGGCTCCACCCGGAAGCTGATGCCGTGCAGCACTTCCTCGCCGCCTCGGGTGTCCAGGGTCAGCACATCCTCCAGGGAGGCCAGCGAGACCTTCTCTGCCGAGGGGTAGGCGAAACGGACGTCGTCGAACTCCACCGAGAGCGGACCCGGCGGGGAAGCCACGGCATCCGGCTTCTGCTGGATGAGCGGCTTGAGGTCCAGGATCTCAAAGACGCGCTCGAAGCTGACCAGGGCGCTCATGACTTCCACCCGTGCGCTCGACAGTGCCGTGAGCGGCGCGTACAGGCGGGTGAGCAGCAGCGCGAGCACCACGACGTCGCCCGCGGCCAGTTGCCCGGAGAGTGCCAGCGAGCCACCCAGTCCGTAGACCAGGGCCAGGGCCAGGGCCGAGACCAGCGTCAACGCCGTGACAAAGGTGAACTGCAGCATGGCGGTGCGGACGCCGATGTCCCGGACCCGGCCGGCCCGGAGGGCGAACTCTCGAGATTCCTCGTCTGGGCGGCCGAAGAGCTTGACCAGGGTGGCGCCGGGCGCGGAGAAGCGCTCGGTCATCTGGGTGCCCATGGTGGCGTTGTGTTCGGCGGCTTCGCGCCGCAGATCGGCCAGTTTGGAGCCCATGCGGCGGGCCGGGATCAGGAAGATCGGCAGCAGGATCATGGCGAGCACTGTCACCAGCCACGACTTGTTCAGCATCACCGCAAGGGTCAGCGCCAGGGCCACGACATTGCTGACCACGCCGGAGAGCGTGCCGGCGAAGGCCGACTGCGCACCAATGACATCGTTGTTCAGCCGGCTGACCAGGGCCCCAGTACGCGTCCTCGTGAAGAACGCGATCGGCATCTTCTGGACGTGGTCGAAGACCTTGGTACGCAGGTCCACGATCACGCCTTCGCCGATCGTGGAGGACAGCCAGCGCGTCACGAGGCCCAGCCCCGCCTCTGCCACGGCGACGATGGCGATCAGGACAGCAAGCCAGATCACCGTTCCGGTATCCGCGTGGGCGATGATCTCGTCAACCACCTGCCCGGCTAGGACCGGGGTGGCGACAGCCAGGAACGCCATCACGATGGACAGCAGCACGAAGGCGATCAGTTTGCCGCGGTGGGGGCGGGCAAAACTGAAGACGCGCTTCAGCGTCTCCTTGGAGAACGGCTTGGACCCGCTGGAGGCGCGGGTGATGTTGTAGAGGGAACTCCAGGCGACCCGGTCCATGCTCATTTGGTGTTGCCTTTCGCGGCATCGGAGTGCAGTTCGGTGACGACGCCGTTCGTGACGTTCCAGCGCGCGTCGAGGCGGACGTTTTCCAGCAGCCGGCGGTCGTGGGTGACCAGCAGCAGTGCGCCGTCGTAACTGTCGAGGGCTTCCTCGAGCTGTTCAATGGCCGGCAGGTCGAGGTGGTTGGTGGGTTCGTCCAGCACCAGCAGGTTCACGCCGCGGGCCTGCAGCAGCGCCAGGGCTGCCCGGGTCCGTTCCCCCGGTGAGAGGGAATCGACGGACCGGCCGGTGTGATCGGCTTTGAGGCCGAACTTGGCCAGCAGGGTGCGCACCTCCGCCGGGGTCTGCTCGGTCAGCACGGCTTCGACGGCGTCTGACAGCAACAGCTCGCCGGCCAGCAGGCCACGCGCCTGGTCGATCTCGCCGACGGCCACGGACGCACCCATGGAGGCGTCACCGGAGTCGGGCTGCTGGACGCCGAGCAGGAGCCGGAGCAGGGTGGATTTGCCGGCGCCGTTGGGGCCCGTGATCCCGATCCGCTCCCCCGCGTTCAGCTGCAGGTTCACCGGGCCCAGGGTGAAGCCGCCCTGCTGTGCGACGGCGTCGCGCAGGGTGGCCACGACGGCGCTGGAGCGGGGGGCCGCCCCGATGCTGAACTGCAGCTGCCATTCCTTGCGCGGCTCTTCAACTTCTTCAAGCCGCGCGATGCGGGACTCCATCTGCCGGACCTTCTGGCCCTGCTTCTCGGAGGACTCGGTGCTGGCGGCGCGCCGGATCTTGTCATTGTCCGGGTTTTTCTTCATGGCATTCCGCACGCCCTGGGAGCTCCATTCGCGCTGTGTGCGGGCCCGGGAAACGAGGTCGGCCTTGGTGTTGGCGTATTCCTCGAAGCGTTCCCGGGCGTGCCGGCGGGCCACGGCGCGTTCCTCCAGGTAAGCCTCGTAGCCGCCGTCGTAGACCGCCACCGAGTTCTGGGCGAGGTCCAGTTCCACGATGGTGGTGACGCAGCGTGCCAGGAACTCGCGGTCATGCGAGACCAGGACGGCGCCGCCGCGGAGGCCCTGCACGAAGGCCTCCAGCTTGGCCAGGCCGTTCAGGTCCAGGTCATTGGTGGGTTCGTCCAGGAGCACGATGTCGAACCGGCTCAGCAGCAGGGCGGCGAGCGCCACGCGGGCCGCCTGGCCGCCGGAGAGTCCGGTCATTCCGGCGTCGGGCCCCACCTCGAGGCCAAGGTCCGCCAGGACGGACGGGATGCGGTCCTCCAGGTCGGCGGCGCCGGAGGCCATCCAGCGGTCGAAGGCCAGCGAGTAGGCGTCATCGGAGCCGGGCGCGCCGGAGCCCAGCGCCTCTGCGGTGGACTCCATCTCCAGGGTGGCCTGCGCGCAGCCTGTGCGCCGGGCGATATATTCGCCGACGGTTTCGCCGGCGATCCGTTCGTGTTCCTGCGGCAGCCAGCCCACGAAGGCGTCGGAGGGTGCCAGGCTCACGGTGCCTTCCTGCGGATCGTCGACGCCGGCCAGCAGGCGCAGCAGGGTGGACTTACCGGCACCGTTGGCGCCCACGACGCCGACGACGTCTCCGGGTGCTACGGTCAGGGACAGCTTTGAGAAGAGTGTGCGGTGATCGTGACCACCGGAAAGGTCCTTGGCAACAAGGGTTGCAGTCATTAGTTAATCCTCTCACTGCGGCCCAAACGGACCGCCCCGACGGGCAGAACCCGCCCGTCCCGGCGGCCGAAAACCAGCCGGGCATAGAAGAACCCGCCGGTCCGGACTTGGGGGGTGTACGGACCAGCGGGTTCGACCATTTAGCATAGTTGAATTAGGACCTCACGTAAAATCACAGCCCACACCGCCGCACCGCTTCCACGCCCCGCCTCAATCTCCGCTGCCCCACCGCATGCCAGTAGCCATACTGCCCATCGACTCCGCAGGAAGCCCTAGATGCCACTACCCGCAAAGGCGTTCCAACTCTGGCTTCATCGGGTTGCCCCATCGGCGAGCACAGCCGATATCTGTAGGATCTCCGGGATCAAGCGCACCACCCTTGCCCAGCAGCTAGTGCGCGGGAAAGTGGCCGAATCCACCCTGGTCAGCATCAGCCGGGCCCTGGATTTGAGTCCGCTGGTGGAACTCGGCTCCTTCGACCACTATGCGGACCTCACCGCCGCGCCGCAGCAACCCACCCCGGCCGAACTCGTCAGCCAGGTTGCCACCATGGACCTCTTGCGCGGAGTCATTTCCCGTTCCTCCCCCGCCTACGGAGGCTACGGCGACCACGGCAGCTCCATGACCCCGGCGTTGACACCCGCCCCGCACGCCACTTCCGTCCGGAACTGGGTGGACGCGATTGACGACGGTGAGTTGCGTCACCGGGTTTCGGCTGCCACCGGCGTCGCACCGCAAAATTACTCGGCCCAGCTCACAGCCAACAGGCTCTCCCCCGAACTGGCGGTCGCGACCGCCCGAGCGGCGGGCGTAGGCTTCACGGGCGGGCTCGTCGCCACGGGCTTGATAACAGAGGCTGAGGCCGGCTGGACGCCAGGGGCCAAGCAGGCCGCGTTGGATGCCCTCTCCGATGGAGAACTTAGTGTCCTGGCCGGGGAGCGGCTTCAGGCGCTCGGCAAAGCGCTGCGGCGCCACGAGCAGGAGCAAGCACAAACAGAAAAAATTTGGGAGAACCTCGGATGATCACGACGCTGCAGTGGACCACGCTGGGGGTCTGCAGCGCCGCCACGCTCACCCGCGTGCCCAGCCTCCTCCGAGGCGAAAACCGGTCCCTGTTCGCCATCTTTGCGCTAATGACCTTGGCAATCCTGCTCAGCATCGATGCCCCGTATGAGGCCGTGGACCACGTCCTGGGAGGCCTGAACATCGCCAACCTGGTGCTGCGCTTCATCATTTTCGCCGGCATCTTCTTCCTGGGATTCCGGCTGGCCCGGGGCTTCAGCGCCGACGACGCCCTGCGGCTCATCACCGGCCCTATTGGAATCGTAGTAGCCGCGGGTGCCTCGGCCGCGGTGGCGGCCGTCTTCTTCATGATGGACACTGCCGGCTCCTCGGCCGGGCTGGTGGCCCTGGCCGCCAAGAGTGACCGCAATGCCGCCCTGGTGGAGTATTACGGGGCCGCCGGGCGACTCTACCCGGCGTTCATCACCGTGGCCCTATTTCCGGCCATGGTGCGGACCCTGCGCAGCCGCCTCCCGGTCCTCGTCCGGTCCAGCGCGGCATTGCTCGCGCTGGGCACCGTGGCCATCACCCTGAGCCTGCTCTCTCCGGTCATTCCCCCGTCCCTCGGATTCATGCGGTTCGTCCTGAACTACTCGGCCGTCCTGTGCATCGTCCTGGGACTGTCCCTGATCTGGTTGGCCAAGACGCTTGCTAAGCGGGCGACTAAGAAGCAAGCTGGCATGACCTGACCATCTTGGGGCTGAGCAGGCAAGCGATGTGGGAGAACACGGAATGATTGCAACCCTCCAGTGGGGCACGCTGATCATCTGTACCGTGGTGCTCCTGCTCCGCCTCCCGGATGCGATCCGGGGGCGCAACAGGACCGTTTTCTGGATACTGTTTCTCGCCACCCTGTGCAGCCTGCTCTCGGTGCCCGGCCCCTACGTGGCGATCGACGCCGCGCTGGGCGGATGGAACCTCACCCACCTGATCTTGCGTTTCCTCGTGTTCGCCGCCGTCCTGCTGGTCGGTTTGCGCGTGGCGCAGGGACTGACAGACGAGCGCGGCTACCACCTCATCGCGGGGCCGCCCGGACGCTGGGCCCTGGCGGTCAGTGCTGCCGCCGTGGCCCTGACCTTCTTCCTCATGGACACCCGCGGGTCCTCGGCCGGCATGCTCGGCATCACGGACAACGGTGGACGCAACGCCGTCCTGGCGCCGTTCTATGCCGCGGCAGGGCGCACTTATCCTGCCTTCGTTTCCCTCGCACTGCTGCCGGCATTGCTGGCCACCACTAGGAGCCAGTTGCCGCGGCTGGTGCGTGCCGCAGCCTTCCTGACATGCCTCGGCGCCATCGCCACCACTTTGAGCCTCCCCGCCTCCTTCGGCCCCGAAACCTGGCTCCTCGCGCAGCAGACCGTCAACTATTTGGCCGTCGTGGGCTATGTCCTGGGCCTCGGTCTGTTCTGGGCTTCCGGGCTCGCCGCCAAGAAAACTGGCAACAATGGCGCAACATTACGCAAGAACCAGCGATAGGCATTCACAAAATCATTAGACCGTGAAAGAATCATGAATGTGTGAAAGCGGCAATCGCTTCGTGTACGGAAGTCAGCCGTGCGAGGCAGAGGCAGCCGTCCAAGCGCCATTGGGGGGATGAGTGGTAGCGGTCCGCAAGGACCGCTCCCACTCAGCCTGTTTAAGGGAGTTTCAGGTTTTACCCTCGGGTGTTGTCCCGGCGGGTGTTGTCCCGGCGGGTGTTGTCCCGGCGGGTGTTGTCCCTGCGGGAGGTCGGGACAGTCGGCCCCCAGCCGTCAGCGGACAAACCGAAGCGTGACCAGCTGGAACGGCCGCAGCGTGAGCTCGGCGGAGTCGGGGCCTGCCGTCACGCCCGGGGCGTCGACGGGCCGTTCCAACAGGTCCACGGCGTGCAGCCCGCGGACCGGGAAATTAGCCTTCAGGAGACCTGTTGAGCGCTCTCCCAGCGATTCGTACAGCCGGACAATCACGTCGCCGGAGCCGTCTTCAGCGAGTTTGACCGCTTCAACCACGAGGGCCCGGTTGACCACGGTTACCAGCGGCTCCACACCGTGGGCCCCCTGCACCACCCGCGGGGCCAGATTGGTGCGGTAGCCCTCCTCGACGGCGTCCGCGATGGTGGCGCCCGGGCGGATCGTGACGCGAAGCTCGTGCCTGCCCTGGTCCGCGGACGGATCCGGGAACTGCGGGGCCCGCAGGAGCGAAAGCCGCACTGTGGTGGTGGTCCCGCCGTCGTCCTCCCGGACGTTGCGGGTGACGTCGTGGCCGTAGCTGGAAGCGTTGGAGATGGCCACCCCGTAGCCGGGCTCGGCGACGTGGATCCAGCGGTGGGCGCAGATCTCGAATTTCGCAGCTTCCCAGGATGTGTTGACATGGGTGGGGCGGAACACGTGCCCAAACTGCGTCTCTGCCGCCGAGCGGTCTGCTTTGACGTCCAAGGCAAATCCCAGCTTGAGCAGTTTTTCTCTCTCCTGCCAGTCCACCTCAGTGGTGATCGCGAGCGAGTCGGCGCCCGCCGCGAGTGTTATCCGTTGGGTCAGAGGCGAGGAGCCTGCCATCCGCTCCACCACCACGACGGCGTCGGGGCTTTCCGCTCGAGGGTCGCGCTCCAGCGTCACCGAATGCGCCCCGACCAGTCGGACAACGTTCCTGCGGTAGAAGGCGTCGATGTCCCACGCATCCCATTCATTCGGGGTGTCCCGGTGGAGCTCCAGGAGGTTGCCGAACTCACCGGGAGCAATCGCCTCGCGTCCCGTGGCACGGTCTGTGAGCGAGGCCAGCAGTCCGTTGGCATCCACCACTGCCCGGATGATGCCGTTGTCCAGGATGTAGCCGCCGTCCGCTTCGGTGACCTCTACCGGCTGCCCGGGCCGGACCGGCTCCGCAACGGCCAGGGCAGGCACGCCCCGGCGCTCCTGCGGGGCAGCGTTGAGGAGGAACTCCCGGCTGCCGGTGCCGAGCGCCGCAGCCGCAGCGTCGGCGATGATCGCTTCAAGACCCCGTTCGACGGCGGCGTAGTTCCGTTCGGCGTCCTGGTGGACCCATGCGATGGAACTTCCAGGCAGGATGTCATGGAACTGCTGCAGCAGGACCAGTTGCCAGAGGCGCTTGAGCTCCGCCGCCGGGTAGTTGTGCCCGGCACGCACTGCCGCGGTGGCGCACCAGAGTTCTGCCTCCCGGAGAAGGTGCTCGCTGCGCCGGTTTCCCAGCTTGGTCCTGGCCTGGCTGGTGTAGGTGCCGCGGTGCAGTTCCAGGTACATCTCCCCCACCCAGACCGGCAGGGGCTCATACTCGGCCTGGGCCTGGCCAAAGAAGCTGGCTGCCGAGCCGAGCCGCACCTTCGGGGCCCCCTCCAGGTCCGCCGTGCGCTGTGCCGCGGCCAGCATCTCGCGTGTTGGCCCGCCGCCGCCATCGCCGTAGCCGAACGGAACCAGCGAGGTGCCTCCGCGGCCGTGGTCCCGGTAGTTCCGTTCTGCGTGCGCCAGGTCCCGGGCACCGAGATCGGAGTTGTAGGTGTCCACCGGCGGGAAATGGGTGAAGATACGGGTGCCGTCGATTCCCTCCCAGTTGAAGGTGTGGTGGGGCATCTTGTTGACCTGGTTCCATGAGATCTTCTGCGTCAGGAACCAGCGGCTGCCCGCGGACTTGATGATCTGCGGCAGCGCCGCGGAATACCCGAACGTGTCCGGGAGCCACGCTTCCTCGCATTCCACCCCGAATTCGGCCAGGAAAAAGCTCTTGCCCTCGAGGAACTGCCGTGCCATGGCCTCGCCGCCGGGCATGTTGGAGTCTGATTCGACCCACATCCCGCCGACGGGAACGAACTGTCCGGCGCGGACCTTGTCCCGGATGCGCCCGAAGAGTTCCGGATAGTACTCTTTCATCCACGCGAGCTGTTGGGCCGAGGAACACGAAAAAATGAAATCGGGATGCTCGTCCATCAGCGCGACGACGTTGGAGAACGTCCGGGCGCACTTGCGGATTGTTTCCCGTACCGGCCACAACCAGGCCGAATCGATGTGGGCGTGGCCCGTGGCCACGAGTTGGTGCGCCGAGGCGTAGGCCGGCCGGGACAGAACGTCGGTGAGGGCCGTCCGTCCGGCCTCTGCGGTACCGGCAACGTCGTCGGGGTCCATGATGTCCAGCATGCGTTCGAGCGCCCGCAGGATTTCGTGGCGGCGGGGCAGCTCCATGGGCAGCTCGTGCATCAGCCCGGCCAGGGTGAGGATGTCCTGCTGCAGTTCCCAGACGGTCTGCTTGCGTTCGGCGATGGCGATCCGGCCGAGCCGGTATTTCGGTTCATTGCCCGACGTCGCTTTGTCGCCGTAGGGGGTGGCGGCGAAGGTCCAGTTCTGGGACAGGTCGGGGTTGGCCGCGGCTTCGACGTAGAAGTCGACCGCCATGCCCGAGCCCAGGAGCTTGAGCGGGATGTACTGGTTCCGTGGCGAAATGGCCTTGATGATGGTCCCGTCGGACCGCCAGGCGATGCCTTCGCACTGGAAGCCCGGGAGATCGCCCCTGAAACCCAGGTCAACGAGGATTTCCACCGACGTGCCAGCTGTGGTTCCCCAACCCTCCGGCACCTCACCCCGGAGCCGGAGCCACTTGGTGCTCCAGGGCCGGCCCCACGCCGCGCCGTGTTCCTGCGCCGTGAAATCCTGCCGCAGGGCCTCCAGCGCCGGCACGGGTTCGTCCGGCGCGTCCCAGCTGCTCAGGGTCAACGGGATGCTGCGCGGGTAGACGGCCGGGGCGATGCGGTCACGCAGAAAGCGGTCCAGCCGGACTTCCGTAAGACGGCGGTCGTCGTGCAATGTGATCCTCTTCAGCGCTGGTGGTCCGATTGGCTCCAATCGATGGATAAAACTTACGCCGTGGGGAACCTGTTGGCCAAGTGTTGCCGTTAGCCGGCCGCGGGGGCCGGAACCGCGACGCGCTGCTGGCCAGCGTAGACGTTTAGGCTGGTCCGGCGGCTGAAGCCGGCCAGTGTCATACCGCTGGCGTCGGCCAGCTCGACGGCCAGGCTGGAGGGGGCACTGACGGCGGCAAGGACCGGAATTCCGGCGAGGGCCGCCTTTTGGACGAGCTCGAACGATGCCCTGCCGGACACCTGTAGCACGGTGCCCCGGAGCGGCAGCAGGCCTTCGCGGAGCGCCCAGCCCACCACCTTGTCCACCGCGTTGTGCCGTCCGACGTCTTCGCGCAGGCACAGCAGCTCGGCCGAGCCGTCGTCGGAAATCCTGAAGAGTCCGGCGGCGTGCACGCCACCGGTGACGTCAAAGACCTCCTGGGCGGACCTGAGGGTGTCCGGGAGGGCCGCGAGCGTTTCCACCGGAACTGTCAACGGATCCTGTGCCGGGCTGTAGTGCGAGGACTTGCGCACGGCATCGATCGAGTCCGTCCCGCATATCCCGCAGGAACTGGAGGTAAAGACGTTTCGTCCGGTCTCAGGCCGGACGACGTCGGGCCGGAGTTGAGCCTCCACGACGTTGAAGGTTTGAATGCCGTCGGCGTCTTCGCCGGCGCAGAACCTGAGCGAGACCAGCTGTTCGGGGGCCCAGATGATCCCTTCTGAGACGAGGAACCCTGCGACGAGGTCGAAGTCATTGCCCGGCGTCCGCATGGTGACGGAAAAAGACATATTTCCTAGCCGGATTTCCAGCGGTTCCTCGACGGCGAGGACGTCTTCCCGGTGCCGGACCGGGAATTCGAGGGCCTGCGGGGACCCGTCGAGGACGATCTTGTGCACTTTGCGGCGCTGCGTGACACGGCCCATCCGGTGCTCCTATGCAACATGTTGTGCGGTTGTGGTGATTCTTTGGCTGGTTCCATCATTGTAAGTGCCTGATCCTGAAGCCAGCGCAGCGGGCCAGAGCTCCACCAGAGTTCAACCAGAGTTCAACCTGGGCTCAGCCCAGGAGGGCGCTCCAGTCCACCGGCCCGTCGCTGGCCGTGGTCTTCCTGGCGGTCCGCTTCGCCGCCGGCTTCTGCGCGGCGGGCGCGGGCGCAGGGTCAGGCAGCGGCGCACCCCACGGGAGTGCGAAGGCGGGGACCAGTTCCCCCAGCTGCACGCCGTGGGGCGGGACAACCAGCACGCCGTCGGCGGCGGCCAAGCCCCGCATCATGCCCGGGCCGGTGTGCTGCGCCGGCGACGCCATCCCATAGAGCAGCCGGAAGGGCATGAGCCGCGTCCGGCCCGGATCGGCGTCAATCGTCGAGCCGCAGGGCACCTCGCTGAGTGGTGGGATGGGCCCGTGCCCCAAGGCCGCGAGGAGCGGGGCTCCGATCGTGGACAGTGCCATCATGGCCGCTAGCGGGTTTCCCGGTAGGCCGAGAATGTACCGGCCGTCCGGCAGTTCGGCCAGCACGGCGGGGTGGCCCGGGCGCATGGCCACCCCGTCGATCAGCAGGCGGCCGCCGAGCTCGGCGACCGAACGCCGGAGGTGGTCCGTTCCGGAGCGGCCGGTGCCGCCGGTGGTGATGACGACGTCGGCAGGCAGGCTCTCTGCGGCAGGATCTGTATCCTCGAGCGCGGCGAGCCATTCGGCGTAGGTGTCGCCGATTTTCACTTCCTCGGTGCAGATCCCGCCGAGCATTCCCACCACGGCTGCCAGTTGGGGTCCGAAGGTGTCCCGAACCTGACCGGGAGCCGGCATCCCGGACGTCACGACCTCCGAGCCGGTGAGGACGAGCCGCACCACGGCCCTGCCGAGCACCGGAAGGGTGTCGCTTCCGGCCAGCGCGGCGAGAGCCAGATGCGCGGGATTCAGGACGGTGCCACCTCTAATCAGGAGGTCTCCGGCGGCGGCTTCCTCCCCCGCTTTCCTGATGTGGTCCCCGTTCCGAGGGTCGCCGGGTTTCGCGGAGCCGCCCAGTTTCAGGACGGGCAGGCCGTCCTCGTCGGCGTCGATGACGCCGCTTTCGCTGCGCAGCACCGCCTTGGCCCCGGCCGGAATGAGGCCGCCGGTGGCAATCGGGCTTGCCTGATGGGGTGCCAGCCTCTGGGTGGGTTCGGCCAGGATCCAGGGACCGCTGCCGTTGACCGCCCAGCCGTCCATGGCAGAGGAGGCGTAATGGGGCATGTCCTGCAGGGCAACGACGTCCGCGGCGAGGGTCCGGCCCAGCGCCTGCCGGAGCGGGACGGGGGCGGCCGGGATGGGAGCGGCACAGTCGAACGCGAGTTGCCGGGCCTCCTGCCACGTGTGGGCCAGGTGCCTGTGCGGCTCCTCTGACTCGTCGTCGTCGACTGTGTCCTGGCCAGTATCCGCCGCGTCCGGGTCCCCTGCATCCTGGTCCGTCGTGTCCTGGCCGGCAGTGTACCCCTCCGCGATGTCCGGATCCGTCTGGATGCCGGGGCCTATGGGGCCGTCTTCGAGGCCGCCTCGGACCCCATCTCTGACTCCATTTCCGCCTGCATCTCCACCGCCATCTCTGACTGCATCACCCCCTGCGGCGGCGAGGGGTCCGCTGCCGTCCGGGGCCGTATCCGTCATGCCCCGGAAGCTTCGGCGGCTGCGTAGTCTTTGGCGAGCCGGCGCGCCACGGCCATCGCGGCCTCCATGGACACCGAATCCGTGGCCTGCCCCGAGCCGGAGGCCAGACCGGCGGCAAAGCCGGCAATGAATGTGGTCAGCGGCGCCGCCGGGCGCACCACGGAGTGGGCGGCCACCCCGGCCAAGGCGAGAACCTCGTTCACGTCAATCTCAACGTCTTCCAGCTCCAGGGCCTGGAGCAGGGCACGGCACCAGTCTTCAAGCGTTTCATCCTGGCTCTTCACCGTTTGCCTCCATGGTCGAGTTCAGCTGCGGAGTTCCAGACCGGGGCCCGGACCGTGGTCTGGAATCCTCCCGGATACCCCCAATGCGGACGCGTCATCCCAGGTGTCAACATCATCTGTGGAACCGGGGGGAACGCGAACTTCCCGCACGTCCAGCCTAGCAAGAAGGGCGAAGACAGACGCGTTTTCCAGGCCGCTCCTGCCCGCGGCGTCCACGACGCAACGTTGTAGCACGGCCGTGCCATAAAACCCTGCGAGTGGTTGCTTCCGGCCGTCGGCCGAGACGGCCATGACCCCGTCGCTGCCTTCCCGTTCTGGCGCCCGTTCCGGCGCCCGTTCCGGCGCGACTGCGGCAGAGGCGGCCAGCGGTTCGCCCAGTGCTGCGGCCAGGGCGCGGACCGCCTCGGCCGAGCGCGGCATGTCACAGGCAAGAACCAGGGTGAACGGTGACGGTGCGGCTGCTTGGTCCCCGCCGGCCTGGTGGGCGGCCAGCGCGGCCAGGCCCGCGGCGATGGCCGCGGCGGGCCCCGCGAAGGGCGGGTCTTCCCTGCAGGTCAGCACGCCTTCGGGCAGGTCGCCGGGGTCGGGCCCGACGACGACGATGCGTCCCGCAGCGCCCGCGGCGCGCAGTGACCGCTCAAGGAGGGTTGCGCCGTCGTAGATCAGCCCGGATTTGGGCACGCCGCCCAGGCGGGAGGACCGCCCCCCGGCGAGAATGATGGCATCGAATTCCACCGGTTCAGCCTAGCGCGGCGCCCGCTGCCGGCAAATGAGGCGTGGCGGGCCCCTCAGACGTTCAGGCGGCAGTACGGGCAACACAGTTCAGGGAGCTGGGTCAGGGAACAACTGTTCAGGCAGCTGATTCAGGCAGCAGGAACGGATCCCAGGCCGGCGTCGGCTTCTCGAGTTCTTTGATCTGCCAGATGGCGCCCTTGGGTGGGCCCGGAACAAACCCAAGCTTCCAGCCCATCTCCGCTGGCGTGTGGTCGCTCTTGGCGTTGTTGCACCGCAGGCACGCCGCCACCAGGTTCTCCCAGGAATCGGCCCCGCCCCGGGATTTTGGCTGGACGTGGTCGATGGTGTGGGCAGCCTTGCCGCAGTAGGCGCAGCGGTGGGCATCGCGTCGGAGCACACCGCGACGGCTCACCGTTGTCATGGTGTTGTATCTCGGCCGGATGTAGCGGTTGAGCAGGATCACGGACGGGCGGCCCAGAATGTCCTGGGGTCCGACAACGGGGTCGTCCCCTTCGGCCACCACGCTGGCCTTTCCGGTGAGGACAAGGACGAGCGCCCGGCGGAAGGTGATGACCGCCAGGGGTTCATATCCAGCATTCAGAACGAGAGTGCGCATCCGCATACCTCTTCACGGCCGCACCCGCCAGCGGCACGAGGGCCGGCTGCCCTCTGCATGGTCGGGCTATGGATCGATTACACAAGAGTAAACACTCGGGTGCCGGATCACCGAATATTTTTTCGTCGGTGATGTCCTCAGCGCGGAAAGTTCACTGCACGGCAACGCAAAAGACCCCCGCCAACAGGCGGGGGTCTTTCGAAGGTGCTGCGGGTCTTACTTAGCCGCCGACGCGGATGAAGACCGGGCCGGAGCCGACGTTTACGCTGTACAGCGCGGTGGTGCCGCCGTTCCAGCCGCCGTGGACTGCCATGCCGTTGCCGACGTAAACCGCGATGTGAGCCATGCCCACGCCGCCGTTCTGGTAGTAGGCGAGGTCGCCCGGGCGTGCCTCGGCAGCGCTGACGGTGCGGCCGAGGGACAGGTAGCCTGCCGGCCAGCCGTGGTAGTGGATGCCGGCCGCGGCCAGGGCGTTGGTGGCGAGGGCGGTGCAGTCCTGCGCCACGCCGAGCTGTGCGTAGGCAGCGGCAGCGATGGTCGCGCCGGCGCCGCTTCCGATGCCGGCGGGAGCCTGGGCAGCGACGCCGCCGCTGACGCCCAGCGCGGTGCCACCGGCGCGGGTGGCAGTGGAGTCCTGGACCTTCACGACGGGCTTGGGAGCCTCGACGACCGGAGCCGGCGACGTGGTCACAGCGGGCTTCTCGTAGGAGATCGCGATGGTGGACGCGGCCGAGATGGTGGCCGGAGCAGCGGACTGGACTTCCAGGGCCGAAGCGGAGGTGGATTCGCGCTGAACATTGGTCTCAGCAGCGTTGGCTGCGATTCCGCTGGTCAGAACCAGACCGGAGGCTGCGGCGATGACCGCGGCCTGACGGCCCATGCCGCCGGCGTTGTCGCCGACAGCCTTGGCAATAACAGCCAGCGAGTTGGTCTTGGTGACCTCGGCGCGGTGCCGTGCAACGGTTGCACGAGTAGTCATTAAGTTCTCTCTTTCGTGATCCTTGGACCGCGCGCTTTCGGGCACGGTTTGAGGACGCTCCGGCATCTTGGGGGTACGCCGGATCGCCCCGAAATGGGTTACTTAGCGAAGGGTGTACTGCGAAGACGCGCCAAAAGCGGAAACTGCATGCGGTCCGGACTCGGTAGAGATTGAGCCTGCGGAACGTGATCCAATCCGGGCGCCGACAAGGGCGGCACGTGATGTGGATTCCAGCGGGCTCGAAAGAACCTCGCCGGTGCGCATGCGCGCAGAATTGTGGCGTGAAGACACGAAAGTAGCCTCTCCCAATGCCTACGAGGTGAGCTGTCGGATTCGGATGGGAGTCACCCGGCCGCGCTGCTTCCTGGGAAGCTTTGCGACTTAACCCCAAGGCCTTCTTTCGAAGGCCAAAATTGGTTCCCCCGCCCCTGCCAGACGATGTAATGCGAACGGACCTTGAGCGGTGGCAGAGCTAGGCAATCCACTCAAGAGCGCCAACTTCGGAAAAGTTGGCGTGCTTCAAACCCTACAGGAGTCCGGGCCCAATGTCACATTCAGATCACGGCGTGTCACAAGCACTTGAGAGCGGCCCATCGTCTATTTAGAGCCAGCCGAGGGGGTCAACGACGTCGCCGTTGACCATCACTTCAAAGTGGAGGTGGCAGCCCGTGGAGGCGCCGGTGGTCCCGCTCATCGCGATGACGTCACCGCGCGACACCTTCTGGCCGACCTTGACCGAGGCCGAGGAAAGGTGGTTGTACGTGGTCCCCAGGCCGTTGCCGTGGTCAATGACCACCCGGTTTCCACCGCCGAAGGGATGCCATCCGTTGAACGTCACGGTGCCGCTGGCAGCCGCATGGACCGCCGTGCCGCACTGGGCAGCGAAATCCTGGCCGCGGTGGAACTCCCCCGCGCCCCCGGTGATCGGGCTGACACGGTAGCCGAAGGGCGAAGCCGTGACCAGATGATCCAGCGGCGCGCCAAGGGTGCCTGCCGAAGCCGCGCGAGTGATACTGCCCACAGACTGGGCGCTGAGCAGCTGCTTTAGCTTCCCATCCGGGTCGCCCTTAGTGGTGACGGCGGTCCGGCTGAAGTCGACCTTTGCGGCCGCGGCGGCCGTGACATCCGGCTGCACGGCAGCGGACAGAGCGCCGGATCCGGCGGTGTTGGAGGCCATCACCGGGCTCGTGACGGGGACCGTCACCGTAAGAACCAGACCGGTTGCGGCCAGGGCAATACCGGCCTTCTGGCCGACCCCGCTGGCCGAGGCAAACTCCGTTACCTGGCGGAACGGACTGCGCCGGCGACGCCGTTCATCGCGGTGCGCGTCGCGCGGGCGTTCGGCCATATGCTCGACGACGGGACGCGGCTCCGGAGCGGGACCGGTCGCGCGGCGACGGCCCCTGGCGGTCTGGGTGGTCAAGAACGGTTCCTCTCTGGAGAGCCTGCGAAGTTAGCTGTCGGATTCGGGTCAGAGAGATCAAAGACCCGGTCCGCCGTTGCAAGCAGCCAGGCACAGGGGCATCCCAGGGGATCCTTCGGTGGAAGCTGCTTGCCGCTGACGGACTTCACCCCAAGGCTGCTGAAGTAGCAGCCGAAAGTGGTTCCCCCGCCCCTGCCAGGAGATGGTTCCGCGACTGATCCGCTGGCAGGGCTCGGCTTCGGATCAGGTAACGCTTTGGTATCGGTACTGGCCACTAACTATAGGCGATTAAGCCGCCCGGTAATAAATCCGTAATCGCAATTGTGCAGAACTCATGGGTCGTCCCATGACCGACGAGTTATTGCTGGTCAGGCCACAGTTACAAAGACGTGCGCGGCAACCTCGGGCGGCAGCTCCAGGGCGCCCTCGATATCGGGGACGCGGACCGAGATGTACTCCCCCACCCGCTCCAGCGAGAGAAGGGCACCGGGGCGGATTCCACCCTCGTCGAGCTGGGTGAGAAGCTCCGGCTCCACCTGGATCGGTTCCGCGAGCCGGTTGACCGTGATCCGCGAACCAGCACCGTAGCCGGCCATGGCCTCCAGCAGGTTCACGGCCCTATCCGTGGGGGCACCATTGGGCACACCACCAAGATCCGCAAGCCCCGGAATGGGGTTTCCGTAGGGCGAAACGGTCGGGTGGTCGAGCATCTCGAAGATTCTGCGCTCGACGCGTTCGCTCATGACATGCTCCCAGCGGCACGCTTCCTCATGGACGTAGGCCCAGTCGAGTCCGATCACGTCCGCGAGCAGGCGCTCCGCAAGGCGGTGCTTGCGCATGACGCCGATTGCGCGTTTCCGCCCTGTTTCGGTCAGTTCAAGATGCCGGTCGCCCGAAACAACCACAAGCCCGTCACGTTCCATGCGGCCGATGGTCTGGGAAACAGTGGGGCCGGAGTGGCGGAGCCGTTCGGCGATGCGGGCGCGGAGGGCAACGATGTTTTCTTCTTCAAGTTCCAGAATGGTCCGAAGATACATCTCCGTGGTATCGATCAGATCCGTCATTCAGCTCAGCTCCTCGAGCGCAGTCCTAGCGTCATTCCCACCGTACCGCGTGCGGGCTGCATGCAGGATGCGCCCTGGCGAGAACCGCCGTACGTTCGCATGCCAGCCTAGCCTATTTTGAATTACTCCGGATAATATTTCGTTCGGACCGGGGCTGCCCTCCCGGTGCCGCAGTCCGGCCGTTTCCGGGCGTCTCAATGACCGGACTATGACAGGGCTATTTCCGAATCGCAGTGGGCTGTCAGGCAGAATAAAACAGGAAGAATGAAAAGGGGTGTCCGATGTAGCCATCCCTGCCAGGCCACCTCTCAGCCACGCCACGAACCAGCCGAATATTGGAGCCACTGTGAGCAACACCAGCATCACGATCCCCGCCAACCTCCTGCCCAAGGACGGACGGTTCGGCGCCGGTCCGTCCAAAGTCCGACCGGAACAGCTGGACGCCCTTGCCGCATCGGCGAAGCTGCTGGGGACTTCGCACCGCCAGGCACCGGTAAAGAACCTGGTCGGCTCGGTACGCAGCGGCCTCAGCGCATTCTTCCGCGCGCCCGAAGGGTACGAAGTGGTGCTCGGCGTGGGCGGTTCCACCGCGTTCTGGGACATTGCCAGCTTCGGACTCGTGGAGACCAAGGCGCAGCACCTGTCCTTTGGTGAGTTCGGCTCGAAATTTGCCTCGGCCACCAACAAGGCGCCATTCCTCGCCGAGTCCTCCATCATCACGGCCGAACCCGGCACCCGCCCCTCCGCCCGGGCGGAGGCCGGCGTCGACGTCTATGCGTGGCCGCAGAACGAAACCTCAACCGGCGTGGCCGCCCCCGTCCAGCGCGTGGCGGGAGCCGACGAGGGGTCGCTGGTGCTGGTGGACGCGACCTCGGCCGCGGGCGGGCTGGACGTGGACGTGGCGGAGTCCGATGTGTACTACTTTGCGCCGCAGAAGAACTTCGCGTCCGACGGCGGCCTGTGGCTTGGCCTCTTCTCCCCCGCGGCAATTGAGCGGGCGGCCCGGATCAAGGCCGGCAACCGCTGGATCCCCGACTTCCTGGACCTCCAGACGGCGATCGACAACTCCCGGCTGAACCAAACCTACAACACCCCCGCACTGGCCACCCTGGTGACCCTGGATGCCCAGGTTCAGTGGCTCAACGCCAACGGCGGCCTGGACTTCGCAGCCGGCCGCACCGCGGATTCCGCCGGCCGCATCTACCGCTGGGCCGAGGCGTCAGGCTACGCCACGCCGTTCGTGGCCAAGGCCGAGGACCGGTCCAACGTGATCGCCACGATCGACTTCGACGAATCGATCGATGCCTCGGCCATCGCCAAGGTGCTGCGCGCAAACGGCGTCGTCGACACCGAGCCGTACCGCAAGCTGGGGCGCAACCAACTGCGCATCGCCACCTTTGTGGCGATCGAGCCGGACGATGTCTCGGCGCTGCTCGAGTGCATCGATTTCGTCGTGGCGGAACTGAAGAAGTAGCCTCCGCGTCCGGCGGCGTCCTCACGGCCTATCAAAACGTAGGCTGTGGCGGCGCCGCCGTCGTTTTCAGGCACGTCCGGCCGGCGGCCCACCCTGCGGCCCGGCCTGCCGGGAACCCGGGCTGGCGGCGCCGGTCGCGCTTTCGACGCGGAAGTACCGCAGCCCGTGTGCGCGGCGGTTGAAGTGGATCCGCAGGTGCTTGGCCCGGATGATCCACACCAGCCCGATCAGGGCCGCCAGCAGACCGGATCCCGCCGCAACCGCCATGGACCAGCGGGGGCCGGCGGTGTTGGCCACCCAGCCGACCAGCGGCGCCCCAATGGGGGTTCCGCCCATGAATATTGCCATGTAGAGCGCCATCACCCGGCCCCGCATCGCGGTGTCCGTGGTGGTCTGGACGTACGCGTTGGCGCTCGTCATCATGGTGATCGCGAACAGCCCCACGGGCACCAGTGCGACGCCGTACCAGAAGTAGTTTGGGGCCATTGCGGCGATGCCCGAGGTCACGCCGAAAGCCCCCGCCGCCCCGAAGATGAACCGCATCCGTGGCTTGCCGCGGCCGGCGGACAACAGCGCGCCGGCGACCGAACCGATGGCCATGATGGAATTCATCAGGCCGAAGGCCCCGGCGTCGAGGCCGAATTCCGTACCCACCATGGCCGCGATAAACAGGGCGAAATTCAGCCCCAGGGTTCCCACGATGAAGATCGCTACGAGAACCACGATGAGGTCCGGGCGGAACCGGACGTAGCGCAGGCCCTCCCGGATCCTGCCCTTGCCCGCCCGTGCCCGAGGCAGCTGCCGCAGCGACGCGGCCGGGATTTTCGCCAGGCTCAGCAACATGGCGACGAAGGTCAGCGTGTTGATGAGGAAGACCCAGCCGGGCCCCACGACGGCAGTGAGCACGCCGGCGACTGCCGGGCCGATCATCCGCGCGACGTTAAAGGAAGCGCTGTTCAGTGCCACGGCGTTGGGGAGGTAGTCGTCCCGAACCAGTTCCGAAACGAAGGTCTGCCGCACGGGAGCGTCCAGTGCGGAGACCACCCCGAGCATGAGGGCGAAAGCGTAGACGTGCCAGAGTTGGGCGGCGCCCGAGACCACCAGGACGCCCAGTCCGGCGCTCAGCAGCGCCATGGCGGATTGGGTCAGCACCAGGAGCCGCTTACGGTTGAAGCGATCGGCGAGAAGTCCGGCCACGGGCGCCAGGAAGAGCTGCGGACCCAGCTGCAGTGCCATGGTGATCCCCACCGCGCCGGCATCGTGCGCCGTCAGGTGGGCGAACACCAGCCAGTCCTGGGCAGTGCGCTGCATCCAGGTGCCGATGTTGGAGATGAGCGCACCGAGGAACCAGATGCGATAGTTCAGGATGTGCAGGGACTTGAACGTGGACATCAGCCCCAGCCCTCCCCAGACACGCTCCTAGACGCTGTCAACCGCTAGTCGGCCTCGTCCGCGGAGCGTTCCCGCTCGTCGTCGTCGGTTTCCGCGCCTTCGGTCTCGTCGTCGTCGGTCTCCTCGGGCTCCCCATCGTTCTGGACGTCGGCGCCGGTGTCGGATGCCTGCAACGGCGTTTCTGAGCCGGACGCCTCTTCGGCGGCCTCGTCATCTTGCGCGTCTTCCGGGCGGACCCGCTCAGCCCACGGAATCCAGGCCGGCGCCAGGATGGAGTCCTCGGACGGCAGGAGGCCGAGTTCGTCCACCGTGACCACCTTGGACCGCGAGTTGCGGGTCAGCACGGCGTACCACTGCCAGCCCAGATACCCGGGCAGCCTGGATTCGAAGAGGTGGGTCACCAGGCGGTCGCCTTCGCTGCGGGCACCGAGGTGCTCGCCGACCTGCCCTGCGGAGGCAATGCCTTCCACCGCTGTGCGGGCGACGTCGACGGCGGCGGCCAGGAAGGCGTCAGGCTTGCCGGTGCGCCAGACGGGCACGCCGGCGCGGGGGCGGTTTCCCTGCTTTGAGCCGGTTCCCTTGGAATCGGCGGGCAGGGCGGATCCGGCATCCGACGCCGGCAACTGATCAGGTTCCTGAGTCATCAAGAGCCTTATACATCCAGCTCGTCGGCAACCTTGCGGAGGGCCGCTGCGATCGCCTTGCCCTTGTTGCCTTCCGGGTACTTGCCCGCGGACAAGGTTCCGGACAGGTTGTCCAGCACGCTGACGAGGTCCTGCACCAGCGGGGCAAGGTCCCTGGCACTGGGCCGCTTTGCCTTGGCGATGGACGGCGTCTTGTCCAGCACGCGCAGGCCGAGCGCCTGGGCGCCCTTGCGGCCGTCGGCTACACCAAATTCAACGCGCGTTCCGGCCTTGAGTTCCGTGATGCCCTCGGGCAGCGCGGACTTGGGCAGGAAGACTTCCTGGCCGTCCTCGCCCGCGAGGAATCCGAAGCCTTTTTCCTTGTCATACCACTTGACCTTGCCGGTAGGCACGTAATCAACCTTCTTCGTTCTGCGGGGACACGGCCGGCGGTCACCGCATCCGCATGGATACGCGGGTTCAGGGTATGACTGCCCGGACCGTGTTGGTCTGTATCTCCAAGGTTATCCTGCCTGGTTCAATATAGCGGCTTGAGGCGCGGGCGATGCTGGACTGTTAGCGTTGCCCACATGACACTCATGCGATCCCGGCGGCCTCTGATGATCATCGCGGCCACGCTTGCTGTGCTGTCCCTCGCTGCCGTCGGCGCTGTCATGGCCATGGCGTCGAACAATGTCGTGGCGCCTGCCTGGATTACCTCGGCTGCCCTCTACGGGCTCCCGGTGGCATTCCTGCTCATGCTGGCCCTCGTTGTGGACGCGGTGGCAGCACGGCGCCGCCCGCGCAGGCCCGGCGAAAGGTAACGTTGGAGCGATGTCCCTCATCCGCGCGCTGAGCAAGGAACTTCAGGCACGAAGCGACGAATCGTTGCGGGCCCTGTTTTCCGCGCGGCCGGACCTGATTTCTCCCGGCGTCCCGGACTTCGCCGCCCTCGCAGCCCGCGCCAGCGGACGAGTCAGCGTCCAGCGGGCGCTCGAGCGGCTCAACCGCCCGCAGATGCAGGTCCTGGAAACCCTGCACCTGTGCACCAACTCCGATACCGGGCACAGCGCCTCCGCGGCGATGCTGAAGAAACTGATTTGCGGCTCCTCCGCTGCCGCCATCGACCGCCTGCTCCATTCCCTGCAGGAACTGGCCCTGGTCCACCGCACCGACCCGCCGCACGGTGCCGCTCCCGCCGCCGCCAGGCAGCGCCACTACCTTCCGGTGGGCAGCCTCAAGGATGTGATCGGCATCTACCCTGCGGGGCTGGGGCGCAGCTACACCGAACTCGTGCGGCTCCAGCCGGCATTTGCGCAGCGCGTGGTGCAGCTGGTGGGGGAACTGCACCGCGGCGGGGCGTCCATCTCCCCCGCCACGACGCCGATGGAGGCGGCCCTGTCCCTGCAGCACTGGACGGCAACACCGGAATCGCTGCAGCAAATCCTGACCACCGCGCCGGATCGGACGGGCGCCTTGCTGGCCAGGTTCGGAAACTGGGCCATGGGCGCCGTTCCGCAGGCGCAGCGCCGGGCGTCCGTGCTCCACGAAAGCTCCGACGTCGGCCCTGTGGACTGGCTGCTGGCCCGGGGGCTGCTGGTGCCGCTGGACGCCGCGCACGTCGAACTTCCCCATAGCGTCGGAGTCTCGCTGCGCGGCGGGTTCGTCGTCGAGAGTTTCTCCCTGGCGCCGCCCCTCCCCCACCTTGGCCACACGAGCGCAGGGCTGCGCCGGAACGCCGCGTTGGGAGCTATTGCCGAGACTCTGCGGCTCGTGGGCGAAGTGCTCTATGCCGTGCGCGAACAGCCCCTGGCGACGCTGCGCAGCGGGGGCGTCGGGGTCCGGGAGATGAAGCGGCTGGCAGACTCGCTCCGGATCGACGTGCACGAGGCCGGCCTTCTGGCGGAGTTCTGCGCAATGGGCGGACTGCTGCGGCTGGACGTCGACAGTTCTGCATGGGTGCAGCCGCCGCAGCTGGAGTGGCTGGCGTTGCCGCGGCAGGAACAATGGCTGTGGCTGGTCAATGCCTGGCTGGCCAGCGAGCGCGCGCCCTCCCTCGTGGGCCAGCCCGTGAATGCTGTTGTCCAGGGCATGGCAGGCCACCGGGGCGCGGCCGGGACCACCATCAATGCGCTCTCTGCCGAGGCGCAGCGGCCTGACGCGCCGGTGGTCCGCAAACGGGTCCTGGAAATCCTGCATGAACTTACCCTCGAAGCCGCGGCACCCGACGGGCAGGCCCCGGTTCTCAATGCCGCCGCTGTTCTGGAGCGGGCCGAGTGGATGCAGCCCCGAATGGCCCGGCGTTTCAGCTCCCTGATCCGCGGCATCCTCACAGAAGCCGAGATGCTGGGCCTGATCGGTTCCGGCGCCCTCAGCCAGCTGGGGGCCGCGATCGCCGCCGAAAAGCCGGATGAGGCGTTGGGGATCCTGGGTGAGCACTTGCCGGCAGCCCTGCAACACGTGTTGCTACAGGCAGATCTGACGGCGGTGGCGCCGGGCTACCTCGACCCCGAACTGAGCGAACGGCTCCTGACTATGGCCACGGCCGAGGGGCAGGGACCGGCCACCATCTACCGTTTCTCCGTCCCCTCCGTCCGCCGGGCCCTCGACGCCGGCCAGGATGCCGCGGCGATCCTGGACTTCCTTCGCCAGCATTCGGCCACCGCCGTCCCGCAGCCACTCCAGTACCTCATCGAAGACACCGCCGCGCGGCACTCCCGGCTCCGCGTGGGGGCGGCGGCCAGTTTTATCCAATGCGAGGACGAGACTGCCCTGCTGGAACTGCTCAATGCCCCGGCCGCCGCCGGCCTCGGGCTGGTGCGCATCGCGCCCACGGTGGTGGTCTCACACGCCGCACCCCGGGAAACCGCCCAGATCCTCAGGGGCCTGGGCCTCGCCCCCGTCCTGGAGGAAGCAGTATCCGCCGTCGTCGGGCTGCGCCGCAGCACCTCGGGCGCCGGCAGCGGCCGGCCGGTTTACACGGCCCCGCGGACCGCTCCGCCGGAGGCCGACATCGACGCCCAACTGGCCGTGTTGCGCGGTGACGGGTCCCGGGCGCGTGGTCCCGGGGCTCACTCGCCGGCGGCTGCCCCGGGCAGCGAGGAAGCGACGCAGCTGGGGCTGGAAACCCTCCTGAAGGCGATCCGACTCAGGCAGCGGGTGGTCATGAATGTCGTTGACAGCATGGGGAATGCCAGCCGCGAGACGGTTGTTCCGGTAGCTGTGAACGGCGGGCGGGTGCGGGTGTTCGATCCGGAGAAGGAGATCGAGCGGGTCCTGTCCATCCACCGGATTATCGACGTAGAAGCTACAGAGGAATTGTTTCAGTGAATGACGGGCCCCTGATCGTCCAGAGTGACAAGACCATCCTGCTGGAGGTCGACCACGAACTCGCAACCGAGGCCCGGCACGCCATCGCGGCCTTCGCCGAGCTGGAACGTGCGCCGGAGCATGTTCACAGCTACCGGTTGACGCCGCTGGGGCTGTGGAACGCCCGGGCCGCGGGGCTGGACGCCGAAAAGGTGCTGGACACCCTGCTCACGTACTCCCGGTTCCCGGTGCCGCATTCCTTGCTGATCGACGTCGAAGAAACCATGTCCCGGTACGGCCGGCTCCGGCTGGAAAAGGACCCGCAGCACGGCCTGGTCATGCGCACGTCCGACTACCCGGTGCTGGAAGAAGTCAGCCGCGCCAAGAAGATCGCCCCGCTGCTCGGGCCGCGGATCGACGGCGAGACGGTGGTGGTGCATTCTTCCCAGCGCGGCCAGCTCAAGCAGCTGCTGCTCAAGATTGGCTGGCCGGCTGAGGACCTGGCCGGCTACGTGGACGGCACGCCGCACCCCATCATGCTCAACGAATCGGGCTGGAAGCTGCGGCCCTACCAGCAACTGGCAGCGGAGAACTTCTGGGCCGGCGGCAGCGGCGTCGTCGTCCTGCCCTGCGGCGCCGGCAAGACGCTGGTCGGGGCTGCCGCCATGGCCACTAGCTCCACCACCACGCTGATCCTGGTGACCAACACCGTCGCCGCGCGGCAGTGGAAGGACGAACTCATCAAGCGCACGTCGCTGACCGAGGAGGAGATCGGCGAGTACTCCGGCTCCGTCAAGGAAGTCCGTCCAGTCACGATCGCCACCTACCAGGTCCTGACCACGAAGCGCGGCGGCCTGTACCCGCACCTGGAGCTCGTGGACGGCAACGACTGGGGCCTGATCATCTACGACGAGGTCCACCTGCTGCCGGCGCCTATCTTCCGGATGACGGCGGACCTGCAGGCCCGGCGCCGGCTCGGGCTCACCGCCACGTTGGTGCGGGAGGACGGGCGGGAGGGCGAGGTCTTCAGCCTGATCGGCCCGAAGCGCTACGACGCGCCGTGGAAGGACATCGAGAACCAGGGCTATATCGCCCCCGCCGATTGCGTGGAGGTCCGGGTGGACCTGCCCCGCGACGAACGGGTGGCCTATGCCATGGCAGAGGACGCCGACAAATACCGCCTGTGCGCCACCTCCGAGACCAAGACCCGGGTGGTGGAAGAACTTGTCGCCGAACACGCCGGCGAGCAGCTCCTGGTGATCGGGCAGTACATCGACCAGCTCGACGAGATCGGCGAGCGCCTCAACGCGCCGGTCATCAAGGGCGACACGTCGGTCAAGGAACGCCAGCGGCTCTTCGATGCCTTCCGCGCCGGCGAGGTGCAGACCCTGGTGGTGTCCAAGGTGGCCAACTTCTCCATTGACCTGCCCGAGGCGTCGGTGGCGATCCAGGTCTCCGGTTCGTTCGGTTCCCGCCAGGAGGAGGCCCAGCGCCTAGGCCGGCTGCTGCGTCCGAAGAAAGACGGCCGATCCGCGCGGTTCTACTCGCTGGTGGCCCGCGACACCCTCGATCAGGACTTCGCCGCGAAGCGGCAGCGTTTCCTCGCCGAGCAGGGCTATGCCTACAGGATCATGGACGCCAAGGACGTCGGCACCGCCGGCTAGTCAGAAGGTCCCGGGCCCCGGGTGGCGCCCGGGCGTGCCCGCAACAGGCACGACCCATGCAACACCCATCCGCCCTTCAGAAAACTCCCAGAGTCTGGGAGCATCATGGGAACATGAAAAAGAACGGACCCGAAGCAAAGCTGCTCGTCGTCGATGATGAACCGAACATCCGCGAGCTGCTATCAACGTCCCTGCGCTTCGCCGGTTTTGAAGTTGTCTCGGCTGGCAGCGGGCGCGAGGCCCTTGCCGCCGCGGAGCTGCACGCCCCCGATCTGGCAGTTCTTGACGTCATGCTGCCGGACATGGACGGCTTCACCGTCACCCGCCGCCTGCGCGCCGCCGGCAAACACTTCCCGGTCCTGTTCCTCACAGCCAAGGACGACACCGAGGACAAGGTCACGGGCCTGACCGTGGGCGGGGACGATTACGTCACCAAACCCTTCAGCCTCGACGAGGTGGTGGCCCGCATCCGCGCGGTGCTCCGGCGCACGCAGCCCCAGGTCGACGACGACGCCGTGATCCGGGTCGATGACCTCCAGCTCGACGACGACGCCCACGAGGTCCGCCGCGGCGGCACCGTGATCGAGCTGTCCCCCACCGAGTTCAAGCTCCTGCGCTACCTCATGCTCAACCCCAACCGGGTCCTGTCCAAGGCCCAGATCCTGGACCATGTGTGGGAGTACGACTTCAACGGCGATGCCTCGATCGTGGAGTCCTACATCTCCTACCTGCGCCGCAAGGTGGATATCGATCCCGATGCCCCGGCACTGATCCAGACCAAGCGCGGCGTCGGCTACGTTCTGCGGACCGCCGAGAAGCGCTGACTTTGCTGCACCGCTGGAAATCGGCCTCGCTGCGGTCGCAGCTCGTGGCCATCATGATGGCGCTGATGCTGGTGGCCCTCACGGCCACTGGGGCGGGCACGCTGACGCTGCTCCACAGCTTCCTGCAGGGACAGGTGGATGACAAACTCCGGGCCGCCGTCGACTCCGTGCGGCTGGAGAAGTCCTTCACCCAGCTGCAGGAGGCCAGCTCCACCATTCCCACCGACTACTCGCTAATGCTCCTCAGCCCGGGCCTCCCAGCAATCCCGTTTGGCGGCGACAAGGACTCCCACCCCGCCATCAGCACTTTCTCCGCGGTCGAGGCCCGGGAACGCCAGCAGATACCCTTCCAGGTCCGCGGGACCGAGGGCGGCAACTGGAGGGTGGTGGCCCTGAGCGTCGTGGACAACAACCAGCGCAGCGCGGTGGTGGTCATCGGGCTGCCCCTGGATCCCGTCGATTCCGTCATGGAACATGCGGCCCTGGTGGTGGTGGGGGTGGGTCTGCTGACGCTTGTGCTGGCGTTCTTCATCGCCACGTGGACCGTCTCGCGCTCTTTCCGGCCGCTGGCCCGGGTGGAGAAGACGGCCGCCGCGATCGCCGCCGGAGACCTCTCCAGACGCGTGGAAATCGAAAACCCCAACACCGAGGTGGGGAGGCTGGGCAGTTCGCTCAATGCCATGCTCGCGCATATTGAGACAGCGTTCGCCGCGCGGATGGCGTCCGAGGAACGGATGCGTCGCTTCGCCGCCGACGCTTCGCACGAGCTGCGCACCCCGCTGGTGACCATTCGCGGGTTCTCCGAGCTGTACCGGCACGGGGCGCTGTCCACCCCGGAGGACGTGGCCACGGCGATGGGGCGGATCGAAAGCGAAGCCAAGCGCATGGGGGCCATGGTGGAAGACCTGCTCCTTCTGGCCAGGATCGATGAGCAGCGCCCGCTGCAGCAGAAACCCGCAGATCTGCTGCTGCTGGCCAACGACGCCGTGGTGGACACCCAGGCGAGCGACCGCAGCCGCACCATCACCCTCACCGGGCTCGACGGCGCGGCCCCCGCGCCGGCCCCGGTGCTGGGGGACGAAGCCAAGCTGCGCCAGGTGGTCAGCAACCTGGTCGGCAATGCCCTGCGGTACACGCCGGAAGGCACGCCGATCGAAATTGGCGTCGGGACCCGGACTGCACCGGACGGAGCACGGCAGTCCGTGATCGAGGTACGAGACCACGGACCCGGTGTCCCGGAGGACGAGGCGGCCCGCATTTTTGAGCGCTTCTACCGGGCGGACACGTCCCGGACCAGGGAGACCGGCGGCAGCGGACTTGGCCTGGCGATCGTGGCCGCCATCGTCGGCTCGCATTCCGGGTCCGTGCAGGTCGGGGAGACTGACGGGGGCGGTGCCACACTGGTGGTCAGCATCCCGTTCCTGGACGAAGACGCCACGGAACTGTCCGCAGCAGGTTTGTCCACATAGGGGCCGGCGGCGGTGTCCGGCCGGTGCACTGCCCGCATACGCTCGAGGTGTCCGGAAATTCCGGACGAGGCAGCCGCTCCCCCACACGCCTTCACTGCAGACTCACATCACAGACCCCACTGCTGACGTTCACCGTGCTCCGCCGGGCCTGCGGCTGCCTCCCGACCATTTCGAGAGGCAATCCCATGAGCATCATCTCCGTCGATACGGAGCTCCTGCAGCTCAAGTCCGCCAACGTGCAGGCCACGGTGGAGCGGATCAGCGCCGACGTACAGGCCATGAAACGAGGGCTGGACGAACTCGAGGGCAGCTGGCGCGGCTCCGCGGCGACAAACTTCCAAACCCTGGTGGCCGAGTGGACGCTGACCCAGGGCAGGGTCGAGGCTTCCCTGGCGTCCATAAACCTCGCGCTGAATTCCGCCGCCGCTACCTATGCGCAGGCGGAACTGGGCAATGCGCAGCGCTTCACGTGAGCCTCTCGGGGCGTCAGGCCTCGGGTGTGCCCTGGTGGAAGCGCAGCCGCCATTGCGCGCCTTCAAGGACCCACAGGGAGCTGCGTAGGGCTGAGCCCTCGCGGGTGTGGCTGCGGTAGGTCAGGAGCATGGTCTTCTCGCCCAGCCGGTCCGCGCCCAGCAGCTCGAGCTCCACGGGCCCGCCCGGGTTGTCCTCAAGGGACATCATCATGGCGTCGCGAGTCCAGAGCCGGCCGGAGCTGCCGATCTCGGTGAAGTCCGGATGGAGCAGGACGCCTGTGCGGCCCAGGTCCGCCCGGGTTTCCGGGCGGAGCAGTTCGCGCTCGAGGGACTCGACGACGGCTTCGGGGCTGGTCTCCGCCAGGGTCACGGCCGGTTCCTCTTCGAGTTCGCTGAAGAGGTCCGGTTCGTCGTAGCTCCCTGGTGCGCCAAAGAGTTCCTGCTGGCCGGAAGGCGCCGGGGCCGACTGCGCGCGGGTTGCGGCCTGCGCTGGGGCCGTCTGCTGGGTGGCCTGCGGCATCGCGGAACCAGCCTGGCCGGCCGGCGTCGTCTCGCCCTGCCGGGTCTGGTCCTGCTGTGCCTTGCCCTCCGGCGGCTGGCCCTCGGGCGTCCCGAACCCGGGACCCTGCCGGACCGCCACGCCCTGCTGGTACGCCGTGGCCGCTGCCCGGGCACGGACGTCGGCCGCTTCGTTGAGCTCGTGCCCGGCATGGCCCCGCACCCACTCGAAGGTGTACTTGCGGCCCACGAGCGCCTGGTCGATGTCCTTGAGGAGGTCCACGTTCAGAACCGGCTTGCCGTCGGCCTTGCGCCAGCCCTTCCGCTTCCAGCCCGGCATCCACTTGGTCACCGCATTGATGACGTACTGGCTGTCACAGAGAATCAGCAGGTCTTCCCCGGGCATGTGTGCCGTGGCCCGGAACAGGTCAAGCACCGCCATCAGTTCGCCCTGGTTGTTCGTGCCGTGGGGCCACCCGCCGGCCCGCCAGCAGTCATCGTTCACGTACCAGGCCCAGCCGGCCGGGCCGGGATTTCCTAAGGCCGAACCGTCGGCCGCTGCTGTAATCGTCACTGACCTATCCTGCCAGACCCTGCCGACACCCACCGCAACAGCGGCGGGAGGGTGCTGGCCGGAGCTGCGTTAAAGCCAACAGCGGCCCCACCCGAAGGTGGGACCGCCGTCGTCGAACAGCCGGTGGAGGCTAGCGCGGGTGGTTAGAAACCGCCCATGCCGCCCATGCCGCCCATGTCGTCGCCGCCGCCCATCTGGGCGCCAGCCTTCTCGGGCTTGTCGGCTACAACGGCCTCGGTGGTGAGGAACAGGCCGGCGATGGAAGCCGCGTTCTGCAGGGCAGAGCGGGTTACCTTGACCGGGTCGTTGATGCCAGCGGCCAGCAGGTCGACGTACTCGCCGGTGGCTGCGTTGAGGCCGTGGCCTGCGGGCAGGCCGCGGACCTTGTCCACCACGACGCCGGGCTCGAGGCCGGCGTTGAAGGCGATCTGCTTCAGCGGCGCGTCGATGGCAACGCGGACGATGTTCGCGCCCGTTGCCTCGTCACCGGAGAGCTGCAGGTTCGCGAACGCCTTGGCGCCGGCCTGGATCAGGGCAACGCCACCGCCGGCGACGATGCCCTCTTCGACAGCAGCCTTGGCATTGCGGACAGCGTCCTCAATGCGGTGCTTGCGTTCCTTGAGCTCGACCTCGGTTGCGGCCCCGGCCTTGATGACTGCAACGCCGCCGGCCAGCTTGGCCAGGCGCTCCTGCAGCTTCTCGCGGTCGTAGTCGGAATCCGAGTTCTCGATCTCGGCGCGGATCTGGGACACGCGGCCGGCGATCTGGTCGGCGTCGCCGGCACCTTCGACGATCGTGGTCTCGTCCTTGGTGACAACAACCTTGCGGGCCTTGCCAAGGAGTTCGAGTCCGGCGGTCTCAAGCTTGAGGCCGACTTCCTCGGAGATGACCTGGCCACCGGTGAGGATGGCGATGTCGGCCAGCTGCGCCTTGCGACGGTCGCCGAAGCCCGGGGCCTTGACGGCGACGGACTTGAAGGTGCCGCGGATCTTGTTGACGATCAGGGTGGCCAGGGCCTCGCCCTCGATGTCTTCGGCAATGATCAGCAGCGGCTTGGAAGACTGCATGACCTTTTCCAGGACAGCAACCAGTTCCTTGACGTTGGAGATCTTGGAGTTGACGATCAGGATGTACGGATCCTCAAGGACCGTTTCCTGGCGCTCGGCGTCGGTGACGAAGTAGGCGGAGATGTAGCCCTTGTCGAAGCGCATGCCTTCGGTCAGCTCCAGCTCCAGGCCGAACGTGTTCGACTCCTCGACCGTGATGACGCCTTCCTTGCCGACCTTGTCGAGGGCTTCGGCGATCAGGGCGCCGATCTCGTTGTCGCCAGCGGAGATGGACGCGGTGGCGGCGATCTCTTCCTTGGTCTCGATTTCCTTGGCGGACGCCAGGAGCTCGACAGTCACGGCGTCAACAGCCTTCTCGATGCCGCGCTTGAGGGACAGCGGGTCAGCGCCGGCCGCGACGTTGCGCAGGCCTTCCTTGACCAGGGCCTGTGCGAGCACAGTTGCCGTGGTGGTGCCGTCGCCTGCGACGTCATCCGTCTTCTTGGCAACTTCCTTGACCAGCTCGGCGCCGATCTTCTCGTAAGGGTCGTCCAGCTCGATCTCCTTGGCGATGGAAACACCATCGTTGGTGATCGTGGGGGCGCCCCACTTCTTTTCGAGGACGACGTTGCGTCCCCGCGGGCCGAGGGTGACCTTGACGGCGTCGGCGAGGATGTTCAGGCCCCGCTCAAGACCGCGGCGTGCCTCTTCATCAAATGCAATGATCTTGGCCATAACGGCAGTAGTCCTTTCGGGACAGTCGTTAAGAATGAACCTTCGCTGTGGTGCCCGCGACGGACGATCCCTACCCCGCGGCCTCTGTATGCCGCTGGGTCCGGGATCTCACCCCAGCAAGGTGTTCCTTTAGCTCCTGGACCGGCTGCCCCACTTCACGGCCGGGCGAACCGGGCGTCGTGTTAGCAGTCAGTGCGCTGGAGTGCTAAATCAATAATTAGCACTCCCCCGGGGAGAGTGCAAGCAGTGCCCGGCCCAAACCGCCCGCCACGCGGGCACAATACGCTAGGAGCGATCAGCCGCCACTGCTGCTGGCGCTCTCCGTGCCGGTCATTGTGGGCAGGTTGTCCTCGCCGTAGGTGTAGACCATGTAGTTCGCTTCGGTGATGTCCCCGTGGGAATCAAACTTGATCCGTCCGGACTGGCCGTCATAGTCCGGGCGCTTGCCCGCATGGAGGACGTCCACGCAGGCCTGGTAGCTCGTGCACGACTCACTCGGCGGCTGGCCGGCGGGCTGACCGGCGCCCGCGGCATTTCCGCCAGCTGCCGCCGTTCCGCCGGAGACCCCGACGAGGGATGCCGCAATGGAGGTTCCGGCGTCGTCTTCGGCCGCGGCGGCAGCGACGGCGGCGAGGATGACGGCGTCGTACGTCTCGGCGGCAAACACCATGTCCTTCAGCCCGGGGTCAACGGCAACAAGGTCCTTCTGGAAGCTGGCGGAGGGGAACACGCCGGGCAGGACCCCGCGTGCGCCCTCCAGCGCCCGCGTGCCCACTCCGGAGCCGTACCGGCTGACGGCCGCGTCGCTGAGGACAAGTTTTTTCCCGGCCAGACCGGCGTTGTTCAGTTCGGCGATGGCACCCTGCGCGCCGTCGCGTGAGACCAGGACGACGGCGTCGGGATTTGCGGCCTTGGCGGTGGCGGCAGCCTGCTGTGCCTGGCCGGGAGTGAACTCCGCGTCCGCCACGACGTCGAGCCCGGACTGTTTCGCCGCACCGGCGACGGCGGAGGCGACGACCTTGCCGTAGTCGCCTTCCTCGTGTAGCACGGCCAGGGTCTTGGCGCCGCCGTCTTGGGCCAGCTTGGCGAGGACGGAGGCCTGTGCGATGTCGGCCGCCGAGGTGCGGAAATAGTAGCCGCCGCTCTTGTAGTTGCTGAGCCCGCTGGCAGAGTTGGCCGGCGAGATGACGGCTACCTTGGCGTTGGCCAGCACGTCGATCGCGGCAGGGGCGCGGCTGGAATCGGTCGGACCGATGACGACGTCGGCTTTGCTGGCGACCAGCGCTTTCGCCTGGGCAGCCGTGTCCGTGCTGATGGTTTCCGGTAGCAGCTCCACAAGCTTGCCCTTGTGGCCACCGGCCGCGTTGATCTCCTTGACGGCGAGTTTGGCGGCCGCCAACTGTGGGGCGTTGAGGAAGGCCTGCCGCCCCGTGTTGTCCAGGATCAGCCCTATGCGCAGGGTGCCGTCGCCGCTGGCGTCGGCGCTGGCCACGCGGGCGCTGCCTGCAGGTCCCAGGCAGCCCGTCAGGGACACGGCCGCGAGTGTGCCAGCCACTAGGGCGCGGCGCAGCGGCAAAGTTCTTCCTGGGCGACCTGCCGCGTCCCGCGGGGCGTTCTTAACGAAAGCAAGTGCCACTAGGCGGGCCGGACACTTTCAGCCTGCGGGCCCTTTTCGCCCTCGCCGACTTCCAGCTCCACCCGCTGGCCCTCGTCCAGGGCGCGGTAGCCTTCCCCGACGATCGCGGACCAGTGCACGAAGACGTCGTTCTCGGAACCGTCCACGGTGATGAAGCCGTAGCCCTTCTCGGCGTTGAACCATTTGACGGTTCCCAGTGCCATGGTGTCCACACTTTCAGCTAGCTTGCGTGCGGCCCACCTCGATGTGCGCCGCGGACTGCGAAGAGAAATCCGCAGATACTGTACCCACAGCGTCCCTCAGGAACGCCGACGGCGGGCAGGTCCGCCGTCGAATAGTTATTGAGGCGTAACCGGAAATGACTACTGGAAGCCGGGTCCCAGCACAACGACGAGGGGCAAGTTGAACTCGGCGGAGTCCACGAGCGTGTCGATGCCCAGGAGCGTTCCGAGCGCCTCGGCATTGCCCTTTTGCTCCACGCCGTTGTAGAAAATCACCGACGTCTGCTGCGGGACACCGCCCCAGTTCCCTGTCTGGCCGACGGTCCAGCCGGCAGAGCTGACGGTGCCGCCGACGCGGGTGGCGAGGCCAGCGGTGGTGGTCCCGTTGTAGATCGTCACCGGCTGCGCCTTGTCCACACCGGCGGCTGTGGCGCTGGGCGTCGCTGAAGGCGTTGCCGACGGCGTTGCGCCGGCGGGTTCCGGGCTCGTCTGCGCGGGGCTGGGGCTAGCAGGGCTCGATGCGGACGCGCTGCTGCTGGCAAATGCTGACGCGCTGTCACCGGCTGTCACGGCCGCGGCCTGGCCTCCGGAGAAACCAAGCTTCGGCAGGATCAGAAAGGCAACCAGGCCAATGGCCAGGGCCACAAAGCCGGCCGCCAAGATGGGCGCCAGGCTCCGCCGGCGTGATCCGGCGACGGCCCGGTGGACACCCTGCCGGGTAGAGGTCTCCGGGACCCGATCAAATTCATCCCGAGCGTATTTGGTCATGGTGAAACGACGTCCTTGCTGATTTCATACGGGGTGCCCGAGGCCGGAACGGACGCAACAGGACGTGCGTATCCGGCTGCTCGTGACGCTACTTTACGAATCTGTTCCCAGACGGCGGGCAGTGCGGGCACGTTGGCGTGATGTACGTAGTCTACGCAATCTCTTGACCAGCATGGGATCGTGGGCCAGAGCGTCCTCGGTGTCGATGAGGGCATTGAGGATCTGGTAGTAGTGCGTGGCGGACAGATCGAACAGCTCGCGGATGGCCTGTTCCTTGGCCCCCGCGTACTTCCACCACTGCCGCTCCAGGGCCAGCATCTGCTGGTCGCGGACGCTGAGCGGAGACTCCGCAGACACCCCACCCAGGTCCCCGCCGGCAGCGGGGAATCCGGCGGAATCCTCCGCGGGCACGTGCTCTTGCGCTGTTTCGGCCACGGCACACTCCTGGTTGATTCCGAAAAAACTTGCTGGTTCCGGTAAGAGTCCGGTAAAAGTCAATCCCATGCTACGGCCGAATAACAGGGTTGTCATTTGGCGGGGTGCCGGAGCGGACGGCAGTTGCGGAAGAATGGGGGCTGTGTCCAATTCCGAACTTCCCTCCGAATCTAATTCCGACGCGCTGTTCGAGCTGGAACCCGAAGCCGCAGACGGCATCCGGTTCGCGGACCTGGCGCACCGGCCGCTGACCGAGCTGGTCGCTCCGGACTGGGCGGAAGCGCTGGCACCGGTCGAGGCACAGTTGCGGGAGGCGCTCACCTTCCTCGCCGGCGAAATGGCCGCCGGGCATGGTGTGCTGCCGTCGCCGCCAGACCTGCTGCGGGCCTTCCGCCAGCCGCTCGCCGGTGTCCGGGTGCTGGTAGTAGGGCAGGATCCCTATCCGACGCCGGGGCACGCCGTAGGGCTGTCCTTCGCCGTGGACGGCGCCACCCGGCCGATCCCCCGCAGCCTGGCAAACATCTACAAGGAACTTCAGGCCGATCTCGGCGTCCCGCCGCGCGTCCACGGGGACCTTAGCCGCTGGTCGGAGCAGGGCGTACTGCTGCTGAACAGGGTGCTCAGTGTCCGGGCAGGCGCGGCTGGCTCGCACCGGAACAAGGGCTGGGAGGCTGTCACAGCGGCGGCCATCCGGGCAGTCGCGGACCGCCCGTCCGCCTCCGGCGCTGGCCGCGCTCCCCTTGTGGTGATCCTGTGGGGGAAGGATGCCGAATCCGTGCGGCCGCTGCTGGGCTCCGCTGCCGTGATCGCCAGCGCCCACCCCAGCCCGCTCTCGGCCTCGCGCGGGTTCTTCGGATCGCGGCCCTTTAGCCGAGCCAACGCCCTGCTGCAGGAGCAGGGCAACGGGACGGTCGACTGGGAACTGCCGCCGCTGCCGTAACAGGCTTCCATCCGGAGCTCCCGGCCAGGGTTCTTGGTTAGGCTTAGCTGCATGACTTCCGTCCCCGCCGCCACCACCGCCACCCGGAACTCGCGTCCCCAGACCGACCTGACGGTCCTGCGCAGAGAACAACTTTCCCCGCACATGGTCCGGATCATCGCAGGCGGACCAGGGTTCGCCGGGTACGTCAACAATGACTATGTGGACCGGTACGTCAAGATCGTCTTTCCGCAACCCGGTATCGAATACCCGCAACCGCTGGACCTGTGGGCCGTCCGGGAAGCGATGCCGCGCGATCAATGGCCGCACACCCGGACCTACACGGTCCGCTGGGTGGACGCGGCGGCGCAGGAACTGGCCATCGATTTCGTGATCCACGGCGACGAGGGCCTCGCTGGCCCCTGGGCGGCCGCCGCCCAGCCCGGCGATCGCCTGACCTTCACTGGCCCGGGCGGCGGATACAACCCGGATCCGGCGGCGGACTGGTACCTGTTTGCCGGCGATGAGTCCGCCCTGCCGGCCATCGGCGCCGCGATCGAATCCCTGCCGGAGGATGCCCGCGGCCTGGCCCTGCTCGAGGTGGACAGCGACGCCGACATCCAGCCCATCGCCGGACCGGCCGGCGTCGAACTGCGCTGGCTCCTGCGCGGCGGCGTCCCCGCCGGAGAGAGCGACCTGCTGGTCACGGCCGTGCGCGAAGCCGAGTGGCCTGAGGGGCGGGTGCAGGTCTTTGCCCACGGCGAGCGGGGCTACATGAAAGGCCTGCGGGAGGTTTTTTACGTGCAGCGCGGGCTGGAGCGGGCGCAGGTTTCCCTGTCGGGCTACTGGGCCAGGGGCCGCATGGAGGACGATTTCCAGGCGGAGAAGAAGCTCCCCATCGGCAAGATCTAACGGCGCAAGATCTAAAACGTTAGATCTAACGGCGCAAGATCTAAGAGCGCCAGATCCAGCCACAAGATCTGGCGTTACCAGGCCCAGCGGCTAGATCCCTCCGGACTACCTAGCGGCGACGGGCCCTGCGCCGCTCGTTGCTCGCCAGGCTCCGCGTCAGCGGCCGCGCCAAGGTGTCACCGAGCACGATGCCGGCGGCGACACCGAGCACGATCGCCCCGGCGTTGAGCATCCCGCCGGCGCCCATGAGAATCTCCGATTCCTCGATGGTCAATACATACATGGACCGGAATATAGTGAGCCCGGGGAGCAGGATCAGGGCTGCGGGGACGGCCACGACCAGCTGGGGAGCGCCCATCCGGAGGGCCACCACGCGGGCCAGCAGGCCAATCACCACAGCCGCGACGGCCGGTGCGAAGCGGGAGCCGATGCCCAGAGCATCACCGCCGATCAGGACCAGATAGCCCACCACCCCCACGGCCGCCGTCGGCAGCAGCAGCGTCCAGCTGGTCTGTTCCGTTATGCCGATCATCAGCACAGCGATGGCGATCATGATGACCACGGCCCACCACGGATATGCCGGGGGGAATGTTTCGGTGACATTGATCGCCTTCATGCCGGTCATGTCTCCGACAACGAAGCCGACGGCAATGCCGGCGACGAGCGCACCGAAGGTCAGCATGGTGGAGACGAAACGGCCGGCCGCCGTGACCGGGAAGCCGTTGATCGCGTCCTGCACCGAGGAGACGAGCCGGCCGGTCGGCAGTAGCAGCAGGATTCCGCCGACCACCACGATGGCTGGCGGAATCTGGATTCCTACCATGCCGCCGAAACGCCATAACAGCAGGGCGATGAAAGTGACCAGGAAGGAACACGAGGCTGTGACGAAGAAGTCAGGTGTGCGCCACCGCCCCAGTTGCCTGGCCAGCAGGCTGACCATGAGGTTGGAGACAAAGGCGACGGCAGAGGCTCCGAGGTCGCCGCCGAGAACACCGACGAAGACGGCCGAGAACACGCCGAATGCCACAGTGACCATCCAGCGCGGGAAAGGCTTGGAACTGTGGGTGATTTCGTCGAGCCGGCGCACAGCCTCCTCGCGTCCCACGCCGCCGGAGACGATGTCCGTGACGAGCTGGTGCACCTTGGCCAAGCCCGCGTAGTTGTTGGTCCAGGACCGCACGACACGAAGCAAGGTTATGGGCGTCTGGTCCTTCGGGGCATAGTTGATGGCCACCGACTGGTTGGTGATGTCCACTTCGATGTTCTTGAGTCCCAGGGCGGCCGTGATGGCGATGATGCTGGTCTCGACTTCCAGGGCTCCGGCGCCGTACCGGAACATCGATTCCGCCAAATGCAGCGCGAAGTCGATCGTCTTGCGGGCCGAGGCGTCGACGCCGCCCACCTGGATCATCGGGTTCGCATAGGGGCTGCCGGCGAGCCGGTCCACGATGCTCATGGGCGCCGTGGGCGGGTTCTCGCCCTGGACCAGCCTGCGCAACATGCGCTTCGCGGCCGCGTTCTGGCGCACCTCCACGGGCGACATCGGCTGCGTCCGGGGCAGGCCGTCCGTGGGTGGCCTGCGGTGGCCGTCGATTCCGTTGTTCATTCCGGCCTCCTCACTGTCCAAGGCTGTCCTCGATTGTCTTTGTCTCGGGTTAGTAGAACTGTTGGCCCGTGCGCCGGGTGTAGAGCTGGCGTGCCACGCGCTCCCCCGCCGTCATCCAGGCTTTGTATTTCAGCGGGCTCAGGACCTGGTCGTAACAGCCGACGAAGTCGGTCACGGTCTTGCTGAAGCTGGTTTTGAACAGGCCCAGCCCATGGAACGGGTTGGACGTGTCCTTGAGCTTGTCGCTTGGCGGGGTGCCGCAGAAGTCGTATTCGGTGCAGCCGAGTTCCTTGACCTGGTTGATCGCAGTCCACTGCACGAGGTGCGAGTCGCCGTACTGGCCGCGCTTCTGCAGGGAGCCGCCGTCCTTGTACGTTCCCTTGCGGCCGTAGTTGATCACGAACGCGCCAACTGAGGGCACACCGTTTTCGTACACGAACATCAGCCTGCCTTGGTCACGGGCCAGGAAGTTGGTCCAGAACCGGCGGTAGTACTCGTACTCGCGCACCCGGACCTGGGATTTGGCTTCCACCGTGGTGGTCATCAGGGCATACATGGCCCGGAAGTTCTCTTCCGTGGGCTCCGCGTTGTGGACCTCCACGCCCTCGCGGATGGCGCGGCGCACGGCGTTTCGGCCCCGGGAGTGGAGATTGCGCAGCAACTGGTTTTCCTCGGGCGCAATATCGAGCAGCGCCGTGGAGTCGTTGGGCTGCAGGTTGTGGGTCTTGACCAAACCCGCCCCTTCGAGGATCCGCACGGCCTCGTCCGAGAGAATGATGTCCGGCTCGATCTTGATCGCAAAGACGCCCAGCTTGGCCTTTTTTACGAAGTCCGCGTTCGCCGCGGCGATCCCGGGGATGTCCTCGACGGACGCCACGTCGGGTCCCTTGATCAGGTACCAGAGCTTGCCGAGAAGCGGAAACGACTTCTCGAGGACCAGGTTGTAGCTCGTGTAATCGGCCGACTCATAGACCAGGTGCAGGGGCTTCCAGCCAAAGTGCTGCTTGACCTCGGCGAACGCTTCAGATTGCAGGAGATTGCCGCCGTTGGGGTTCGCGGTGACGAGGGCATCCCAGCTGGCAATCTCCTCGGCAGAGGCAAAGCGGGCAGTGAATTCACGCAAGGGTGCGGTATCCAATCATTGCGGTACGAGCTTCGGCGGCATGCGGACATGCAGCCCCAAGTCTATCGGTCCGCACCCTGCCGCCGGTCCCGGCAAGGCGGTTACGCTGGTCTCATGCAGGCTCAGCAACACCCGCTGGAAGGCCGGCCCGGGGCACCCGGCGGCCGCTCGCGGGGCGCCGGCAGCGGCTTCGGCGCCGGCTCCCAAGTCGTCGCACTGCTCCTGTTCCTCGGCGCGTCGGCGCTGGTTGCGGCCCTAGGCGGCCTCGCCACCGCCAACCACGTCAACGGCTGGTACGCCACGGCCGACACAGCACCCTGGTCGCCACCAAACTGGGTCTTCGGGGCGGTCTGGACGGTCCTGTACGTCGCCATGGCAGTCGCGGCGTGGCTGGTCTGGCGCAGCCGCGCCGCGCGGTCCAGGACGGCCCTGACAGCCTACGGCGTGCAGCTGGTGCTGAACTTGCTCTGGACTCCGGTCTTCTTTGCCCTCTACCCGGTGCTCGGGACGCCGGCGCTGTGGATCGCGTTCGGGATCATCGTGGCATTGGCCGTGGCCGTGGCCGTGACGGTGGTGCTTTTCGGTCCGATCAGCCGGACGGCAGGACTGCTGATGCTGCCCTACCTGTCCTGGATCGTGTTCGCATCCTCACTGAACCTGTGGGCGGCGCTGCACAACTGATGGCGCCATTCAGCGCCACCCGCCTCGATCAGCTCCCTAGCACTCCACGACGTTGACGGCGAGGCCGCCCATCGCGGTTTCCTTGTACTTGGAGGACATGTCCTTGCCGGTTTCGCGCATGGTGACGATGACCTCGTCCAGGGAGACCCGGTGGGTGCCGTCGCCCCAGAGGGCCATCTTGGCGGCGTTGATGGCCTTGGCCGCGGCGATCGCGTTGCGTTCGATGCACGGGACCTGGACCAGCCCGCCGATCGGATCACAGGTAAGGCCCAGGTTGTGCTCCATCGCGATTTCCGCGGCGTTCTCCACCTGTTGGGGGGTGCCGCCCATGACTTCGGCCAGGCCGGCGGCCGCCATCGAGGACGCCGAGCCGACCTCGCCCTGGCAGCCGACCTCCGCACCGGAAATCGAGGCCTGCTCCTTGTAGAGCACCCCGATCGCGCCGGCGGTGAGCAGGAACTTGACCACAACGTCGTCGCGGTCGGCCTGGGTTGCCTTGTCCATGCCTGGGGCGAAGTGCAGCGCGTAGTAGAGCACGGCCGGGATGATGCCCGCCGCGCCGTTGGTGGGCGCGGTGACCACGCGCCCGCCCGAGGCGTTTTCCTCGTTGACGGCCAGGGCGATCAGGTTGACCCATTCCTGCCAGTACTTCGGATCCCGGTAGTCGGGATCCTGGCCGCGGGTTTCCTTCATGAGCCGCTCATGCCAGTCCGGGGCGCGGCGGCGGACCTTGAGCCCGCCCGGGAGCAGGCCCTCGCGCTTGAGGCTGACCTCGACGCAGCCTTCCATCACCGAGTAGATGTGCAGCAGCCCCTCGCGGATCTCGGCCTCGGTGCGGGAGGCGCGCTCGTTGACCAGCATGATCTCACCGATCGAGAGGCCCTTGGACTGGCAGCGGCCCAGGAGTTCGGCGGCCGTGCGGAACGGCAGCGGAAGTTCCTTCTTCGATTCCGCGAGTTCCTTCAGGGCCGCGTCCTCCTCACCCTCGCGGACAATGAAGCCGCCGCCGACGGAGAAGAACGTGGCCTGGTGCAGGGTCTCGCCCGCGGCGTCCGAGACCGTGAACGTCATGCCGTTGGTGTGCCGGGGCAGGATGGTCAGCGGCCGCAGGACCATGTCCTTCACCCCGTACGGCAGGGCCACGGATCCGGCCAGCTGCAGGGTGCCGGTCCCGGCGATCGTGGCCAGCCGGTCCTCCACTTCCTCGGGCAGGATCTGCTCGGGGTGGAAGCCCTCAAGTCCGAGCAGGATGGCGGTCATGGTGCCGTGCCCGTGGCCCGTGGCAGCCAGGGAGCCGTAAAGGTCCACCCGCAGCGACGCCACCTCCGCCAGCTTGCCGAGGGACTTAAGTTCCTCGGCGAAGACGGCCGCGGCCCGCATGGGCCCCACGGTGTGCGAGCTGGACGGCCCAATTCCGATGGAAAAGAGGTCGAAGACTCCAACAGCCATTGTCGGTTCCTAACTAGGTCTTGCTGTGGCCCGGCAGAGGGTCTTGCCGGAAGGCGGCGCGGCCGCAGGTAGGCGGCAGTCCCGCCGATGCACGACGCCGGGCGACGGCTTGTGGCCGCGGCCCGCCCGGCGTCGTGTCTTACTTCAGTCATACGTCGCTTAGGCGAGGTTATCAACCGAGGGGTAGAGCGGGTGGGCGGCGGCGAGGGCCTCCACCCGGGTGCGCAGGCCGGACAGGTCCGCGCCGGCGTCGGCGATCAAAGCCTCCGCGATGATCTCCGCAACCTCGGCGAAGGCTGCCTCGCCGAAGCCGCGGGTGGCCAGCGCCGGGGTGCCGATGCGCAGCCCGGAGGTGACCATCGGCGGACGCGGATCGAACGGGACGGCGTTGCGGTTCACGGTGATGTCGATTTCCGCGAGGCGGTCCTCGGCTTCCTGCCCGTTGAGCTCGCACTCGCGCAGGTCCACCAGGACCAGGTGCACATCGGTGCCGCCGGAGATCACGTTGATCCCCTTCGCGGTCACGTCCGGCTGGACCAGACGCTCCGCGAGGATCCTGGCACCGGCCAGGACCCGCTCCTGGCGTTCCTTGAACTCCGGGGACGCGGCGATCTTGAACGCCACGGCCTTGCCGGCGATCACGTGCTCCAGCGGCCCGCCCTGCTGCCCGGGGAACACCGCCGAGTTGATCTTCTTGGCAATGTCGGCGTCGTTGGACAAGATGATCCCGCCGCGCGGACCGGCGAGGGTCTTGTGCGTCGTGGACGTGGTGACATGGGCGTGCGGGACCGGGGACGGGTGCAGCCCGGCCGCCACCAGCCCGGCGAAGTGCGCCATGTCCACCATCAGGTAGGCGCCCACCGAATCCGCGATCCGCCGGAACTCGGCGAAGTCCAACTGCCGGGCGTACGCGGACCAGCCGGCCACGATCAGGGCCGGCTTGTGCTCCTGGGCCAGGCGCTCGACCTCGGCCATGTCGATCCGGTGGTCCTCCTCGCGGACCTGGTACGGGATGACGTTGTAGAGCCGGCCGGAGAAGTTGATCTTCATCCCGTGCGTCAGGTGCCCGCCGTGCGCCAGGTTCAGGCCCATGATCGTGTCGCCCGGACGGATCAGGGCATGCATGACCGAAGCGTTGGCCTGCGCGCCCGAGTGCGGCTGCACGTTCGCGTACTCCGCACCGAACAGGGCCTTCACCCGGTCGATGGCGAGCTGTTCGATCACGTCAACATGCTCGCAGCCGCCGTAGTAGCGCTTGCCCGGGTAGCCCTCCGCGTACTTGTTCGTCAGCACCGAACCCTGCGCCTGCATCACAGCCCTGGCGGTGTGGTTCTCCGAAGCGATCATCTCCAGGCCGTCCCGCTGTCGCGTCAGCTCGGCATCGATCTTCACGGCGATCTCCGGATCCAGCACCGACAGGTCCGCGTCCAGACTCGCCGAAACGACCTGCTCAAACGCCACGGTCCCGGTCACTGCCCCGCTCACAGTTCGCCGCCGTTCTTGGACGCGTAGTCCTCTGCCGAGAGCAGCGGGCCATCCGATGCGGCGGCGACTTTGAACAGCCAGCCGGCGCCGTAGGGGTCGCTGTTGATCAGCGAGGGGTCATCGACGACGGCGGGATTGGTTTCGGTGACCTCGCCCGTGACCGGGGCGTAGAGGTCCGAGACGGACTTGGTCGATTCGACCTCGCCGCAGGTCTCCCCCGCTGTCACCGCGGTGCCGACCTCGGGCAGGTCCACGTAGACGATGTCGCCGAGGGCGTCCGTGGCCACGGCGGAGATGCCGATGGACACAACGTTCCCGGCCTCCCGCGCAACCCATTCGTGCTCGTCGGAGTACTGCAGTTCAGGGGCAACTTTTGCCATGTGTTTTTCCTTTACGTTTGAAAGTCGTGGGCTACATCAATTGTGGCCGGGTTACGCGGCGGGACTGCTCGGGTTGGGTGGCGGATGAGGCAATTCCTCCGCGTGCTCGGTCGCGAAAAGCGCCCGCTGGGCGGACGCGTCGCTCCCTTAGACGCACGCTTCCGGAATCCCCTCACCCGCCGATATTCAGTTCAGTTCTGGACGCCAACAGTTTCGAAAAGACACCTGTCCCGGAAGAAACCGTGGCCGTTCATATTCTTCTAGGGCCTGGCTACATCTTGGCTTTAAGAGTGTCATCAAGCTCAACCCCCAATGATCGAGCTTGGGACAAACCAGAGCCGCGGTAGGCCGTATATCCCCCAGCACCTTGGCTTTCGAAGGCGCTTCCAGCGGTGCCTTGTACGGGAGGTGAGTTGAACCCGAGGTGAGCAGGGCCCCTTAGGGCCCGACATCCGGCAGCATGCTCCCCGCCGACCCCCTAACCTCGCAAGCTCGGTCAGGGAACCCGGACAGCGTGGGCCCCTTCGGGAGCGTCACGTCCGCTCAGCGGGCGTCTTCGCGACCGAGCATGCAGAGGATGTCGGGCTCGACGGGCTAACGCAACCTTTTGTCACGCAGCCCCGGCCCGGGGGGCTACTTTTGGCGCTTGTAGAAGGGCAGTGCGACCACTTCGAAGGGCTCGGCCTTGCCGCGGAGGTCGATGTCCAGGGCGGTGCCGGGCTCGGTGAGCTCGACGTCGACGTAGGCCATCGCGACCGGGTAGCCGAGGCTGGGGCTGGGCTGGCCGGAGGTCACTTCGCCAACGACGTCGCCGTCCTTGAGGACCGGGTAGTGGCCGCGGCCAGCCCGGCGTCCGAGGCCCTTGAGCCCGACGAGCTTGCGGCCCGTCGTGGCGCCGGCGCCGGCTTCCTTCTTGGCGGCCAGTGCGGCCTTGCCGATGAAGTCGCCTTCCTTGGACAACGCGACGACGGGGCCCAGGCCGGCGGCGAACGGATCGCCTTCGAGGGAGAGCTCGTTGCCGTAGAGCGGCATGCCGGCCTCGAGGCGGAGCGAATCGCGGGACGCCAGCCCGGCGGGGGTCAGCTCGCCGTCTTCGGCGATGGCGACGAGCGCCTGCCAGAGGGCGGCGGCGTCGTCGTTGGCAACGAAAATCTCGAAGCCGTCTTCACCGGTGTAGCCCGTGCGGGCCAGCAGGAGGTCCTGGCTGGCGCCGCCGAACATGAAGGGGACTTCCACGGCGGCGTAGTACTTCAGACCGGTGACGAGTTCGTGCTGCGCGGCGGGAACCAGGCGCAACAGGATCTCCTGGGCCTTGGGACCCTGGACCGCGATCAGCGAGGTCCCGGCGGAGGCGTCCTGGACCGTAACGTCGAACCCGCCTTCTTGGGCAGAACCTGCCCGCTCAGCCATGGCTGCTGCGACCACCCTGGCATTGCCCGCGTTGGGGACCACCAGGAACTTCTGCTCGCCACGGCGGTAGGTGATGAGGTCATCGATGATGCCGCCGTCCTCGTTGCAGATCAGCGAGTACTTGGCCTTGCCAATGGCCATCGCGGAGATCTTGCCCACGAGGGCGTAGTCCAGGAATGCTCCGGCGTCCGGGCCGGTGACCCAGACTTCGCCCATGTGGGAGAGGTCGAACAGGCCCGCGGACTTGCGGACGGCGTGGTGCTCGGCGAGTTCGGAGCTGTACTTCAGCGGCATCTGCCAGCCGCCGAAGTCCGTGAAGGAGGCGCCGAGCTTCTTGTGCTCTTCGTACAGGGCCGTGTAGTTCTCAGTCATCGTTGGCTGTCCCTAGTTGTCAGAGGTGGGGTTGGCGGAGTCGTCGGAGTGGACTGCTGTGTCTTCTTCGAAGGCTTCGAGGGGAGGGCACGAGCAGATTAGGTTGCGGTCCCCGGCGGCGCCGTCGATGCGACCGACCGGCGGGAAGTACTTGTCCTGCCGGAGCGTGTGGACCGGGAACACGGCCTGTTCGCGCGGGTATTCGCGGGTCCAGTCCGTGCTGATGACGGCAGCGGCGGTGTGCGGGGCATTGCGCAGCGGGCTGTGCTCCACGGTGAAGTCGCCTTTGGCCACCTGGTCGATCTCGGCGCGGATGGCCACCATGGCCGTGATGAAGCGGTCGATCTCGCCCAGGTCCTCGGACTCGGTGGGCTCCACCATCAGGGTGCCGGCCACCGGGAACGCGAGGGTGGGGGCATGGAAGCCGTAGTCGATCAGGCGCTTGGCCACGTCCTCGGCGGTCACGCCGGTCTTGGCCGTGAGGTCGCGCAGGTCCAGGATGCACTCGTGGGCCACGAGGCCGCCCTCGCCGGTGTAGAGCACCGGGAAGGAGTCGTTCAGGCGCGCCGCGATGTAGTTCGCCGCGAGCAGCGCCGACTTGGTGGCCTCGGTGAGGCCCTGGCCGCCCATCAGCTTCACGTAGGCCCAGGAGATCGGCAGGACGCCGGCGGAGCCGTAGCGGGAGGCGGAGATCGGGGTGCCGTCGGCACCGTTGGCCGGGTCCGCAGCATTGCCCGGCATGAACGGGGCCAGGTGCGCCTTGGCCGCGACCGGGCCAACGCCCGGTCCGCCGCCGCCGTGCGGGATGCAGAAGGTCTTGTGCAGGTTCAGGTGCGAGACGTCGCCGCCGAACATGCCCGGCTGGGCCAGCCCGACGAGGGCGTTGAGGTTGGCGCCGTCAATGTAGACCTGCCCGCCCGCGGCGTGGATCGCGTCGCAGACCTCGCGGACGTCGGCGTCGTACACCCCGTGCGTGGACGGGTACGTGATCATGATGCAGGACAGCGCGTCCTTGTTGGCCTCGATCTTCGCGGACAGGTCCGCGTGGTCGATCGTGCCGTCCGAGGCGGTGGCCACCACGACGACCTTCATGCCGGCGAGCACCGCGGAGGCCGCGTTGGTGCCGTGGGCGGAGGCCGGGATCAGGCAGACGTTGCGCTGGGCCTCCCCGCGGGAGTGGTGGTAGCCGCGGATGGCCAGCAGGCCCGCGAGCTCGCCCTGGGAACCGGCGTTGGGCTGGATGGAGACCTGGTCGTAGCCGGTGATCTCGGTCAGCTGGGCTTCGAGGTCCTCGATCAGTTCGCGCCAGCCGGCGGTCTGGGATTCCGGGGCGAAGGGGTGGATGGAGGCGAACTCCGGCCAGGAGATGGCTTCCATCTCGGCCGTGGCGTTCAGCTTCATGGTGCAGGAACCGAGCGGGATCATGGTGCGGTCCAGGGCCAGGTCGCGGTCCGAGAGCCGGCGGATGTAGCGCAGCAACTGGGTCTCGGAACGGTGCGTGTTGAACACCGGGTGCTGCAGGTAGTCGGAGGTGCGTTCGACGGCGGGGTCGAGGCCAAACGCAGTGTCAGTGCCTGCAGTCGTGTCAGTCACGGACGCGCCAAACGCGGCGATGACATCCGCGACGATTTCCACGGTCGTGGCCTCATCTGCGGAGATGCCGACGGTGTCGGCGTCGATGGCGCGCAGGTTGACGCCCTTGGCGTCGGCGGCCGCGATGATCTCTGCCGCCCGGCCCGGGACGGAGACGGTGATGGTGTCGAAGAAGGAGGTGTGCAGCACGTCAAGGCCGGCGGCCTTCAGGGAAGCGGCGATGGTCTTGGCGTGGACGTGGACGGCCTCGGCGATTGCCTTGAGGCCGTCCGGGCCATGGTAGACGGCGTAGAAGGAGGCCACGATGGCCAGCAGCGCCTGGGCGGTGCAGATGTTGGACGTGGCCTTCTCGCGGCGGATGTGCTGCTCGCGGGTCTGCAGCGCCAGACGGTAGGCCGGGACGCCGGCGTTGTCCTTGGAGACACCCACCAGGCGGCCGGGCATGGAGCGCTCCAGCCCCTTCTGCACGGCCATGTAGGCGGCGTGCGGCCCGCCGAAGAACAACGGCACACCGAAGCGCTGGGCGGAGCCGACGGCGATGTCCGCGCCCTGCTCGCCCGGGGCCGTGATGAGAGTCAGGGAGAGGAGGTCGGCGGCGACCGTGACGAGGGCGCCGCGTTCCTTGGCGTCGGCGATCACGGCCGTGTGGTCAAACACGCGGCCGGAGACGCCCGGCTGCTGCAAGACGACGCCGTTGATGACGCCCTCGGGCAGGCCCCTGGAGAGGTCGGCGACCTCGACCTCGAAACCGAGGGCTTCGGCGCGGCCCTTGACGATGGCGATGGTCTGCGGGAGGCAGTCGGCGTCGAGGACGGTTTTGCCGTCGTGAGCCGTCTTGTTCTTGTTGGCACGGCGCATCATCAGCACGGCCTCGGCGACCGCGGTTGCTTCGTCCAGCAGGGAGGCGTTGGCGATCGGCAGGCCGACCAGGTCCTGGACCATGGTCTGGAAGTTCAGCAGGGCCTCGAGCCGGCCCTGGGAGATCTCCGGCTGGTACGGCGTGTACGCGGTGTACCAGGCCGGGGCCTCGAGGATGTTGCGGCGGATCACCGGCGGGGTGAGCGTGTCGTAGTAGCCCTGGCCGATCATCTGCACGGCGGTCTTGTTCTTCGCGGCCAGCTTGCGCAGCTCCGCCAGTACCTCGACCTCGCTGAGGGCGGCGGCGAGCGCGAGGTCGGAGTCCTGGCGGATGTCCTTCGGAACGGCGGTGTCCACCAGGGCGTCGACGGTGTCGTAGCCGACAGCCTTCAGCATGGCGTCGACGTCGGCCTGGCGGCGCGCGCCGATGTGCCGGTCAACGAAGGACGTGGAGGCTGGGGTAACAGTCACAAGGAACTCCATAACTCAGGCGGCGCAGGGTACGCCACATTGATTCGGGTTCCTCCCCGCTCTGTATTGGACCTGAGAGTTTCCGCGCAGCCTAAGTTTCAGGGCTCCGCTTGCACCGTCGGTGAGCACAGCATGTCCGGGACACGCCTGCTACTTTCCAGAGATGCCTTGCCGCGGCGGTACATGGGCCTGAGAGATTCCTGGGGAGGATTTGCTCCTACGGCGCCTGCTTGTACCTACTTGCAGGACTCTCCCGCCGCAGATCAAAGGCGTATTCAATTGGGGGTGACAACAGTCACAGCTCTCATTGTCCTATGCCGGGCGCGTGTCCGCAAACTCCCGGCGACCGGCGCACCCAGGTTACGGGCGAGGAGCCGCGCCGGGTGGGTCCGCGAACGCGAATTCGCCGGACAGCTGCGGGGTCGCCGTAATTTTCCGGCGAAAGCCGCATGCTTCCGGCGAGTTCGGCGCGGCTTCGCCGGGGAGGGCGCCGGTGTTAGCGGCGCAGCCGCTCGACGGCGGCGAGGAGGCTCTCGACCTCCGCCTCGACCTCCGGAAGGGGTCCGCCGGGGCCCCGGCCCAGCATGGCGTTGAAGTACAGCCCGTCCCCCATGTACAGGACGGCCTTCGCCATGGCGGGTCCGACGTCGGCCGCCAGCAGTTCCAGCCAGCCCGCCTGGGCGGCGGCGAAGCGGCGGAGGGTCTCCCCGTGCGCCACTTCGGCGAGCCTCGTCGCCGCCACGAACACCCGGTCCATGGGCGTGTCCGCCCACACCGAGGACTTGATGAAGTACACCGCCGCCCCTTCCGGGGCCGCCGCCATGGCGGCAACATCCGCAGCCAGATGCCGGTCCAGCCGTTCCAGCAGGACCGCGATCATCGCTTCCTTGGTCGGGAAATGGTAGAGCAGGCCGCCCTTGGAGACGCCGGCCCGGCGCGCGACGGCGTCCAGTGTCGCAGCGCGTTCACCGACTTCGATGAGCAGTGCTTCGAAGGCATCGAGTACGGCCTCGCGGGCGACAGGTTTCCTGGGCATGCCTCCCATCATGCCTGCCCGCACGCGCATTTCTTAACTGTACCGTCCAGACGGTATAGTTACGTCTTATGAGCATCCCGTCCATCACCGCCGTCACCAGCACCCCGGCGGCCACCGGCCCCCGCGCCCCGTGGCGCGACTGGGTGGCTCTGGCCCTGCTGATGTTCCCCGTCCTGCTCGTGGCCGTGGACAACACCGCCCTGACGTTCGCCCTGCCGGCCATCGCCACCAGCCTGGACGCCTCCGGCGTCGAACTGCTCTGGATCGTCGATGCCTATCCACTGGTCCTGGCCGGGCTGCTGGTGGCGATGGGCTCCCTGGGCGACAGGATCGGCCGGCGCCGCCTGCTCTTCGTGGGCAGCGCAGGTTTTGCCGCGGTGTCGGCCGCCACGGCATTCGCACCGAGCGCCGAATGGCTGATCGCCGGCCGTGCCGGGCTTGGCCTCTTCGGTGCCATGCTCATGCCGTCCACGCTTTCCCTGATCCGCAACATCTTTCCGGAGCCCAACCGGCGCAGGCTGGCTGTGGCGATCTGGGCTGCAGGCTTCTCCGGCGGCGCCGCCCTCGGCCCGATTGCCGGCGGCTGGCTGGTGGAACACTTCTGGTGGGGCGCCGTCCTGCTGGTCGCGGTGCCGATCATCCTGCCCCTGCTGCTGCTCGGTCCGGCGCTGATACCGGAATCCCGCGACCCGAAGCCCGGGCGCGTGGACGTGCCCAGCATTGTGTTGTCGCTGCTGGTCATGGTGCCCGTTGTCTACGGGATCAAGACCCTCGCCACCCACGGACCGGCACCAGAGGCGTTCGCAAGCATCGGAGCCGGCCTGCTCATGGGCTATGTGTTCATCCGGCGGCAGCGCGTACTTGCCCGTGGGGAGGGTACGGCGCCGATGCTCGATGTCAGCCTCTTCGGCAACCCGGTCTTCAGCACGGCCATCATTGCCAATGTCCTGGCGCTCTTCTCCTTCAATGGCTTCATTCTGTTCCTGGCCCAGCACCTGCAGCTGCTGGAGGGCCAGTCCCCCTCGGCCTCCGGGGTCGCCATGGTCCCGGCCCTCATCGCCACGGTTGTTGCGGGGCTGCTGGTGGTGCCACTGGTGCGAAAGGTGCGGCCTGGCTTTGTTGTGGCCGGCGGGCTGCTGCTGAGCGCGGCGGGCTACTTCCTGGTGGCATTTGGCGACCACAGCCACGGCCCGTCCCTGCTCCTGGCCGCACTGATGGTTCTCTGCCTGGGCGTGGGCGCCGCGGAGACGATCTCCAATGACCTGATCCTGGGCGCTGCGCCTGCTGACAAGTCGGGGGCCGCCGCGGCCATCTCCGAAACCGGCTACGAAGTGGGGTCCCTTCTGGGCACGGCGATCCTCGGCTCGATCCTGACGGCCTCCTACCAGGGCAACCTCCGGCTCCCCTCGGGCGTGGCCGAGCTCGCCCCGGCCGCGGCCACCAGCCAGGCCGGTGAAACCCTCGCCGGCGCGGTGGAGCTCGCCCGGATGCTTCCGGCTCCCCTGGCGGAAGCAGTAACGGCGGCCGCACGCACGGCCTTCGACTCCGGGGTCCACGTCACGGCGTCAATCGCGCTGGTCCTGATGACCGGGGCCTGCGTCCTCGCCGCCGTTGTCCTGCGGACGGTGCCGAAGGCCAAATAGCTTAGAAAAAAAGCGTCCGGCGCCGGGAGAAACCCGGCACCGGACGCTGCTCTTTTGTTAGGAGCGGACTGGTGGGAACCCTACTTCTTGTCCGGAGTGGTCACGCTGGCGTTTGCCCGCATGGTCTCGGCATTCACCATCCAGGCATACTGCTCAAGCTTGGCAATGAACGCGTGCAGGAGGTCAGCGGTGGTGGGGTCTTCCTCATCCACTTCATCGTGCACTTTGCGCATCGTGCCGACGGCCGCCTCGAGGGCCGCGACAATCCGCTCGATGGCGTCCTTCGTGTTGATCAGGCCGGTGGGGAACTCGGCGAGTGCCGTGGACTTGGAAACCGTGGAACTGCGGCCATCCGGCAGGGCGTGGAGGGCGCGCATGCGCTCGGCGAGGTCGTCCGCGAATTCCCGGGCGGCGTCGACGATCTCGTCCAGCTGGAGGTGCAGGTCCCGGAAATTAGTCCCAACGATGTTCCAGTGCGCCTGCTTGCCTTGAACGTGGAGTTCGATCAGGTCCACTAGGACCGCCTGCAGGTTGGCCGTCAGTGTAGGTGTTGCTTTCATGCGTCCTCCTCGATAGAACCGGTACCTTGCGGGCCGCGGGCGCCACTTGCAGGCACCCCGGCCGATGCTTTCGACGCTACCGCAGGGCAGCGACCGGCCGCGACGGTTCGGGGAGAAATTTCTCGGTCAGCTTACTAAGTCGGCTTACTAACTGTTTCGGGGAGGCTTAGACTGCCTCGTTGAGAGCCGGGCCGCCAGTGAACACGGCCCGTGTGATGCCGCCGGAGGTGGACTGGGAGAGCTGCGTGAGGTAGTCGTTGCGGCGCCTCGGGGTAATCCTGGACTGAGGTTCGAAGGCCTGCTCGGGGTCGTCGGCGTAGTGTGCGGCCAGTCCGTCGCGCATGAGCCGGATGGCCTCCGAACGCTGCTGGGACACCGCCGCATGCGTGGATCCGAGTTCCGCGGCCAGGTCTTTGACCGTCCGGTCGCCGAAGTAGATCTCCTCCACCACGTAGCGCATCCGTTCCGGGAGGGATTTCACGGCCGCCCGCAGGTACTGGAGCCGTTCGTCAGCGAGCACGGAGTGTTCCGGTGTGAGGGTTTCGGCGGCGAGGGTATCCACCACGGCCTCGTCGAGGGGCGTCAGGGTGCGCGAGGCATCCGCGAGTGCGGCCTCCACAACGCTTTGCTGGACACCCAGGGCGGAGGCGATCTCCTCCACGGTGGGGGTGCGGCCCAGGGCGGACGCCAGGGTTTCCTGCACGGACATGGTTTCCTTGATCCGCCGGCGGGCGGAGCGGGTGGCCCAGTCACTGGCCCGCATCTCGTCCGCGAAGGCACCAAGGATGCGCCGGCGTGCGAATGCGCCGAAGGGCACCCCGAGGTCCGGGTCGAACGAATCGGCCGACGTTATCAGGGCAATAGCACCGGCCGAGGCCAAGTCATCGCGAGAAAGGTGTGACGCTTTCGAGCACAAATCTGAGACAAGATACCCCACCAGCGGAAGGTGCTGCGTGACCATCTCGTTGCGTTCCACGCGATTCACTACTGTGTCCCCCCATGAGACCGGATCCGAAGGGTCCTAGACCCTTAAAACGCCGAGAGCCGCACCCAAACCGACCGGTGCTCCCCCCATTGGAGTCAGCGTTCGCAAGTAGGGCGCAGCACCCATGGAGGAAACTTATCACCTGATCCAAGATCTGCGTGTACCCTCAGGGAAAAGCTTGGCAAAAAATGCGGTGACCGTCCCAAAGCTGTGATTCACGGGGCGGAAAGAGAATGGGGCCAATGAGCGCAAGCGATCTCTCCGCGGCACTGTGGCAGGAGCGGCGGCACTTGGAGTTACTGCTGTTCAGGCTGGAAACGCAGCGTCTGCACATCGTGGCCGGAAATCTGGAATGGCTGAACTTCATGGCCTCCGAGATTGAAACCGTACTGGACCGCCTGCGGTTTGAAGCCTTGGCCCGGAGTGTTGAATCTGCCGCTGTGGCGGCCCTGTGGGGCCTGCCGGCGCAGACCACGCTCGTCGAGCTGATTGCTGCCGCACCCGCCGGGCCCTGGTCCGAGATCCTGCGCGAGCATCTGGAGGCCCTGCACGCACTCCTGGCCCGGCTTGGCGAGGCCGCCCGTGTAAACGAAGAGGCACTGCGGACCCTCCCCCTGCCGGGACGCCCCGGTCCGGCGGGGACGGCAGGGCTGCTGGACCAGCTCACCACGGGCGGAAACCTGGAGAGGTCCGTGGCCGTGGTGCGACGTTCAGCCCAGCCGCTCCTGGCCCAGTATCTGGGCGGGGACCAGGACTGATCCGGTGCGGGTCCTCAGCCCTCGGCGGGAGTGGGGCGCGGGGGAACGAGCCCGCGCAGCGCGTCCTCGGCGTCTGGGCCAGCTTCCGCCGCCGCGAGGTTTGCAGCCGCGATGGCTTCGATGACTTCCCGGCGCTGGATGGGCACACCGCGGGGTGCCTCAATGCCTATCCGAACACCGTCGCCGCGCCCTTCCAGAACCGTGATGACGATGCCGTCGCCGATCATGATCTGTTCGCCCGGCTTGCGTGTAAGTACCAGCATCCTCTCAATCTACCCTTCCGCGCGGGGAGCGTCGGACGATTCCCGCCGGTTCTGCCATGTCGGAGCAGGCCCTGCCGGGCGCCCGTCGATCCAGCCCACGGGCAGTCCCAGGCCGTTGACGCTTTCGGGTGACCCGGTCTCCGCGGCGCCGACCACGGCTACGGCGCTGACGTTGAGCTGGGCGGACAGCACGCTGACCCAGCGCGCCGTGTCCTCGTGCTTGCGCCCGGCGTCGACCACTACCCAGATCTGGTCGGCCGAGAGCGCGGCTACGGACTGCACCCGGGCCAGGGCGTGACGGGCTTTGTCGAGTCCGAACGCCACCAGGACCGTGCGCTCCGTCACCACGGCGTGGGCGCGCGCGGCCGTGGCGCTTTGGCGTCCGTCGACATGGAGGTGGCCATACGCGGAGAGTTCGCCGGCGGTCCGCACATCGGCACCGCCGGCCGCCATGGACATTGTCAGGGCAGCGTCCATGGCGTCCTCCCCCAGCCCGATCAGGACCACGAGATCGCCGACGCCGGTCAGCGGAGCAGGGGCGCCCGGCGCACGGGCCGCCGCGCCGCCCGGCGAGCTGCCCGGCGCGGCAGCTGAGGCCAGCCGACCGCCGTCGTTGGCTCCGGGAAGTCCGGGAGCGGGCGGTACGGCAGCGGGGCCCGGATCGCCCGAGGGAGCCGGCCGCCCGGGGTTACCGACGACGGCGGCCGGTTCCGCCGGGGTCCGGAGCCCGGCGCCGAGCTGTTCGAGAAGTTCTGCGAAGTCCGGCGACTCGGTGGATACGCCGGCTGTTGTGGGCCGGTGCAGGCTCAGCTCAACGGCATCTGCCTCTTCCAGCAGTGCGGCGATGGCGGCGCCCTGCAGCTGATGGGACAGGAGCTGATGGGACGGCAGCGGACGAGTCAGGCCTGGGGCGGCGGGTGCCGTCGCAGGGCCCGCCGGCGCTCCGGCCTGGGCTGCCGACCGGGCCGGCGCTACGGAAGCCGTTCCGGCGTCATCCTTGCCGGCAGTGCTCACTCCGGCAGTGCTCACTCCGGCGGGACCCCCGGCGGCCACACCGGCGGGACCCCCGGCCCCACCGGCGGGCCCACCGGCGGCCGTGCCCGGCTCGCCTGCGGCCAGGATGTCGGCGTCGGGCACCACCTCACCGGTCACCACCTCGTGCTTGGACAGGATCTCGATCATGGCCTCGTAGCGGTCCTGGGCGAAGAGACCGGCGATTCCCGGGCTGATGACGCGTTCGGCGGACACGATTCGGGCCGCGGGTCCGTAGAGCTGTTCTGCCTTGCGGCGGATTTCCTCGAGCGAGGCTCCCTTAAGCCGATAGCGGTTCGGCATGGCGCACCACTCCTACTGTTTCGATCCGGACGTTGGCAGAGGTCACCTCGCGGTAGGACAACACCGGCACGGACCCGGGCTGCGCACCGATGAGACGGTGGATGGCGGGCCGGAGCGCCGGTGCGCACACGAGTACGGCCTGGCGGTTGGCGGCGGCCGCTGCGTCAACGGCGGAGCCGACCGAGCGCAGCACGGCATCGAGCTTGTCCTGCCCCATGACGATCTGGCTGCCGCCTTCCGCGGGGCGCATGTCCTCGAGCATGTGTTGTTCGAGGACGGGGTCGATCATGATGACGTTGAGCACGGGCCCGTCCATGAACTTGGCCGTAAGAGCGGGGCCGAGGGCCTGCCGGGCGGCTTCCACCAGCGATTCCGGGTCCGTGGAAATCTTGGCCCGGAGCGTGAGGGCCTCGTAGATCCGGGCGAGGTCGTTGATGGGCACCTGCTCATCCAGGAGGCCCTGGAGAACCCGCTGCAGCTCGGCCAGGGAGAGCAGGGCCGGGGTCAGTTCGTCGACGGCGGAGGGGCTTTGCTTGCGCACGCCCTCGGTCAGCACGCGGACGTCCTCACGGGACAGTAGCCGGGCCGCGTTGGCCGAGACGATGGAGGACAGGTGGGTGACCAGGACGGAGACCCGGTCGATCACGGTGGCGCCCGTCATTTCGGCGTTGTGGCGCATTTCCCCCGGGATCCATTTGCCGGCAAGGCCGAACACGGGTTCGATCATGGCCGGGCCGGGCAGGGAGTCCAGGTTTTCGCCCAGCGCCAGCATTTGGCCGCTCGGGGCCGTGCCGCGCCCGGCTTCCACGCCGGCGATCCGGATGGAATAGGTGGCCGGCGGCAGGTCCACGCTGTCCCTGGTGCGCACGGGCGGGATGACGAGGCCCAGCTCCATGGCGATCTTGTGCCGGAGCGACCGGACCCGGGCCAGGAGGTCGTCGGACGCGCCGGAGACCATGTCCACGAGATCCGGTGCCAGCAGGATCTCCACGGGGTGGACGCGCATGTCCTCCAGCAGTTTCTCGTTGGGATCCATTTCCGGGAAGTTCAGCGCGGTCGACTCGGCTTCCCGGGCTGTCTCCGCCAGCTTCTGGTTTGCGGCGGTCCGGCGGGAGGCGATGATCAGGCCTACGCCGACGAGGATGAACGGCAGGGGCGGCATGCCGGGAATCAAGGCCATGGCGATGGCGGCGACGCCGGCGATCATGAGCGCGTTAGGCGACTGCAGCAGCTGTGTGGAGGCCGTCCGGCCCATGTCCGACTCAGCGTTGGACCGGGTCACGATCATGCCGGTGGAGACGGCCATCAGCAGTGCCGGGATCTGTGTGACGAGCCCGTCGCCCATGGTCAGGAGGCCGTAGGTGTTCAGTGCATCGCCGATTTCCATGCCGCGCTGCACCATGCCGATGGCGATGCCGCCGATGAAGTTGATGATGATAATGATGATGCCCGCGATGGCATCGCCCTTCACGAACTTCGAGGCGCCGTCCATGGCACCGTAGAAGTCGGCCTCGGCCGAGACCTCGGCGCGCCGCTCCCGGGCCTGGGTGTCGGTGAGGAGTCCGGCGTTGAGGTCGGCGTCGATTGCCATCTGCTTGCCGGGCATGGCGTCGAGGGTGAACCGGGCGCCCACCTCGGCCACGCGCTCGGCGCCCTTGGTGACCACGACGAACTGGATCACGACGAGGATGAGGAACACGACGGCGCCGATGATCATGGAGCCCCCGACCGTGACCTTGCCGAAGGCCTCAATGACCTGCCCGGCGTACCCGTTGCCCAGGACCAGGCGGGTGGAGGCGACGTTGAGGCCCAGCCGGAACAGCGTGGCAACGAGCAGCAGGGACGGGAACACGGAGAAGTCCAGCGGCTTCTTCACAAACATGCTGGTCAGCAGGACCAGCAACGCCAGCAGGATGTTGCAGACAATGAGGAAGTCGAGCAGGGGCGCGGGCACGGGAACCACCAGCAGGAGCACGATCCCCACGATGCCGATGGGCACCGCCAGCCGGTTCAGCCTGTTGTTCATGGTGCGGTCCTTTCACAGACGCTGGTTCCCAAGGTGTTCATGCCGCGTGTCACGGTGTGTTGGGTGCTGCGGTGCTTGCCGTGTTTCACGGTGTGTGGCTTGTCGCGTCTCATATGGCCGCGGCCGTGCTGGTCATGCGGTGCATCCCGGCGCCGGCGCCCCGGGCCTTGAGGGCCATGACGAAGGCAAGGACTCCGGCAACTGCCCGGTAAAAGTCCACCGGGATCTCGTCCCCTAGCTCGCAGGCCCCGTGCAGGGCCCTGGTCAACGGGATGTCCTGGACCATGGGGACGTTCTTCTCTTCGGCCTCTTCCCTGATCCTCGCAGCCACATGGCCGGCGCCCTTGGCCACCACGCGGGGCGCGGACTTGCCCGGATCGTACTTGAGCGCCACCGCCACGTGAGTGGGGTTGACCAGGACGACGTCGGCGTCTCCGATGGCGGCGATCATGCGGTTCCGGCTCATGGCCATCTGGCGCGCCCGGCGCTGGGACCGGATGAGCGGGTCGCCCTCGCTGCTCTTGTTCTCGTCCTGGACTTCCTTCTTGGACATCCGGGTCTTCTTGCGGTTGCGCCGCATCACGACGAAGAAGTCGGCCGCGGCCAGCACGATTCCGGCGGCCACCGCAAACTGGACCAGCGATGCAACGCCGCCCGCCGCGGCGGCCGTGACGCCGGCAACCGGCAGTCCTCCCGCGGTCAGCAGCACCGGGACCAGCCCCTGCACCACGCTGTACAACACCAGCCCCACCACCGTGGCCTTCAGCAGCGCCTTGAGGCCACCCCACACCGCCTGGGCGCCGTAAAGCCGCTTGATCCCGCTGAGCAGGTTGAAGTGTTCGAATTCGAGCCTGAATTTCTTCAGGTGGACACCGCCCTGGAGGGCGGAACCGGCGAGGACAGCCAGGAACACGACGATCAGCAGGGGTCCGATGATCCCAGCGATGGACGCGAACCCGTCTTCCAGCGCCCGGACGGCTTTGCCGGGATCCGGGGCGGACATGACCCCGCGGACGCTGAAGAGCTGGTCCGTGGCGGCGCTGGCGGCCCGGTCCACGGTGCTGGGCAGCATGAGCGCGGCGGCGCCGACCCCGACCCAGGCGGTGAGGTCCTGGGAACGGGAAAGCTGGCCCTTGGAGCGGACCTCCCTCATGCGTTTGTCGGTGGCTTGCTCGGTCTTTTCCTGTGAATCCGCCATCAGCCCACCCCCAGCACGGCTTTGGCCGCCTGCCCGGCGAGGCTGGAAACGATCCGGGGCAGGGCCACGAACATGAAGCCGGCCAGCATCAGGGTGAGCAGGATCTTGAGCGGGAAACCGAGTGAGAAGGCGTTCAGCGCCGGCGCCACGCGGGTCAGCAGGCCGAGTCCGACGTCGGCAAGGAACAGGACCACCATGAGGGGGCCAGCGATCTGCACGGCAGCGAGGAACATGCCGGACACTGCCGCGATGATGGCCTGCACCGGCTGGGCCAGGTCTATTCCCCCGGCCAGCGGCAGGGCCGCGAAGCTGCCGGTAAGGCCCGTGATGACCAGCTGGTAGCCGTCCGAGGCGAACAACAGGGCCAGCGCCGCCATCTGCAGAAGCCGGGTGAACTGAGCGCCGTTGACCATCATTTGGGGATCAAAGGCCTGCGCCATCTGGAATCCGCTGGAAAGGTCGATCAGACTGCCGGCGGACTGGATGGCGGAGAAGATCACCAGGACCAGGAAGCCAAGGATGAGACCCGTGACGAGCTCCAGGACCACACCGGTGACGAATCCGGCAGTGTCGCGGGGCGTGTAGCCCCCGACCATGCGCTGCGTCACCGCCAGGCCCAGCCCCAGTCCCAGCATCGCCTTCACACGCCCCGGAAAGGCCTGGTGGGAGAAAGGCGGAGCCACGATCAGGAAGGCGGTCATCCGGACCGTAGCCAGCAGCAGTACTTCCAGCCAGGTCGGGTCGATGGGGATGCCCACCTCACAGGCCTCCGAGCAGGGACGGGATCTTCGCGAAGAGGTCGTTTGTGAACGAGACCATCTCCGAGATCATCCAGTGTCCGCAGACGATCAGGGCCACGGCAACCGCGGCCGCCTTGGGCACGAAGGACAGGGTGGCTTCCTGCAGCTGCGTGATGGACTGCAGCAGGGAAATGGCCAGGCCCACCACCAGCGCTGTGACCAGCACCGGCGCGGCGAGCTTCGCGGCCACAATCATGGCCTGGAGGCAGATGTCCAGGACCGCGTTGGCGTTCATCCTGAACCCGCGTAGCTCTGGACGAGTGCGGTGATGATCAGGCCCCAGCCGTCCACGAGGACGAACAGCAGGATCTTGAAGGGCAGCGAGATCATGACCGGCGGCAGCATCATCATGCCCATGGACATCAGGGCAGCGGACACCACGAGGTCGATCACGAGGAACGGGATGAAGATGACGAAGCCGATGATGAACGCGGCACGGAGTTCGGAGATCATGAACGCCGGGATCAGGGTCTGCAGCGGGACGGCCTCAGGAGTGGCCGGGTTCTCGGCGCCGGCGGCGCGGGACATCAGGGCGATGTCCTCTTCCCGCGTGTGGGCGAGCATGAAGTGCTGCAGCGGACCCGACGCGGCACTGACCGCACCATTGAAGTCCAGCTTGCCGTTGAGGTAGGGCTGGATTCCGAGATTGTTCATCTCGTTGATGACGGGCCACATCACAAAGATTGAGAGGAACAGGGCCAGCCCGGCCAGGACCTGGTTTGGCGGGATGGACGGCAGGGACAGCGCGTTGCGGGTCATGGCCAGGACCACGAAGATCTTGGTGAAGGACGTCATCATCAGCAGCAGCGACGGTGCAACGGCCAGGAGCGTAATCCCGATCAGGGTCAGGACTGCGGTGGAGGGTTTGCCGTCCATCCCGTTGATCTGGATGTTGACGTTCCCGCCGTCGGGACTGGCGGGGTCTGCCGGCGGTACGGGCGCCACGGGGTCGATGGGGGCGGCGTGGCCGGCCGTGGCGTTGAGCCACAGCAGGAGGACGGCAAAGAGCACGACGGCGACCCCCAGGCCCAAGAGCCTGAGGGATTGTGCGACAGCGGTTCGCGGACGGGTGGTGCCAGTGGCGAGCGGGAAGATCAATTGCGTCGTCCGCTCCTGAGCGCGGCGGCTGCCTGCTTCCAGGTGGAGCCGGCCAGGATGGAGCCGTGCAGGGGCGGATGGCCCGAAGCGCTGCTTGCGCCGCCGCGGCTGGCGGGGCCGCGGGCATGGGAGTTGCGGTGAAGGGAGCTGCGGCGGGACGGCGGCAGGTCCCGGTCGCCGTCGGCGGCCTCATCTGCGCCGTCAGCGCCGTCGCCGGCGGCGGCATCACCGGTGGGCCCTGCAGGCCGGCTGCTGAAGTGGTTTCCGGCGAGCGGGCTGGCCTCGGCCAGGATCCGGGCGAAATCGCCGAGGCCGCGGCTGATGCCGGGGACCGGGACTTCTTCGGGTTCGGGCGGGATGTCCCCCGTGTGCAGGACGTTGACGGCGTGCTCGGTGACGCCCAGGAGGAAGCGCTGCCCGGCGGCGTCGACCACCACCACGGAGGCTTTCTGTCCGAGGCTCTGCCGGCCGACGATGGTCAGGGCGCGGTCAGCCCGGCGCCGCCCGGCGCCTTGGCCCAGCCGGCGCTGGAGGAGCCACATGAGGCCAAGCACCGCGCCCAGGGCCACGACTACCCGTAGCCCGAGGATCAGTGCGTCCATTCAGCTGAGCCCCTCGGCGACGTCGAGGATCCGGGTGATCCGCACCGCGTAGTCCTGGTCGAGGACCACAACTTCGCCGTGCGCGATCAGGCGGCCGTTGAGCAGGACATCGGCCGGGGCGCCGGCGGAGCGGTCCAGTTCGATGATCTTGCCCGGTTCCAGCGAAAGCACGTCCCGGACCGACATCCGGGTGCGTCCGATCTCCACGGTCAGTGCCATTTCAATGTTGTTGATGCGGCCGAGCCGGCCGGCTACCGTGTCGCCGCCGGCGAACAAGTCCCCGGAGCGGTCCTGGCTGGTGCCGTGTTCGCGGAGCCGGACGGCAAACCAGGCCGCGGCGTTGCTGCCGTCGGAGAGTTCAAAGACGGCCGTGTCGGGGTCCGAGAGGAGCCCGGAGACGTCGGATTCGCGCAGGTCGGACAGGACACCGGCACCGAAGACCGAGCTGGCGCTTTCCATCGCGGGGCGCAGGACGTCAGTCACAGAGACGTGCCCCAGCTGGGACCCTGCCCCGGCGGCCTCGTCAAGGAAGGTGCGGTCGCTGAGCATGAGGGCGAGGTCAGCTGTCACCGCGCCCACGAAGGTCGCCGTGACCGCTTGCCGGGCGTAGGCCGCCGCGGACCGGGCAGGCACCAGGGCGACAACTTTCAGGGCTACCGGACTCGGCAGCTCCTCGACAAGCCGTTCCGCCGACAATTCGTGCTTGGTCAGGGTGATGCTCATCGTTGGTTCTCCTCGATTGTGACAATTACTGCGGCCGCGCGGGAGCCGTTGCGGGCCGGTGCGGCGGTTGCCAGCCGGGTTCCGTCCAGGGTGAGATCAAAGGGCCTGTTTTCCAGGTGCGGCAACGTCAGGACGTCGCCGACTGCGAGTCCCAGGACCTGGCTCGGGGTGACGAACGACGTCGAGAGCCGCACCGAGAGTTCCACCGGCACCTGCTCCAGCTGGGCGCTGATGCGCGCGGGCGCGTCGTCGCGGGAGTCGGTCGGGTTGACCTTCTTGAGCCGTCCCAGCAGGATGCCGGCCGGAACGGCCAGGGTGGCGGGGGCGTTGACGTCGCCGACGCTCATGGTGAAAGAGGCGACGATCATCAGTTCGCTCGGCGCGGCGGCCTGGGCGAACTGGGAGTTGTACTGGATCGTGTCCACCCGGACGGCCTCGCTGAGCAGCGGGCCCAGGGAGTAGCCGAGGTCTTCGAGGGCCTCGTCCATGAGGCCCTTGACCAGGGCCTGTTCGATCTGGGTGAACTTGCGGTCCGGCATGGGCGAATCGGTGGAGGCGCCGAGCATGCGGTTGACCCAACCGAGGGCGGCCGGGCCGGGGAACTGCACTACGAGCTTGGAATCGTGGGCTTCCACGGTGCACAGGACCATGGCCGTGACGGCGGGCAGCGAGGCGGCGTATTCGTCGTAGCTGAGCATGCTGACGTCTTCAAGGCGCACCACGGACTTGACGCGGACCTTGGCGGTGAGCTGCGTGCCCCACTGGCGCGCGAAGGTCTCGAAGGCGAGCTCCAGTACTCGGCTGTGCTCCCGGGCGAGCGTCGCGGGACGCCGGAAGTCATAGACGCTGACGGTCCGCTCCCGTGCCACTTCCCGCTCATCCAGAACACTCACGGTTGCCACTATCGGCAAGAGAACTCGTGGCGTAAGCAGTACGCCTTAGGCAATACCTGCAGGCAGGCAATCGCAGGCAACCGCAGGCAAAGCAGTTGCCAATACCGAAGGCAATATCCGCCTACTTCCCGCTCTGCTTCAATGCCTCCGGGATCAGCGCCCGGACGACGTCGGGCTTGTCGGATAGGACCACGATGTCCACCCGGCGGTTCCGCTCCATGAGCGCCGGGGTGGAGTCATCGTTGACCTGGCGGGCCGATCCGAACGCGACGGCGCCGATGGTGCCGGGGGCAATGCGGCCGTTGTCCACCATGTACCGCAGGACGTTGACGGCGCGCGCGGAGGACAGTTCCCACGTGGAGGGGTAGGATGTGATGCCGTTCGCAGCGTGGCCCTCGATCATGATTTCCATGTGGGCCGGCTTCAGGACCGGGGAGATGACCTGCAGCACGCGGGTGGCCCGGGAGGTGAGCTCGGGCCGGTCGGGCTTGAAGAAGGCCTGTGATCCGACGAGTTTGACCGTCAGGCCGCGCTGGTCGATCTGGAACTCGACGTTCTCGCTTAGCCCGGCGGCTGCCAGCCCAGCCTGCATTTTCTTCTGCAGCTCTTTGAGCTTGTTTACTTCTTTGACCGCTTCTGCCATGTTTTTCTCGGGGGATGCGGTTGCCGCGCCCTTGACGGCGGCGAAGGCCTCAAGGTCCTGGTTCACGAGTTCCGGCGGCACCACCGTACCCGACGCCGTGTCCACGGTTTCCGACGCGACCGCGCCAAACCCGGTGGCCAGGGAGTTGCGGAGCTTTTCAAACTTGTTGGCATCCACCGTGGACATCGCGAACAGCACGATGAACATGCACATCAGCACGGTGACCATGTCCATGTAAGACGCCATCCAGCGTTCGTCGACGTGGTGTTCTTCCGGCTTCTTCCGCCCGCGCCGCCGGGGGCTCACGCGGCCTCGTCCATCCTGTCGGACTTGTCCGCGCCGGCCTTCTTACCGCCGCCGGAGGCCTTGAGCTGGTGCTCCGGGACCATGGCGCGGAGCCGTTCGGCGAGCAGCAGCGGCTGGGCGCCGGACTGGACCGACAACATGCCTTCCATGAGCAGCGTCATCCGTTCGATGTCCAGCTCCGAGAGCCGGGCCATCCGGGCGCTGAACGGAAGCCAGATGAAGTTGGCCGAGAGCAGGCCCCACAGGGTCGCGACGAAGGCTGCCGCGATCATCGGGCCCAGGTGGTCCGGCGTGGAGAGGTTTTCCAAGACGTGTGTCAGGGACACCACGGTGCCGATGATGCCCACGGTGGGAGCGTAGCCGCCGAGGCTCGCGAAGAATTTGGAGTTGGCGTGGTCGCTGCGGGCCTTCGAATCGATCTCGTCCTCCATCAGCATCCGGAGGTCCTCGGCGTCGGTGCCGTCGGCTATGTTCTGCAGGGCACGGGCCAGGAAGGGGTCCTTGACGCTGGCCGCTTCCTCTTCCAGGGACAGCAGGCCCTCGCTGCGGGCTTTCTCCGCGAAGCGGACCATCTGGTCGATGCTTTCCTGCGGCTTGGCGGTCTTGCCGAGGAACATCTTGGGGAGGGCTTTGAACGCCTGGAGAACATCCTTGATGGTGTTTCCAGCGATCCCGACGGCGAGCGTGGCACCGAAGACCAGGATCATGGGGGCGGGGAGGAGCAGCGCTGACAGGCTGGCGCCCTCGAGCGACACCATGGCGATAACGGAGCCAAAGGCGAGGAGCAGTCCGATGACTGTTGCGGGATCCATCGTTACTTTCTGGGTTGCGCGGGCGCCGTGGGGCCGGCGCCGTCGTCGGAGGGGTCGTCGTCCTGATCGTCGGTCCGGACCAGGCTGAGTGGATATCCGGTGATGGCCGGAAAGTCCCGGGCCTTGCTCAGGATGTATGCCCGGTAGTCGGCGATGAGCTCCACCACTTCGGCGAGGCTTTCCAGCACCACGTAGGCGGCGCCGTCGAGCGTCACCAAGTGCGTATCCGGGCTCTCGTGGATGCGTTCAATGAGGTCCGGATTGACCGCGAAGCGCGTTCCGTTGAGGCGTGTGACGACGATCATGGGCCGATTCTGCTCTGTGAGGGGAAGGGTGTTCTCCTCCGTACTGTCGGCAGGACCGGCCCCTTCGTTAGGCGCCGCGGCAACGTGCCGGTTCCGCCAGCTGGCGGAGTTGGGCCAGAATCCCCATGCCAAGGCTGTTGCGCCGTATTAGGGTGGGGGCTGACGGGGCCGCGCGGCCCGCCCCGTCGGACGCCTGCTCGGTGGCAACTCGTCCCTTGCAGTTGGTCCAGTCCCAGCAAGCGACGGCCGTCCGCCTCGTCAGGAAGGCCAGCCATGGTGCCATTTCCGGCTCTGGAGCAGCCGTTGAACCCGTTTCCCCGCTACGAAGCCATGCGCCACAGTGAACCCGTTTTCCAGGACCAGGAGACCGGGGTGTGGCACGTGTTCCGCTACGACGACGTGCAGCGTGTCCTGTCCGAGCACGCCACGTTTTCTTCCCGGATCGGCGGGGACAACCCCTCCGAAACGGGCCAGCTCTTCGCCGCCAGCCTGATTAACACCGACCCTCCCCGGCACCGCCAGTTGCGTTCCCTGGTGTCCCAGGCGTTCACCCCACGGTCAGTGGAAGCGCTCGGCCCGCGGATCTCGGAACTCAGCGACGAGTTGCTGGACCCGGTGGTCGGTGCCGGCGCCGCGGACCTGATCGACCGGCTGGCCTATCCGTTGCCGGTGATCGTGATCGCGGAGCTGATGGGCATCCCGGCCGCGGACCGGGACCGGTTCAAACAGTGGTCCGACGTGATCGTGAGCCAGACCCGCCCGGGCGCCGACGAGACCGGACACATGGCCGCGCACCGGGAAATGGCGGAGTACTTCACGGGCATGATCGAGCAGCGGGGCCGCCAGCCGGGCAATGATCTCATCAGCGCGCTCCTCGCCGCCGAGATCGACGGGCAGAAGCTCAGCGTCATGGAGCTGCTCGGATTCTGCGCCCTCCTGCTCGTTGCCGGCAATGAAACCACCACCAACCTGATCGGCAATGCGGTGCTGTGCTTCACCGAAGCGCCGGGCACAGCGGAGCGCTTGATCGCCGAGCCGGCGCTGCTCCCGCAGGCGATCGAAGAAGTGCTGCGGTACCGCTCCCCCGTGCAGTCCATGTACCGGATCTCCGCCGTCGACACGACCCTGCGCGGCCTGCCCATCCCTGCGGGCTCGCCGATCGTGGCCTGGATCGGCTCGGCGAACCGTGACGGGGAGCAGTTCCCGCACCCTGAGGTGTTCGACGTCGGACGCTCACCGAACCGGCACCTCGCCTTCGGGCAGGGCGTCCACTTCTGCCTCGGCGCGCCCCTGGCCCGGCTCGAGGCCAGGATCGCATTGCAGGCAGTGCTCTCCCGGTTGCCCGGGCTGGCCGTGGCTCCCGAGGCGCAGCTGGAGCGGATGGAAAGCACAATCGTTTACGGAGTGAAACAACTTCCCGTGTCCTGGCAGCCTGCCTGACGGCGAGCCCCCGGCCCTGCCCGCGCCCCCTGCCCTCTGCCTTAACAGACCCGTTGCCCTATCACTTTTGGCTGCTAAAAGGTGACAGCCGTACGTGATAGGGCAACGCGGGGGGTGGGGGGTTAGCGCCAGGGGGACTAGCGCTTGAGCTGGGTCAGTTCCTGCAGGACCTCATCGGAGGTGGTGATGATGCGGGCGTTGGCCTGGAAGCCGCGCTGGGCAACGATCAGGTTGGTGAACTCCTGCGACAGGTCAACATTCGACATTTCCAGTGAGCCGCTGGTCAGGGTGCCGATGCCGGGGTCGCCCGCGGCACCGAGCTGCACGCCGCCGGAGTTGCCGGTTGCCACGTAGGAGGAGCCGCCGGCCTTCTCCAGGCCGGCCGGGTTGGTGAACTTGGCGAGGGCGATCTTGGCCAGGACCTGCTTGATGCCGTTGCTGAACGACCCGATCAGGGAGCCGTCGCTGCCCAGCGAGTAGGACTCGAGCTTGCCGACGGCGGCACCGTTCTGGCCGCTGACGGCCAGCGAGCTCATGGTGGCGTAGCCGGAGACCTTGGAGACGTCGATCGTGATGCCGTTGATGGCGATGGGGGCACCAGCGTTCAGCTTCCCGTTGGTGAAGGCCAGGGAACCCGCGTTTGTTGCGCCGCCGTCGCCGGAAGCATCCCAGCCTGCCCCCGTTTTGGTGAACGTCAGCGTCAGGCTGCTTTCCTTCCCGTTGGCGTCGTAGACATTGACGACACGGTCCAGTTTGGTGCCATTTGCGACGTCGCTGGGCAGGTTCCCGTCCAGCGTCACCGTATCCGTGGCCTTGGCCACCATGGTGTTGGGGTTCAGCGTGATGTCGCCGACCGGAGAGCCAGCGTTGATGACGCCGTTGGTGGCGGTCCAGCCCTGCAGGATGCCGCCGTCGGGGCTCACCAGCTGGTTAGCCGCGTCCGGGCTGAACGCACCGGCTCGGGTGAACAGCTGGCTGCCGCCCTTGCTGGTGACGAAGAAGCCGTCACCGGAAATCATCATGTCGCTGGCGCGGCCGGTGCTCTGCGAAGAGCCCTGGGAGAAGTTGGTGGTGACACCGGCCACCCGGACGCCGAGGCCGATCTGGGCCGGGTTGCTGCCGCCGGTCGCGGGCTGCGGGCCGGTGGCGCCCTGCTGCAGCTGGGACAGGGTGTCCTGGAACTGGGTGGAGGAGGCCTTGAAGCCGGCGGTGTTGACGTTGGCGATGTTGTTGCCGGTAACGTCCAGCATGGTCTGGTGGGCGCGAAGGCCCGAGATTCCGGAGTACAGCGAGCGGAGCATGGGAACTGCCTTTCTACGGGTGAAGAAACTGGTTAGGAAGCGGCCGGAGCAGTGAGCCCGGTGACGGAGTCGAGGGGAACGGCGAGGTCGCCGATCATGACGGACGGGACCGAGCCCGCGTAGGAGACGGACTTGGCGATGCCGGCCCCGGTGGTGCCATCCGCGAGGGTGTAGCCGACCGAGTGTCCGATCAGCTGGGCGGCTGCCGTCCGCATCTGGAGGGAGAATCCCTCCTTGCTGTTGGTGGTCAGCTCGGTCATTTTTTCCATCATGGAGAGCTGGAGTGTCTGGCTCATCATCTGGTTGGTGTCCATGGGCGCGCTCGGGTTCTGGTTCTTGAGCTGCGTCACGAGCAACTGCATGAACACGTTGGCATCCATGCTCTGCGCAGGTGTCCGCACGGCGGATGCCTGGGAGGCCTCCCCCACCGCCGTTACCGGCTGGGATGCGATCGGCTGAATCGTCATAAGTCGCGTTCCTTCGTGTCAGACAAGAATGTCGAGGGTGGTTTGGGGGCCGTTCAATTTTCTTGCGGTGCGCAGGGCTTGATCATCGGCCAGCGCGTCCCAGCGGTGTCCGGGCCTCGGCTCGGACGGCCCGTTCCGGCCGCCCGGGCCGGAGCCGCCACCGCCGGGGTCACGGCCGGCGGCGAACTGGGCGCCGGAGCCGGCCCGGTCCTGGCCGGTGCCGTTGTGGCCCCCGCTCAGTCCGGAGCCTCCCGGGCCGCTGTGATCTGAAAGGCTGAGGCTGGCCCCGAATCCGGCGTCGCGGAGTTCCTTGCGGAGGTCAGGCAGGATGCCGCGGACCGCTTCACGTCCGGCGTCGCCCGGGGCGAAGAGCTCAATCCGGACGCCCGCGGCGTCGATCTGGGCCCGGACCGTCAGCGGGCCGAGATCTTCAGGGCTGACCTTGAGCGTCATGATGTGCTGGCCGTGCGGCGCCCCCACGAGCGTGAAGAGCGGTTTGGCCAGCTGCGGCTGGAGGGCCGCCGCGAACTGGGGGGCCGGCTGGGACGCAGGCTGTGACACAGGCTGGGCTGCGGGCTGGAACGCAGGCTGACTCACCGTTGCGGCCGTGGGCGGCTGGGCGGGTGTTACTGCCAGCGCCGGGCCCGTGTTGTCCGGAGCGGACGGTGTCTCTGCGGGCTTGCCCGCCGGCGCGGCGGCCGGACCTGACAGGACGTCGGCGCGCGCCGGAGCGGCCGCGGGAGCCACGGCGCTACCCACGGCGCTGGCGGCGGTGGCGGCGGTGGCGGTCGGGGCTTGCCCAGACGCGGGCGGCGCGACGGCAGCGACGACGGTGGTTACGGCGGTGGCGCCTGTCCCGTTGCCCGCGGGCCCGGTTGCCGCTGAGGCGGTGCCCGCTGGCGAAGCCTCATGCACAGAACCACGTCCGCCAAGTCCTGACGCGGTCATTGCTACCGCTTTGGCCGGTGTGGTGGAGGCGGCGGGGGCCGCCTCCACGGTGGCGGCCGGGACTCCAACGGTAGATGCAGCCGCGGGCGACCCGCTGGCCACCTGGGCGAGATCGGGCGCAGCAGTGGTCCCCTCCGTGCCGGAGACCGATGAAACCGGCGGAGAGGCCACAGCGATGGCAGACGCGGCGGCCGGTGTAGAAATCTGGGCGGAGGCAGGGGCAGCTGCAGGGGCGGAAACCGGGGCGGTGGCTGGCAGGGCGCCGGGCGCAATGGATCCGCTGGCAGCCCCGGCAAATGGGATTGCGCCCATGGTCTGTGCGGCCGCACCGGCGGGCGGGTTGCCCTCCCGCACGGTCCGGTCGGGGACGGAGACAGGCCTCTGCTGCAGCGTCGCGGACAATCCAGTGGCCGCGATAACTGGGCCCTGGGCGGCGGCGGCCGCCACCGCGGCGGGAAGAACGGCGGGAGGAACGGCCGGATGAACGGCCGCGGTTACGGAGGCGGCGCCGGTCTGTCCCGGAGCAGGGGAACGATCGATACGATCCGACGCCGGCGCAAGGGCCTGCGCTGCCTGTCCGGGCTGCGCTGACGCACGGGCCTGGGCTGACGGTCCTGTCTGGGTAAGGGAGACGAACTGGGCCGAGGAGAGCTGAGCCGTTGCGTACTGGACTGGGGCGACCTGGACTGGGGCGACCTGGACTGAGGCAATCTGCGCAGGCCCAGGGCCGGCAGCCGAGGCGGCATCGGTTCCCGGAGCGGCCCAAGAAGGGGCGGCGTCAGCCGTCACGGGGTTTCCGGCGGGGCCGGCCGGCGAAGCGAGATCCGCGCCGCCGTCGCGCTCCGGACGTTCCGGCGCCCCGTCGTCGGTCACCGGTACTTCAGTGGCGGTGCCCGGCCCGGCAGCGCTGCCGTTGCCTTCTGCACCCTGGACGTCGTTGAGGACGGCGTCAAAGGACGCGGCCTCCGGGTTCCCGTTGCCGCCCCGCGGTTCCGTGCCCTGCCGGGCTGCCCGGGCCGGTGCGGCTGTTGCCGGCGCAGCCGCGAGAGCCATCGATGCTGCGGCCTTCATGATGCCGTCCCTGCGGGAACGATGCGCCGGATGGAGGTCAGGTTGGACTGCTGCTCCCAGGCATCGCGGATCTGGATGGTTTTGCCGGGCACCGGAGCGTCGATTGCCTTCCCGTTGCCCAGGTAGATGGAAATGTGGTTGCCGCCGAAGCTCACCAGAAGGTCTCCGGGTTTCGCCTCGGCGAGGGAGGCCACCGGGGTGCCCTGGCGCATCTGGTCGCTCACCACGCGGGGAAGCTCCACACCGAGGTCTTTGAAGACCCTCTGGGTGAAGCCGGAGCAGTCCATGCCGGTGGCCGGATTGGTTCCGCCCCACACATAGGGAACACCGATGTACTTCTTTGCCACTGACACGACGTCGTTGCCGGTGGCGGCACCGCCGGTGTGTATGGTTCCCGTGGACTGGGCGCCAGTGAGCGCGGCGGTCCCGGCCGCCGTCGTGCCGCCGAGCCCCAGTGACGTGCCGAGGCCCAGGCCGTCCGTGAGGGAAGCGGCATCCGTTGTGCCGTTCCCGCCCAACGCCGCGGCAAGTGCCTGGGTGAACGTGCCGGAGTCGCCTGTGCCCGTCGCGGTCGCGAGCGAGGTCGCCGCCGCAGCCTTGGCGGCGCTTGTTTCCGTGGCCGCGGGCCGGCTCAGTTCCGCAATCATGGACTGAATGCCCTGCATCCGGCTGATCGCTTCGGTCATGCTCATGGCTTCACCTGCAGTTCGTCGCGGTGCCAGAGCGTCGAGGCGATCTCGTCCAGGGCGGATTGTTCGGCGCGCAGGTCCGCGGAGTTGACCTCGGCGTCGTGGCGGGCTTCCAGTTTTTCCAGCCCCACGGACCGCGTCCGGGCCGCGATGAACTCCGCGCGGGCCTTGGCCTCGTCAACCTCGGCCAGGTGCGTGAGGTTCTGCAGGTCCGCGAGCATGCTGTGCGAGGACGAGCGGGCGGCGGCCACAGCGCGCAAGGATGCCGAGCTGGAGATGGGGTCATCCGTGGCCGCAAGCTCGCGGCGGGCGGCGGCCTCGCGTACCCGCACGGAGCTGGAACGTGAGCGCGCGCGGGCCAGCCCGGTCGCCGCCTGGTCCTGCTGGAGCTGGCGGAGGCGCAGGAGGCCAGCTAGAGAAAATTCGCGGTTCATGCTGCTGCTCCCAGGATCGAAGTGAGGTAGCCGAGCCGCTGCCAGGACTCGGGGTGGGCCGTGGATTCGTCCATCGGCTGCTGGAGGAAGCCGCTGACGTCGTGCTCGTGGTTCAGCGCTGCGTCCACCAGCGGGTTGGTCCCGGTCTGGTAGGCGCCGACGTCGATCAGGTCCTGCGCCGCCTTGCGGGCCGCGAGGACCCGGCGGAGCGTGGCCGCTGACTCGAGTTGGGGCCGCGAATTGACCTTGCTGGCCACCCGGGACACGGAGCCGAGCACGTCCACGGACGGGAAGTGGCCCGTGATGGCAAGCTTGCGGTCCAGGACCACGTGGCCGTCCAGGATGGACCGGGCGGCGTCGGCGATGGGCTCGTTGTGGTCATCGCCATCCACCAGCACGGTGTAAATGCCGGTGACAGAGCCGGTTTCGGCCGTGCCGGCGCGTTCCAGCAGCCGCGCCAGGATGGAGAAGGTCGACGGCGGGTAGCCGCGGGTGGCCGGGGGCTCGCCGGCCGAGAGGCCGATCTCGCGCTGGGCCATGGCGACGCGGGTGAGGGAGTCCATCATGAGGACCACATCCTGGCCCTGGTCACGGAAGGACTCGGCGATCCTGGTGGCGGTGAAGGCTGCGCGCATGCGCATGAGGGCTGGTTCGTCGGAGGTGGCGACCACCACCACGGAGCGCGCCAGGCCGGCGGCGCCGAGGTCGTCCTCGAGGAATTCACGGACTTCGCGGCCGCGTTCGCCCACGAGGGCGATCACCGAGACCTCGGCGTCGGTCCCCCGGGCGATCATGGAGAGCAGGGAGGATTTGCCGACGCCCGAGCCCGCAAACAGGCCCATGCGCTGGCCCTTGCCGAGCGTCGTCATGGTGTCCAGGACGCGCACGCCGGTCTGCAGCGCGGTGTCGATGCGGGCGCGTTTCATGGCGTTGGGCGCCTCGTTGTCGATCGGCACGCGCGGTCCGCTGAGCAGTGGGCCCTTGCCGTCGATCGGCCGTCCCAGGCCGTCAAGGACGCGGCCGAACAGACCCGGCCCGGTGGGAACCAGCACCGCGCTGCCCTTGGTACGGACGGGATCACCGGCGGCCACGCCGGCCAGCCGACCCAGCGGCATGCAGCGCACGGAGCCGTCCAGTGCGGCGACGACTTCGGCGTCAAGGCCCGGGTTCTCCCCCACGGTCACGAGGTCGCCCAGCGCGCAATCCAGTCCTGACACTTCCAGGCCCAGTCCGATCACTGAAGTGACGACGCCAACCCGTTGCGGAGCAGCCGCGGCCAGCGCGGCGGCATAGTCGGCACCTTTCGGGCGCCACTCGGCGATCATGCCTGTCCCCGGTAAGCGCCGCCGGGATAATCACCGGGAGTTCCGGCGGCAATGCCGCCGGCAGGATCGGCGTCGGCCTGTCCGGCCTGTCCCAACAGTGCCTCTCCCAACTGCGCCTCTCCCAAGAGTGCCGTGCGGGCACGCCCCAGGGCTGTGCGGAGGCTGGCATCGAACCAGCCCTGCTGGTACTCGACCTTCGCGTCGCCGCGGCCCAGGGAGGGGTCCGCGATGAGCGGCAGCCCGGCGGGTAGGTCCTGGCCTTCCCGGCTGAGGACATCGATGTCCGCCGGGTGCAGCCGGATGGCCAGCACCGTTGCGGCATCGTTCCCGGAAAGGGCGCGGGCCAGGGCGGCACGGGCGGTCCGGGTGCCTTCGGCCAATTCGTAGCCGAGGATGGCCTCCGCCAGTTCCAGGGCCGTGCGGGCCAGGATTTCCTCGGCGTCCTGCAGGGCCTGCACGTTGCGGTGCGAAAAATCGGTCCGCGCGACGGCAAGGGCACGTACGGCACGGTCCAGGTCCTGTTGCCCGGCGGCCAGGGAGGCGGCCTGTTCCGCGGCCATCCGGTCCCGCCAGCGGCGCTGTTCCTTCGCAGCGGCACGCACTCCTGCCGCATAGCCGGCGGCGTGGCCCTCGGTGTAGCCAGCCTGCTCGGCGGCCGGGCCACTTGACCGCAGCGAGGGGAAGACGATGCGCGCCGGGGCAGGGGCAGCGCCGCTGTCAGTAGACATAGTCTTCCTCGTCCCCGCGCTGGATGGTGATCTGGCCTTCGGCCTCGAGCTCGCGGATGGACCGGACGACGGCGGCCCGCGCCTCTTCGATCTGCGAGGCCCGCAGCGGCCCCAGGCCGGCGATCTCGGATTCGAGGATTTCCAGGTTGCGCCCGGAGACGTTGGTGGTGATGGTTTCCAGGACCGGCTCGGAGGCGCCCTTCATGGCCATCGCCAGGACGGCGGCGTCGAGTCCGCGCAGCACCAGCTGCACGTCGCGGCGCTCCAGTTTGACGATGTCGTCGAACGTCACCATCTGGGCCCGGATCTCCACCGCAAGGTCGGGATCGAGCAGGTCCAGGCCGTCCAGCACGGACCGTTCCGTGCCGGCGTCGGTCCGGTTGATGATCTCCAGCAGCGGCTGGATGCCGCCGACCACCTTGGAGGCCTGCTGGGACACAGCGGCGCCGCCGCGGAGTTTGAGAGTGTCGGCGACGATCCCGATCGCCTCGGGCGCGCCGGATCCCATGGTGGCGATGCTGAGGGCGACGTCGGCGCGCAGGGAGCCGGGCAGCCCGGACATCACGGCCGAGGCCTTGCGCGGGCTGAGGTGGGCGAGGACCAGGGCGATGGTCTGCGGCAGTTCTCCGTCGATCAGGGCCAGGACCTGCACGGGCTCGATGTCTTCGAGGAACTCAAAGGACTTGCCAGCCATGTTGACCGTGAGACGGTTCATGAGTCCGGCGGCCCTTTCCGAGCCAAAGGACGCCTCCAGCAAGCCCTCGGCGAGTTCCCGGCCGCCCCGGGCCTGGCGCGGGCTGGTCAGCGCGGTCTGGTGGAAGTCCTTCATGATCTGCTCGGCGACGTCCGGGTCCACCTTGCGGAGCTTGACGATCTCCCCGGCAATTTCCTCCGCCTCGGTGTCCGTGAGCTGGGCCATGACTTTGGCGGCATTCTCGGGGCTCATCTGCATCAGGACGACGGCGGCACGCTGGGTGCCGGAGAGGAGCGTATCGGCTGTTTTCATACCGATTGCCTGTCATCCATGAGGCTGCGCAGGTAATCGGCGGCCCGCTCCGGGTTGGCGGCGACCATGCTGTCGATCTCAAACCGGCGGCGCTCGGATTCCAGCTGCTCGATGCTCGGGCCGGGAAGCGGGGGCAGGGCGGTGATCGGGATCGCCGACGTCGCTGGGGCGGGGGGAAGGGCCACCACGGGCGGTGCCACGGGCATGATCTCCAGGTCCAGGCGTTCGCCGAGGTCCACAGGCTCGCGCTTCTGGCGCCGCCGCAGGATGATCGTGACCACCAGGGCCAGGATCAGCAGGCCCAGCAGGATGCTGCCCGCGGTGACTATGGTGCCGAAGAACGCGGCCTGCTTTTCGGCTTCGGCGTTGGCCTTGGCATCGGCGAGCGCTTTGGCGGCGTCGTCGGCGGCGGCGGTGCTGAACGGCACAACCTCAACGGTGACAACGTCGCCGCGCGCGGTGTCGGCTCCGGCTGCGGAGGTGACCAGGTTCTTCAGCGAAGCGAGGTTCAGGCCGCCGGCGGCAGCCTGGCTGACGGCTACGGAGATGGTCTGCCGCTTGATGGCACCGGCCGGGATGACCCGGTCCTCGGTGACCTTGTTGACGGCGTTGTTCTTGGTCGCGGTGGAGGAATCGAAGTTGCCGTTTCCACTTGTGTTGCCAGGCACAGCGATGTTGTCCGGGCCGAGGACGCCGGCGGCCCCTCCCCCGGTTCCGGTGTATTTCTCGGTCTTGGACGATTCACTGAGCGGCAGGGCGCCGGCGGTGTTGGAGAAAGTTTCGCTCTTCTGCTGTGCGGATTCGCCCGTCACATCGGCGGCGACGGCGACCGTGGAGTTCCCCGGGCCCACTACGCGGTCCATGACGGCCTTGACGGCGTCCGAAGTGCGCTGCTGGTAGTCGCTGGCCTGCTTGGTGGACGAGCCTGCGGTCCCGCCGCCAACAGTGGACAGCACGTTGCCCTGGGAATCGACCACGGAGACGTTGGCGGGTTTGAGGTTTTCGATGGCGGCAGAGGTCAGGTGGACGATCGCCTGCACGCGGTCACTGGACAGGGTGGCTCCGGCGTCGGTTTCAATAAACACCGAGGCGGTGGTGTCCGGAGTCTTGGACACAAACACCGTCTTTTCGGGGATAGCGAGCCGGACGGCGGCGGTTTTCACGCCGTCCATGGCGGAGATCGTGCTGGCAAGTTCGCCCTCGAGGGCGCGTTTGTACGTCACGGACTGCTGGAACTCCGAGGACGTCACGCCCATCTTGTCCAGCAGGGAGTACCCGGTGGCGGCGGCAGTCGGCAGGCCCGCGGCCGCGGCCTTGAGGCGTTCGTCGTAGACCTTGTCCTGCGGCACCAGGATGGTGGATCCGCCGTCGCTGAGCTCGTACGGAACGTTGTCCTTGCGGAGCTGTTCGACGATGCCGTTTGCGTCGGTGATCTGGAGGCCGGAAAACAGGGGGGTGAGCACCGGGCGGGTGAGCCAGGCGGACAAAGCCACAATGCCGACCACCAGCAGGGCAGCGCCAAGCACGGCCAAGGTGCGCTGGCCGGCGGTGAAGCTCTTCAGGCTCGCGCCGAAGCGCTGGAAGAAGGCGGTTATCTGCGGAGGCATCAGGCCTGCATCCTCATGATCTCGTTGAAGGCGTCAACGCCCTTATTGCGCACGGTGGCCATGAGCTCGAGCGTCACCTGGGCGCGGGTAGCGGCCAGCGTCGCGGTGTGGATGTCGTCCAGGTTGCCGGTGACGGCAGAGACAGCCAGCTGGTTCGACGTCGACTGCAGCTGCTGGAGGTTATCCACCGCGCCGGTGAGGGACGTTGCAAAGGCGGAGCCGTCCGTGCCGGCAACCGGGGCCGCTCCGTTGCTTGCGCCGGTGACATAGCTTGTTGGCAGGACACCCTGGACGGGGGCGATGGGGGCGACAGTCATTAGGAGCGTCCAATCTCAAGGGCGGCCATGTAAGTTTCGCGGGCGCGATCCACTACCTGTGCGTTTGCCTGGTAGCCGCGCTGGGCGATGATGAGCGCGCCCATCTGTTCGGCCATGTCAATGTCCGGGTACTTGACGTTGCCGTTGGCGTCCGCCAGCGGGTGATCCGGCTGGTAGACGATCCTGCCCGCGGCGTTTCCGAGCTGGGTGCTCTTGACGTACACGCCCGAGCCCTCCGAGCCTTCGGCGGCCTCGACGTACCGGGCCTGGAAGGCAGGGCCGGACGTGGCCGAGGCGTTGTTCATGTTGGCGAGGTTGTCCGAGACAGCATCGAGCCACTTGCGGTGGACGGTGAGGGCGGAGCCTGCAATGCCGATAGCGTCGAAAGTCATCAGCTGGTCCTCAGGGCGGAGCGAACGGCGGTGAATTCGGTGTTGACGGCGCGGGCGGCGAATTGGAAGCGCAGCACGGTGTCGATGTTGGATAGCGTTTCGGTGTCCAAGTTGACGTTGTTGCCGTTGAGCTGGGTGGGCTCCAGGGACTCTGCGGTGGTTGCCTGGACGCTGCCGTCCCCGGACTTCACCGACGCCGCGAGGGCGTCCTCAAAGCTGACGCGCTTCGCGTGGTAATTCGGCGTGTTGATGTTCGCGATGTTGTTCGCGATGGTGCGCTGGCGCAATGCCAGCCCGTCCATGGCACTGGCCAAGGCGGCGGAAGTCACGGATTCGAGCACAGAGTCCTGCCTGGGAAAGGTGGGGGTGGCCGATCCGTGGCCGGTAAGCGAGCGATCCGTGCTCTAACAGTGGTTATCGGCACTGGTCAGCGCCGCGTTAGGTGAAAATGCAACAGTTCTTTCGAAGATTTGAGCTGAGGAGATTTCAGCCGTTGACGTCGAGGTAGATCGCGGCCGAAGACTCGCCCACACCGGGCACTGAGGACACCGCTTGGAGCTGACGGGCCACGTCCATTCGGGCTTCATCGAGCCGGTGCGCAACACGTTCCTGGGCTGCGGCCAGCGCGGCCGCGCGACGCCGCGCGGCCGCCGGCAACGGTCCGGGCCGGGAAGGCGGTGTCCAGCGTTCCACGGGCAGCGGCGCCACGTGGTGAGGCGCTGCGGCGGACAGCGGGCCCAGAGGATCCTTCAAGGTACGTTCGGCGGCCTGCACCGCCATTTCGAGCACATCCAAGATAGCCGTCCAAGCCGTCAGGGCTGTGTCAGCGGCCGCGGATTCGGGCAGGGTTGCGGCGGTGTGGTTGTCACCGGCTTCCTCAAGGCCGGTATCCGCGTCAGCCCGCTCAGCCAAAACCGAGGCTCCCGCCACCTGTTCCGGGCTGGGAGTTCCAGGCTCTGGCTGCCGAGAAGGCGGTGGGGGCTGCGGCGGGGAAGGTTGCGTCGGTTCCGCGGCTGGCGGTGGCAGGCGCCGGGATGACGGCCGCGGCCTCGTGCCAGGCCTGGCGCAAGGGTTCCATCAGTTCGATGGCTTCGCGGGTCAAAGCCGGGTCGCGCTGGATGTTGGCGTTGACCAGGGCCGTAAAGGCGTAGTTATAGACGCCGATCAGCCCGTCTGCGCCATCCCAGGAATCAGTCTTCAAGGACGAGACGAGCTCGGCAATGATGGCTTGGGCATGCAGGAGGTTTTCCGAGGCGACGGGCCAGTTGGCGGCCTGCTGCGCGGTTTCCGCGCGGCCGAGGTCCAGGAGGAGGCGGTCGTAGAGCATGGTGAGCAGGCGCGCCGGCGGCGCCGACATGACGGAGTCTTCGAGGTACTGGTTGCGCTGAGCCGCGCTTCCGTAGGACGTGGTGGTCATGCTGAACTACTTCCTGAGGAGAGGCCGGCGAGTTGGGAGGAGAGCCACGTCTGCTGGGCCTTCATGTTGCTGAGCGCCACCTCAAGGGCCGAGTAGGTGCTCTTCAGGGTGGCTTGGCGGGAGGCGAGGCGGGTGTCCCAGTCGCCGATCCGATTCGCAAGGTCACGGACCTCGGACTGCTGGCCGGTGATGGTGGTGGTCAACGTGCCGTCGTACTTGTCCGACGCCGCGGTGGCCGCACTGGCGATGCGCCCGGCGATCTCCTGGACCTTAGCCGCAGTGCCTGCGGGATCAGCGGCCAGGGCGGCAGCAAACTTTGTGGCGTCGAATTCCATGGTGCCGGTCTTGGTGATGCTGATGCCGATTTCCGACGGCGACCGCGGCGGGGTGCCGACTGGCAGTGATGCGGCCGAGAGAATGCTTTGGTTCACCGAACGCACGGTGCTGTCGCCCGCAAAAACCCCGGCGCTCGTGGTGGTGCCGCTGGTGTTGGTCGTAGTGCTCACCGCGGTTTTGCTCGCCACGAGGGAGAAAATGCCGTTGACACCGTCGACTAGATTCGAGGCCAGCTTCGTGATCCCGGCGTCGTCCCGGGCAACGGTGAGGGTCACGGGAGCGGCGGTCACTTCTTTGGCGGTGAGGGTCACGCCAGGCAGAAGGTCGGTGAAGGTGTTGGTCGAAGATTTCACGACCTGAGCGGCAGTTGGACTCGTCGGCCAGAGGGTGATCTCTGCGTCTTGAGCGGTCTTGACATCCGTGAAAGTCGTGCCGGCATCGGAAATAGTGAAGGCACCGGCCTCGCCGGACTTCGTGGCGGCGAACTGGATTCGGAAGTCCCCGCCGCCGACGGCCACTTTTGTTGCAGTTACGCCGGCGCCCGCGGCGTTCACTGCGGTAACGACGTCGTCGAGGTTGCTCCCGAGCGGCTCGATCGTATAGTCCTTGCCCCCGCTGTTGATCGTCATGGTGGTGTACGGCCACCCAACCACGGCGTTCACTTTGGGTGTCACGGTGACCTGGGTCTGCGCCAGCTGGTTTACCTGGAAGTCGATGGAGCCTGCTTTGGCGGCGGCAGTAGTGGTGGCCACGACCTTGTCGCTGCTCGTAGTCGCGGTGTAAAGGTCCAGGGCGCCCGGCTTGGCTGCGGCCGTGGCCTGCGTCGCGAGGGCGGCTACTTTGCTGTTGAGTCCCTGGAGCGCGGACACCATGGATTGGATGTCCGAGGACTTGTTCTTGAGCAGCGTTTGCGGGATTGCTTCCGACTGCATGATGGAGCTGATAAGCGCGGTGGTATCGAGCCCGCTGGCCAGTCCGTCGAGTGAGATCCCCATCGCTGCCTCCCCTTGCTGTCAAAATCTGCTTTGTTGCTGATGCTGTTTCTAAATACAAATACTGCACGTAAGGGCCGGACGATGGTTATGCCATCGTCCGGCCCTTCCGCAGCATAGTGATCGGGGGTGTCTCTTCGTCCGATCAGGGTGGCAGACTCATTTCTGGACTACCGGACTGCCGGAACCGGGCTTAGCGCAGGAGGGAAAGAACACCCTGGCTGGACTGGTTTGCCTGGGCCAGCATGGCGGTGCCAGCCTGGGACAGGATGTTGGCCTTGGTGAACTTGACCATTTCCTGAGCCATGTCGACGTCGGCGATGCGGGACTGAGCGGCCTGCAGGTTTTCGCCGGCAACATTCAGGGACTTAACCGTGTGCTCGAGGCGGTTCTGGGAGGCGCCGAGGTCAGCACGCTGCGTGGAAACCGCCTTGATGCTGGCGTCAAGATCGGCGATGGTCTGCGTTGCGTTCGCAGCCGTGTCCACCTTGAAGTCGGTAGCACCGGTCGTCGAGGAGAACGTCTTGCCGCCCGTGTTGATGCTGGTAGCAGCGTTTCCGAGATCAACCGAGATCACATTGTCGGCCGAGCCATCCGCGCCGACCTGGATGCTGAGCTTTCCGTTCGTCGCAGCGCCTGCCGAACCATCGAGCAGCTTGATTCCAGCGAAGTTCGTCGACGTCGTGATGCGGTCGAGTTCCTTGCCGAGGGCGTCAGCTTCGGTCTGGATCGCTGTGCGAGCGTCGCCATTGTTCGTGTCATTACCGCCCTGGACAGCGAGATCGCGCATACGCTGCAGAATGGAGTGGACCTCGGTCAGGGCGCCTTCCGCGGTCTGAATAACCGAGATGCCGTCCTGAGCGTTGCGGGCTGCCTGGGCAGAACCGCTGACCTGAGACTTCAGGCCCTCGGAGATTGAAAGACCGGCTGCATCGTCAGCTGCACGGTTGATGCGCAGGCCGGTGGACAGCTTCTCCAATGACTTGGAAAGGTCGCTCTGAGTAGCGTTGAGGTTACGGTACGAGTTGTTAGCCGCGAGGTTGTTGTTAATAACGAAGCCCATGATGTTTCCTCCGTGAGTGGGACTGTATGCGATGGCCCGTCCGTGGGCCTTCAGGAGTAGTTATCGCCACTTGGGAAGCACAGGTAAGGAGAAATCCAAAATTGTTTTCGGATTTTCCTTCGCGCCAAATTCCCCGTGTTACCAGTCTTATTCCGCTAACGGATCCCCCGGCCCCGCCGATAGTTTCTACGAGCCCAGCTGTTGGCGCATCGTCCGCACGATGACATAGACGCTTCGGGACACCACCGCACCAGTCACTCGCACCATTCACACATGAGGGAGCCGTCCGGACCATGGCCATCCACGAACTTTCAGCCCTGCTGTGGCGGGAGCGTGAACTCCTGGACGTTCTGACTTTCAAGCTTGAGGAAGAACAGCTGTTGCTGACCTCGGGCAAGTCCCGCTGGCTGCCCCACGGGACCAAGGAAGTGGAGCAGGTGTTGGGTCACCTCTCCCAGGCGAGCCTGGCCCGCACCATCGAAGCGGCCGTCGTCGCCGAGGTCTGGGGACTCCCCACCGACGCCTCGCTGGCCGAACTCGCCGCCGCCGCCCCGGAAGGCGCTTGGGCCGAGGTCCTTACTGCGCACCTGACGGCACTGACCCGCCAGACCGCCCTAATCAAGGAACTGCGGGATTCCAACGAGCAGTACCTGCGCACAGCGGTGCGCTCCACGCAGGAGTCGCTTGCCGACCTCAACCCCGCGGCCGCAGCCGGCACCTACGACGCCCACGGCAAGACCGGGCAATCCGCCGGTTCCCGCATCTTCGACCAGCAATTCTAAGGAAGCGACCATGAGCACCTTCGGCGCCCTGAACACCGCCTACCGCGGGTTGACCGCTGCCCAGCAAGGCATGAACGTGGCTGGGCAGAACATCGCCAATGCCGCCACCGAGGGATACACCCGTCAACGTGTAGAGCAGTCCTCGCTGGCCGCGCCTGCCCGCGGGCTCTTCAGCGGCGGTACACTGCAGCCCGGCCAGGGTGTTTCGGTGGACGCCATCGCACGGCTCGGCAGCAGCTTCCTCGACGGCACCGTCCGCTCGGCCGGAGCCCAAGCCGGCTACGCAAGTGTTCGTTCGTCCGCTCTGCAGGGCATTGAAGGCGTGCTTCAGGAGCCCGGAGAGAACGGCATCTCGACCGCTTTGCAGGGTTTTTGGTCCGCGTGGCAAGCCGCTGCCAACCAGCCCACGGAGGACGGCCCGAAAGGGCTTCTGCTCAATGCCGCTAACTCCGTGACGGACAAGATCTCCTCCGCGTACCAGGCCCTCGACTCGCAGTGGAGCAGGACCCGCGCCCAGGTCTCCGACAATGTGGACGCCGTCAACGCGGCCGCCGCCCAGGTCGCTTCGTACAACACCACTATCCGGTCTACCCTGGCCGCCGGCGGGTCGGCCAATGAACTGATCGATGCACGGGCCAAGCTCACGGACAAGATTGCCGGACTCGTCGGGGGCACTGTCCGCGAGCAATCCGACGGCACAGTCGACGTGCTTGTCGGCGGCAACGCGCTGGTCACCGGCGGGTCAGTCCGGACGCTCGCCATCTCGGGTTCCTCATCGGACCGGATGGGAACGCCGGTTCAACTTGAATGGGCAGACCGGAGCGGTGTCGCCGTACCTGTCGACGGTGGCGAAATCGCCGGCGCCTTGTCCGTGCTGGCGCCCGCCGCCACACCGCCGTCCACGCCCGGCTCCGGCGGCGCCATCGCCGAGGCCGCCGAGTCCTTTAACAAGTTCGCCGCGGCCCTCGCCACGGCCGTGAACCCTATCCACGCGACGGGAGTCACGGGCACCGGCGCCACCGGCGTCGGTTTCTTCACTATCACCGGTGCCGGCCCCGCTGCGCTGAACATCAAGGGACCCGCAAACACCGCCGACATCGCCCTCAAGGCGTCGACTGGCGGCGCCCTTGACGCCAGCATCGCGGACAAGATCTCGCAGCTCGGTACGGGTTCAACCTCGCCGGACAAAGCCTGGTCAGGCATTGTCACAAACATCGGCGTTCAGTCCCGCGGAGCCCAGCAACACGAAACACTCACCAATGCCGCTCAGGTATCCGCCCTGACAAGCCGGTCCTCCCAGGCGTCAGTAAGCCTGGATGAGGAAAACGTCAGCCTGCTCACCAACCAGCACGCCTACCAGGCCGCAGCCCGTGTGATGACCGCCGTCGACGAAGCCCTCGATGTCCTGATCAACCGCACCGGATTGGTAGGAAGGTAGCCACATGCTGAACCGGGTAACCAACCTGACCATGAGCGCGAACGCCCAGCGTACGCTGCAGACCCAGCAGTCCAGGCTGGCCGAGCTTCAGGAAAAAGCGACCACGCTCAAGAAGATCTCGCGCCCGTCGGACGATCCTGCCGCCACCGCCCAGGCCCTCGAGACCCGCGCCCTCCTCGCCGCCAACGCCCAGTACAGCCGCAACATTGACGACGGCAACACGTGGCTCACGGCGGCGGATTCCGCACTGGAACAAGCCACCAACGTGATGCACCGGATCAAGGATCTCACGGTCCTGGCCGGTAACGGCTCGCTCAACCAAACCGGCAAGGACGCAATCGCCAACGAGCTGGACTCCTTGACCAAGGACCTGGTTTCGATCGCCAATAGCAAGAATCTGGGCCGCAACATCTTTGCCGGCAGCTCGGATGCCGCCAGTGCCTTCACCGGTACCCCGCCCGCGCTCGACGGGCTGCCCAAGAGCCCCGTGGAGCGCCGCATCAGCGCCACGGAAACCGTCCGCGTCGACGCCGACGGTGCCGCGATCTTCGGTAGCGGCACCGGCTCTGTCTTCGATATCGTGAGCCAGATGGCCGCCGACTTGCGGGCGGGGACGGACACATCGCCCCGGGCCGCCCAAGTGGACACGGCATTCAAGAACATCGTCAACGGCCGTTCGGAAATTGGAACGCGCCAGGCGCGGCTGGATCGGGCTGGCAGCGCCAACACAGAACTGGAGGCCACCTTGGACGCACAGAAAACCGGGATTGAGACGGCAGACCTTGGCAGCGTCATCATGGACCTGAAACTTCAGGAGACCAATTACCAAGTGGCCCTCGCCGCGACGGCCCGGGTGCTTCAGCCCACCCTGATGGACTTCCTGCGGTGAGCGCCCCGGTCATGGACACTCCCGTCGCTAGCCTTCCCCTCACTTTCACCGCACCCATGCCGGGCTTCGAGGACCTGCACGATTTCGTGCTGCGGAGCGTCGAGGGCGCGGCCGGACTGTACGCCTTGGAGGCCGGGTCCAGTCCGGTGCGGCTGTTCCTGGCCGACGCCGCCGTGTTTGCCCCGAGCTACGCTCCACCGATCCCGGCAGCATCGCTGGAGGCCCTGGAACTCGACGAGCAGGAGGCCCCCCAGGTGCTGATCGTGGTCAACCACTCCCCCGGCTCCACGACGGTCAACCTCATGGCGCCGATCGTTCTCAACCCCGGCACGGGCCGCTGCACGCAGCTGGTGCTGGACGGCCGTGACTTCCCGCTCCGGGCCGAGCTCGGCTCGCTCTAGCCAATACACCTGCTCTAGCCAGTCCGCGGAGCAAGGCGCGCGCCTCGGAGCAGCTCCGGGCAGCTCGACGCTGCGCAGCCCCGGGCGTCACCAGAAGTGCGCCACGTCCACGACGAGCCGTGACCCGGCGCCCGGCCCTGACAGGGTCTGGACCCGGAACGGCAGCCGTGCGCGGACTCCCATGCCAAGGCTGCTGTAACCTTCGAAGCTGCCAGCCCACGCCACCTGCCGGAATGTCTGGTAGCCGGTCACGTCCGTCAGTTCACTCTTGTTCACCGGGTTGTAGGTGGGATTGCCGGCGTCGTCATATGCAGGCGCATTGACCGTGAGCTGAATGAAGGCCTGGCCTTCCAGCGGGATCGGCAGGCCGGACCCGTCCTGTGCCACCTGGGGCACGTACCGGATGGTGTAGCCGGCTACAGGGCCGTTCAGGTCAATGACTAGCCGGTCAAAACAGTAATGCTGACCGGTCCGCACGTTCACCACCTTGGCCTTGCTCATGGCCGGATCCGTTTTGCTCAGCGAACCCCAGACCTGTCCGCAGTACGGGTCCGCGGCGGCCGGCGCCAGACTAAGCTCCCCGAGGCCGGCGGCCGGTGCCGGCGCAAGCACCCCGAGACCGGCTGCCATCAGCACTGCCCCGAGCAAAGCGTGGGTCTTCTTCACCTGGAACTTCTTCAACTGGATCTTCATCACTGCGGGCCACCCTTGGTGCTGCCTGAGCTCTTGGGCTGGCTGAACAGTCAGTGCAGGTCAGACGCTTCCAGCGTAGGCGGCGCGGAACCGGCGGGCGAGGTCCTCAAGCGTTTCGGCGCCCAACCGTTAATGAGGCCTGTCCCTGGTCACGGACGGATTTCACAGACAGATCCCGAGACCTTCCTTCACGAACAGATAACACGCGCAGCCGTGGGCTTTGCCAGAAACGCCGAAGCGCCGGCACCCTCGCGGGTCCGGCGCTTCGTGCGGCTTGCTGTCTCGTCGATTCCGGGGCATCGCCAGCTGCGGAGCAGCTGGCCGCGGGAAGGTTCTTAGCCTTCGCAGTCGCGGCAGTACTTCATGCCGTTCTTTTCGAGGGCCACCTGGGACCTGTGGCGGACCAGGAAGCAGGAGGAGCAGGTGAATTCATCGGACTGCTCGGGAACAACAATGACCGTCAGCTCTTCGCCGGACAGATCCGCGCCCGGAAGATCGATGCCTTCGGCGGTGTCGTTCTCATCGACGTCGATCACAGCAGTCTGCGCGCCGCCGCTGCGGGACGCCTGAAGGGCCTCCAGCGACTCAGCGGGAGATTCTTCTTCTGTCTTGCGTGGGGCGTCGTAATCGGTAGCCATATCGGGGTTCACTTTCGTTGCTGCGCAGCGCCATTTCAGGCACCTCAGTGAAGCAGTTTAGGACATTATGCACGGAGTTGAGGAATAGTGTGGCCAATCAGACAGAATGAGACGGAGGGGGTGCGGAAGCCCAGGGCAGCGGCCCTGTCCGGAACCCCGGCTGCGGCCAGCGCGAGGGCAGTTCAGGCGACCGGCCAGACCACCAGCGTCTGCCACTTCGCCGGGTCGGGCTCGGCGCCGGGATCGGTGAGGTAGTACTCCCACATTGCTTCGCCCGGACTCGCACCGTCCTGCCGCATCCGGGCCATGATCGCGCCGTAGGTCTGCTGTAGCGATTCGTAGGGCCCGATGTGCATCGCCTCGTAGGCCCGGCATGCGGGGAGTTCCCCGGCTACCACCGCGGTATCCACGCCGCTTGGATTTGTGAAAGGTGCCGCGAGGGGGAACCCCGCCTCGACGTCGACGACGTCGGTCGGCTTGCCTCGGTACAGCGCGAACGGAGGTCCAGCCAGTTGGACATGCTGCTCCTGCACCGCACCCATGACGGCGCCGAAGGCACGGCCGAAGAAGTCCCGGAGCGCATTCATCGGGACAGTCTCACGCACCACTGCAGTCGGCTGTTCCTTGAGTTGAGCGGGATTGATGTCCGGAGCCGCCCCGGGGTTCGTTGGAGTCATACGCCCAGAGTCCGCCGCGTCCAAACCGCGGTCTAGGGCCTTATGTCCCGCGCCTACGGAGCGCCCACCGAGGGCCAGCGGCGCCCGGCAGCATCCCCGGACACGGTGCACCCGTAGGGCCGCCAATAAATAAATGAACTTTATTCATATTAGGTCTTGCCCCGCACCGCAATCAGCCCAATACTAAATGAACAGCGTTCATTTATGTGACCCCCGTCTCACTGGAGTAGCCATGATCGAAATCACGTCCCTCGACACCCCGAACTCCCCCGCCCGCCCAGCGTCGTCCAGCACAACACCGTCCAGCACAACACCGTCCAGCACAACACCGTCCAGCCGGCCGGCACTCCGGGTCGGCGTCGTGCAGCACCGGTGGCAGCCCGACGCCGCGGCCCTGCACGCCGAACTGGACGAAGGCATCGGGCGGGCCGCCCGGTTGGGGGCCGACGTCGTCTTCCTGCCCGAGCTCACACTGTCCCGGTACCCTGCGGACACGCTTCCCGAAAACGACACCGCCCGGGGCGGGGCCCGCCGCCCGCGGCCCTCGGACATCGCCGAGGACCTGTTCACCGGCCCCACCTTCCGCTTCGCGGCGGACGCGGCCCGCCGGCATGGAATCTGCGTCCACGCTTCGCTGTACCAGAAGGCGGAGAACCCGGACGGTTCCGACGACGGCCTGGGCCTGAATACTGCCATTCTGGTATCCCCCGACGGCGAACTGCTGGCCCGCACGCACAAGCTGCACATCCCCGTCACGGCCGGCTACTACGAGGACAAGTTCTTCCGCCAGGCCCCGGACGGCGATGACGCCTACGAGGTCCATGCCCCCGCCGAACTCGGCGGCGCACGGTTGGGCATGCCCACCTGCTGGGACGAATGGTTCCCCGAGCTGGCACGGATTTACTCCCTCGGCGGGGCGGAGCTCCTGGTCTACCCCACCGCCATCGGCTCCGAGCCGGACCACCCGGACTTCGACACCCAGCCGTTGTGGCAGCAGGTCATTGTGGGCAACGGCATTGCCAACGGACTGTTCATGGTTGTCCCCAACCGCTGGGGAAGTGAAGGAACACTGAACTTCTACGGCTCCTCCTTCATCTCCGATCCCTATGGACGGATCCTCGCCCAGGCACCGCGGGACGAATCCGCCGTCCTGGTCGCGGAACTGGACCTTGACCAGCGCAAGGACTGGCTCACGCTCTTCCCGTTCCTGGCCACGCGCCGGCCGGACACCTACGCCCGGCTGACCGAACCGTTACGTGCCGACGCCCCGCTCGGCTTCGATGCGTATGAGGCCACCGCACTGCAGCCCACCGCACTGAACCCCACGGCGCAGAAGGTCACGGCATGAGCGCCTGGCGGATGCCATCCGAAACGGCACCCCAGGACCGCGTTTGGATGGCGTTCCCCACCGGCGGCTACACGCTGGGCGACAGTGCGGCAGAAGCCCACGCCGCCCGCTCCGTCTGGGCCGCCGTCGCGAACGCCGTCGTGGAATTCGAACCAGTCACCATGCTGGTGGCCCCAGCGGATGCAGAGACCGCTGCCCGCTACCTCCACCCGGACATCGAGGTGGTCACCGCGGCGCTGAACGACGCCTGGATGCGAGACATCGGCCCCACCTTCGTCCTGGACGACGCCGGCCGGCTCGGCGCCGTGGACTGGGTGTTCAACGGCTGGGGTGGCCAGGACTGGGCCGCATGGGACAAGGACTCGCTCGTGGCAGCTGCCGTTGCGGCACGCTCAGGTGCCAACCACCTCGTCTCGCCGCTGGTGAATGAGGGCGGCGGCATCCACGTCGACGGCGAAGGCACGGTCCTTGTCACCGAGACGGTGCAGCTGGATCCGGGCAGGAACCCCGGGCTCAGCAAGGCCGACGTCGAGGCAGAACTGGCCCGGACCCTGAGCGCCAGCCACGTCGTCTGGCTTCCGCGCGGACTGACCCGGGATTCGGAACGGTTCGGCACCCGCGGCCATGTCGACATCGTCGCGGCCATCCCGTCCCCGGGCACCGTGTTGGTCCATTCCCAGCAGAACCCGGCGCACCCCGATTTCGAGGTCAGCCGGGACATCATCAGCCACCTCGCCACCACCCGGGACGCGGCCGGCCGCGAATGGAACATCATTGAGGTCCCCGCCCCGGAGACCCTGACGGACGAGGAAGGCTTCGTCGATTACAGCTACATCAACCACCTGGTGGTCAACGGCGGCGTCATCGCCTGCACGTTCGGGGACCCCATGGACGAAAAAGCCTTGCGCATCCTCGCCGACGCCTACCCCGGCCGCAAAGTGGTGGGCATCGACGCCCGCGAGCTCTTCGCCCGCGGCGGCGGCATCCACTGCATCACCCAACAGCAACCGTCCGCCTCCCAGAACAAAGGTCAGCCATGAGTCAAACTATCGGCCGTGAAGACGGCATCACCACGCACGACGTCGTCGATCCGGCCGGTTCCAAACACGGCATCACGGGCAAGGGGCTCAAGGGCGGCCAGCTTGGCCTGCTGGCCGTCGTGGTCCTGGGCATCTCCTCCGTGGCGCCCGCCTACAGCCTCACCAGTTCGCTGGGACCGGCAGTCGGCGCCGTGGGCGTGCAGCTGCCGGCGATCTTCATCGTCGCGTTCATCCCCATGATCCTGGTGGCGTTCGCCTACCGCGAGCTCAACGCCGATTCCCCGGACAGCGGCACCACCTTCACGTGGGCCACGAAGGCGTTCGGCCCGTTTGTCGGCTGGATGGGCGGCTGGGGGCTGCTGGCCGCCAACATCATCGTCCTGTCCAATCTTGCCGGCGTCGCGGTGGACTTCTTCTATCTGTTCCTGGCCCAGGTGTTCAACAACCCCGGGCTCGCGGACCTGACCTCGAACACGGCAGTGAACATTGTTACCTGCCTGGTGTTCGTGGCACTCGCCGTCTGGGTCAGCTACCGCGGCCTGCACGCCACCAAGCTCGTGCAGTACAGCATGGTCGGCTTCCAGGTGCTGGTCCTGGCGGTCTTCATCATCATGGCGCTCGGCCACGCAGCCTCCGGTGACGCGGGCACCTCGCTCGCGTTCAGCTGGGACTGGTTCAACCCGGCCAAGATCGAGAGCTTCGAGCAGTTCACCGCTGGGATGTCACTGGCCGTCTTCGTCTACTGGGGCTGGGACGTCTGCCTCACCGTGAACGAGGAAACCAAGGGCGGCCGGGGCACCGCCGGGCGGGCGGGAACCACGACGGCGGTCGCCGTCCTGGCGCTCTACCTCGCCGTGATCGTGGCCACCATGATGGTGGCCGGCACCGGAGCCGACGGCATCGGCCTGAACAACCCGGACAACCAGGCGAACATCTTTGCAGCACTGGCCTCCCCCGTCATGGGTCCGCTGGCCATCCTGATGTCCCTGGCCGTGCTCTCCGGCACCGCGTCCTCCCTGCAGTCCACCATGGCCTCCCCCGCCCGCAGCCTGCTGGCCATGGGGCACTACGGGGCACTGCCGCCGCGCTTCGCATCCGTCAGCAAGCGCTTCGGGTCCCCGGGCTACGCCACGGTGATTGCCGGCGTGATCTCCGGCGGCTTCTATGCCGTCATGAAGGTGGTCAGCGAGAACGTCCTCAACGACACCATCATGGCCCTGGGCCTCATGATCTGCTTCTACTACGCCCTCACCGCGTTCGCCTGCACGTGGTATTTCCGGCACAGCCTGTTCGCCAGCGTCCGCAACTTCTTCATGCGGCTGCTGTTCCCGGTCCTGGGCGGTCTGGTCCTCACCGTGGTCTTCTTCCAGACCGCCGTGGACAGCTGGGCGCCGGAATTCGGCAGCGGCTCCGAGGTCTTCGGTGTGGGCCTGGTGTTCGTCCTGGGCATCGGCATCCTGGCCCTCGGCGTCGTGGTCATGCTGGTGACCGTGAAGCTGCATCCGGGCTTCTTCCGGGGCGAGACCATCCGGAAGGACACCCCCGCCCTGGTGGTTCCGGAGTAGCCGCCAGGCTTTCGATTCAGCACCGCATGCGTACGGCCCTGCTACCGGATTCCGGGGCAGGGCCGTACGCATGCGGTCTAAAATGAAGCCATGGCCCTACGCCATACTTGTGGGATTCTGCCGCTCACGGCGCTCACTGCGCTCACCATGGGGGTCCTCCCGGCGCTCCCTCCCGCCGCCCAAGCATCGCCGCAGGAAACCGCACCCTGCGCAAAGTTAAGCGCGCACCAGACCCGGTACAGTACCGGCGCGGCTAACAGAGTGGTGTTCGTCACTGCCGCCGAGGCGTCACAGAACGCTGTGCTGATCACAGGCTGTGTACGCAACGGCGACATGTATGTCCAGGAGTGGCAGCAGACCGGTTTCATCGGCAAGAACGGGTTCGCCCCGCATGGACAGTTGCGGGAGGGCGAGTACCGGTCACCCACTGGTTCGTTCTCGGCCACCGAGGCCCTAGGCAAGGCGGATCCGGGCACCAAACTGCTTTACCACACGGTCAATCGGAGATCGCGGTGGGGCGGACCGGGCAGCCCCGCCTACAACAATTATGTGGACGGCGGATCCCCAGCTGACGAGAACCTTTGGTACTGGATGAACCAGGGCACATATGAGCAAGCTGCCGTCATCAACTACAACCGCCTGCCGGATACCGTGCCCATCCCGGGCGCCGACTACGCGATCTTCTTCGGCGCCGGGAACCGGGTTTCGGCAGGATGCGTCTCCACAACACTCGCGACCTCAACGCGGGTAGTGCAGACACTCGGTCCCGGCGACCGGTTCATCATGGGAGTGGTCAACGACGTCTTCACAGCGGCCCCTCCTGCCGCCGCCACAGCTCCTCCTTCTCGCTCTGCTGCAGGGACTCCGAGCCGGAGCACACCGTCCCTCACGGCTCCGTCTGCCCAAGCCACCCCGCCCGCCAGCACACCGGCGGCCCAGGGCACCCCGACCACGCAAGCAGGTGCGACTTCACTAATCGCTCTGGGATCACTGCTTGTTGCCGGCGGTGCCGCGGCTGTCGTCATCTTCTTTGCGCTCAGGAAGCGCGGCAGGAGTCAGCGTTCCTGAAGAGCACCTTTGCGTGCGTCCGTCGCCCGCAAAGCTGCAAATGCTCGTTGAGGAACACCTCCCCGTGCTAGATTCACGCTGTCTGCTTCACGCTGTCTGCAATTCTGCGGGCTCTAGCGCAGCCTGTTCCGGGCGCGGCAACTTGGGGGAAATTTTTATGCTGTTATTCGACCGCGTCCGGACTCTTCCAATTCCGTTGTTCCTGGTTGTGGGCATGATGCTTTCCCTGGCACCGCTTGCCCCCGCATCCGCTGCGTCGGCTACGACGACGGCGGTGCTTGCAGCGTCCGCCGCGCCGTTGAAGACGACCCCGGTGCCGACGGTCACGGGCAAAACAAAAGCCGGCTACACCCTGACCGCGGTCCCGGGCACATGGGGTCCGGCACCCGTCACCCTGAAGTATCAGTGGAAGGCGAGCGGCGCCGTCATCGTTGGCGCGACGGCCGCTACCTACAAACTGGCCGCAGCGCAGGCCGGCAAGGCCATCACCGTCACCGTCACCGGAACGAAGGCCGGCTACACCACCGCCTCGAAGACCTCGACCCCCACCGCAGCGATCGCCGCTGGCACGCTCGATCCTGCCCCGGTGCCGACGATTACCGGCACGACAAAAGCCGGCTACACCCTCACCGCGGTCCCAGGCACATGGGGTCCGGCACCCGTCACCCTGAAGTATCAGTGGAAGGCCAATGGGGTCGTCATCACCAGCGCGACCGCCGCCACCTACAAACTGGCCGCAGCGCAGGCCGGCAAGGCCATCACCGTCACTGTCACCGGAACGAAGGCCGGTTACACCACCGCCGCCAAGACTTCGGCCGGCACAGCCGCAGTCACGCCCGCGGGACCCGGCGTCGACGTGTCCTGGCCGCAGTGCGGCAAACCTCTGCCCAAGGGCCAGAGCTTCGCGATCATCGGTGTGAACAACGGTCTGGCGAACAACACCAACTCGTGCCTGGCCACGCAGCTGTCCTGGGCGGCCACGTCCACCGGCGGGACCGGCCAGCCCCTCGTGGCCCTGTACGTAAACACCGGAAACCCCGGGACCGCCGGCTCCTGGTGGCCCACCAGCAACACCTATGCCGGGAAGACCGTGACCAACCCCTATGGCCAGTGCACCAAGGGCTCGGTCGGCTCGGCGTGCTCCTATATGTACGGGTACGCAAAGGCCTACGACGACGCCACCATCCGCGGGGTCAAGAACCCGGCCTCCTACACCTGGTGGCTGGACGTCGAAACTGACAACACCTGGTCAAAGGACAAGGCCGCCAACAGAGCCGATCTGGAGGGCATGGCCGCCTACTTTGCCAGCATCGGCGCCAAGACAGGGCTCTACTCGACCGGATACCAATGGGCACAGGTCGTCGGCGCCGTGCCCTCGACAAGCAGCCTGTATGCCCAGCGAAGCTGGCTCGCCGGCGGGAGTTCCCTCCAAAACGCCAGCAGCATGTGTTCAGCAGCGCCACTGACAGGCGGCGGGAAAGTCACCATGGCCCAGTACATCTCGGGCGGCTTCGACTACAACAAGTCCTGCATCTGAGTTCCCGGCTCCGGCCAGCCGTGCCCCGTTTTCGGGCATGAGAAAACCCCTCCGTTCCGGCAAAATCACCGGAAAGGAGGGGTTCGTGGGGCCCCCTGTCGGATTCGAACCGACGACCCCCGCTTTACAAGAGCGGTGCTCTGGCCAACTGAGCTAAGGAGGCATTCCTGCGCACCTGACGGCACCAGACCCAAATGGGGCAGATACCAGGACGCTAGACAAGGTTAGCCCACCCACGCCCGCTGAGAAAAACGCGCAACGCCCCCGCCGCGAAGCGAGGCAAACGAGAAGGCCCGGCCCCCGAGCGATCCGGGGCCGGGCCTTCAACTGCGGGCCTTCAACGGCAGTGCCGTGAACCGTTACTTCTTGGCGTCGACCGCGGCCTGCAGGTACTGGTCGAAGGGGGTCTTGGCGCTGTCGCCCGTGCCCCACTGCTTGCCATCGACGAACACGGTGGGCGTGCCGGTCACGCCGATCACCGCGGCCTCCTGGGTGGTGTGCTTTACCCACGGGCGGTACGTCTTGCCATCCACGCACGTCTCGATGCTCTTGGCCCCGACGTCGGTAGCCAGCTTCTTCAGCTCGTTGTCGGACAGGCCGGCGCTGCCTTCGGCCGGCTGCTTCGCGAACAGCAGGTCGACAAAGTCCGAGTACTTCTCCGGGGATTCATTCACCACACAGGCTGCGGCGTTGGCCGCGCGCGAGGAGTAGTTGGTGGTGGACCGGCTGTCCAGGAAGCCGAGCGGGCGGTATTCCACCGTAATCTTGCCGTCATTGCGCAGCTTGGTGAGGGTCTCGTTGTACTTCGCCTCGAAGTCCTTGCAGACGGGGCAGATGAAGTCGATATAGAGGACCACCTTGACCGGCTTGCCGGCCTCGGCCTCCGCGCCGGGTGCCGTGACCGTAGCCGGCGGCGTGGCCGGTGCGGCCGGCAGGTCGGACAGCTTCACGGTCGCGGGATCGGTCTTGGCAACCGCAGTGTTCGCCAGCAAGGTGACGCCGCCGTGGATGTTGCCGTTGGCCGGAGTGGGTCCCTCGTCGGCCACCGGGGCGTTGTTCTTGATGTTGGAAGTGACAACGAGCGCAACGATCACGATGATGGCGACGACGGCGGCAACAATGCCCCAGCCGATCAGCAGCTTGTTGCGCTTCTCTTTCTTCAGCTGCGCCTCGCGGATCTCACGGGCTTTCTCGCGCGCCGCGGCAGTGCGCTCTGCCTTTGACTGTCGGGGTTCGTTTGCGGGGCTCATTGGTTCCTCGGGTCGTTCGGCCAGGGACGGTCCACTCAGTGGCAACTTCATCATTTTAGGGGAGAAACCCGAGAACTTGCGCTTTCAAGTTTCCCTTCCGCCTGCCCAACGGACGAATAGCCCGGAAGATTCCGTGCGGCTAGGGTTGACGGAGAGCCACGAGCGGACCCCAGGGGGCACCAATGGAAGCAACCGACAGCGCCGGACACGGCAGTCAAGACACCACTGAAGCAGCGGCAGCAGCCAGCGACGGCGCGCCCACACGTGCCGAGGCAGGGGATCAGTTCGACTTCATGGTGGTGTCCAACCGGCTGCCAGTCGACCGCTGTTCAGCCGACGAAACCGGCTGCGAGGACGGCTGGCGCCGCTCCCCCGGCGGCCTCGTCACAGCTCTGGCCCCGATGATGACCAAAACTGACGGCGCCTGGGTGGGCTGGCACGGCGCCCCCGATGAGACCGTCAAGCCTTTCAGCCACGGCGGCATCGACCTGATCCCGGTCCAGCTGAGCACGGACGACATCGAGCTCTTCTACGAGGGCTTCTCCAACGCCACCCTGTGGCCGCTCTATCACGACGTCATCGCCCCGCCGGAGTTCCACCGCACCTGGTGGGACTCCTACCGGAAGGTCAACCGAAGGTTCGCCGATGCCGTCATCCGCCATGCGGCCGAGGGCGCCACGGTCTGGGTGCAGGACTACCAGCTCCAGCTGGTGCCGAAACTGCTCCGGGAGGCGCGGCCGGACCTGAAGATCGGTTTCTTCAACCACATCCCGTTCCCTCCGCCGGAGATCTTCGCCCAGCTCCCGTGGCGACGCGCGATCATCGACGGCCTGCTGGGCGCGGACCTGGTGGGCTTCCAGCGCAGCAGCGACGCCGGAAACTTCATGCGCTCCGCCCGGCGCTTCCTGGGCGCCAGCGTCAAGCAGCAGCAAGTGCACGTCAGGGGCGCCGACGGCGAGACCACCCACATTGCCAGGGCCCAGGCATTCCCTATCTCCATTGACGTCAAGCAGATCAGCGAGCTGGCGAAGAGTCCGGAAGTCATTGAACGCGCGCAGCAGATCCGCCGGGACCTCGGCAACCCCAAGACCATCTTGCTCGGTGTCGACCGGCTCGACTACACCAAGGGCATCCGGCACCGGCTCAAGGCGTACGAGGAGCTGCTGCAGGACGGCAAGGTCACCGTGGAGGACGCCACCCTGATCCAGGTGGCCAGCCCCAGCCGGGAACGCGTGGAACAGTACCGCCTGCTCCGCGAGGAGGTCGAGGGCACGGTGGGCCACATCAACGGCACCTTCGACACCATGCAGAACACGGCCGTCCGCTACCTGCACCACAGTTACCCCATCGAGGAGATGGTGTCGCTGTACCTGGCCGCGGACGTCATGCTGGTCACCGCCTTGCGCGACGGCATGAACCTCGTGGCCAAGGAATACGTCACTGCCCGGACGAATAACGACGGTGCGTTGGTGCTGAGTGAGTTTGCCGGCGCTGCCGACCAGCTCAAGCAGGCGCTGCTGATGAACCCGCATGACATCGACGGCCTCAAGGACACCATTATGCGGGCGGTCAATATGCCGCCGGCCGAGGCGGCCCGCCGCATGCGGGCCATGCGCAAGCAGATCCTGGACCACGACGTCGACCTCTGGTCCTCCGACTTCCTGAACGCCCTCGCCGAAAAGGTTGTACGCGATGAGTCCTGACAACCCGGGCACGGCCCCGCTCTCGCTCTCCCCTGAACTGCTGGCCGCGGTGCGGCGCATCGCCAGCACCGAGCACCTGCTGGTGGCGATGGACTTTGACGGCACCATGGCGCCGCTCGTGGATCACGCAGGCGACTCCCGCGCGCTCCCGCGCTCGGCGGCCGCCTTCGCGGCACTGGCGGAACTTCCCCGGACGACGACGGCCCTCATCTCCGGCCGCGCGCTGGACAGCCTGCGTGCCGTCGCCTTCCCGCCGGAGAACACGCTGCTGATCGGCAGCCACGGCGCCGAGGTCTGGATGGGACCCGGATCCTCGCAGCTGATGCTCGACGACGCGCAGCGGGAACTCTTGGCCGACGTCCGCAGGGAGCTGGCGGAGATCGCGGAGCAGGCACCCGGAACCCTCCTGGAGGACAAGCCGGCCGGCGTCGTCCTGCACACCCGTCTCGCGTCCGCCGACGTCGCCGAGGACGCCGTCGCCGCGGCACGGGCAGTCCTGCAGGACCGCAGTGGCGTGTTCTTGAAAACCGGACACCGGGTCCTGGAGACCTCCGTGGTCAACGCCTCCAAGGGAGAGGGCATTGCCTTCCTGCGGCAGGCCACCGGAGCCACAGCCGTGGTCTTCGCCGGCGACGACACCACCGACGAGGACGCCCTCGGCAGCCTCGTCCCGGGCGATCTCGGCGTAAAAGTGGGGCTCGATTTCACCCAGGCCGAGTTCCGGGTCGAGGCACCGGAACACATCTGCGAACTGCTCGAAGCCCTCCTGAGGGAGCGGACACGGGCCGTCACGCACTAACAGACCGGCACGGGAAACGCCGGAAACACAGGCGCCACGCCGCCAAGTGGGCACCATCACCTGTGACATCCGTAACATTTTGGCCCAAATGCCATAAATCTGACATACTCTGTATGTGATGTGGCGCACAACTACCGTGCGGCGTCATTGGATACTCCTCGGCTTCGGCCGAGGAGTATGCGCATGAGGACCCAAAATTGAATTAACAACTGAATAAGATGACCATTCACTACGGATCGTCCGGCACGTACCTGCCGGTGAAGGGATTGATAACTGTGGCTACAGTTACTTTTGACAACGCAACACGCCTATACCCGGGCACCGACAAGCCCGCCGTTGACAAGCTCAACATTGATATCGCCGACGGCGAATTCCTGGTCCTCGTTGGACCCTCCGGTTGCGGAAAGTCGACCTCCCTGCGCATGCTTGCAGGTCTTGAGGACGTCAACTCCGGCCGCATCCTCATCGGCGACCGTGACGTCACGGACGTTCCGCCGAAGGATCGCGACATCGCCATGGTGTTCCAGAACTACGCCTTGTACCCGCACATGACTGTGGCGGACAACATGGGCTTCGCGCTGAAGATCGCCGGCGTCAGCAAGGAAGAGCGCGCCGAGCGCGTCCGTGAGGCCGCCAAGCTGCTCGACCTCGAACCGTACCTGGACCGCAAGCCGAAGGCCCTCTCCGGCGGCCAGCGCCAGCGCGTTGCCATGGGCCGCGCCATTGTGCGTAACCCGCAGGTGTTCCTCATGGATGAGCCGCTGTCCAACCTTGATGCCAAGCTGCGCGTGCAGACCCGCACCCAGATCGCGTCCCTGACCCGCCGCCTCGGTGTCACCACGGTCTACGTGACCCACGACCAGGTTGAGGCCATGACCATGGGTGACCGCGTCGCCGTGCTGAAGGACGGCCTGCTGATGCAGGTCGACACCCCGCGCAACCTCTACGACAAGCCGAAGAACGTCTTCGTGGCTGGCTTCATCGGCTCCCCCGCCATGAACCTGCTCGAGCTCCCCGTCGTCGACGGCGGCGTGCAATTCGGCGGGACCGTCTACCCGGTACCGCGCGACGTCCTCGAAGAGGCCCACGGCCAGACCGTGACCCTCGGTTCCCGCCCGGAAGACCTTGAGACGGTTGCCGAGGGCGATGGCCTCCAGGTTGAGGTCGACGTCGTCGAAGAACTCGGCGCCGACGCCTACGTCTATGGCCACACCACGCTGGACGGCCAGAGCCACGACATCGTGGCCCGCGTCGACGGCCGCCGCCCCCCGATGAAGGGTGAGTCCATCTGGGTCCGCCCGCAGTCGGGCCACGTACACCTGTTCGACACCAAGACCGGCCTGCGCCTCGGCGACTGACCACAACGGTGCAACTGACGGCGGTCCTCCCCTGGGGAGGGCCGCCGTCGGGCGTTAACTGCTCCGCTTTAGGCGGGATCTGCAAAATACGGAAGAATTGATTCATGACCGAGGAAACCCCATGACCGAGGAATACAGCGCCCAGTGGCACGACGAGCCCACTGACTATGGTCAGATCGGAAAATTGCCTCGGTACGAGGCCGCCAGTGCGAATGACGAAAAGGCCGCGATAGCGTCCAGTTCGCTGAGCATCACGGCCGCCGCCACCGAGCCTGAGCTTCTGGACCTGCCCTGGCACATCGCCCTCGAGGACTGGCCGGCAGAGTATCTGGCAGCGCTCCCCCGCGGCATCTCGCGGCACATCGTGCGCTTCGCCCACCTCGGCGGCTCCGTCATCGCCATCAAGGAAACCTCGGAGCACGTGGCCCGCCACGAGTACCACATGCTCCGCAAGCTCGCCCGGCTGGACGTTCCCGGCGTGGAGCCCGTGGCCGTCATTACCGGACGCACCACCCCGGAGGGCCGGCCGCTGAACCCGGTGCTGGTCACCCGGCACCTGAAGTTCTCCATGCCCTACCGCGCGCTCTTCTCCCAGATGCTGCGCAAGGACACCCTGACCCGGCTCATCGACGCCCAGGCGCTGCTGCTGGTCCGGCTGCACCTGATCGGTTTCTACTGGGGCGACGTCTCGCTCTCCAACACCCTGTTCCGCCGCGACGCCGGCGCGTTCGCCGCCTACCTCGTAGACGCCGAGACCGGCGAGCTCTACCCGGATTTGTCCACCGGCCAGCGCGAGTACGACCTCGAAATCGCCCGCGTCAACATCGCCGGGGAACTCATGGACCTGCTCGACGGCGGCCTGATCGAGGAGAAGGTGGACCCAGTGGCCACCAGCGAGCTCATCATGGACAGCTACCGGCGATTGTGGACCGAGCTAACGGCGAAAGAGTCGTTTGAGATCGGTGAACGCTGGCGCGTGGCCGCCCGCATCCGGCGGCTCAACGAGCTGGGGTTCGACGTCGGGGAATACGCGATCAAGACCACGCAGAACGGCTCCACCATCCAGCTACAGCCCAAGGTGGTCGACGCCGGGCACCACCAGCGCCGGCTGCTGCGCCTGACCGGCCTGGACGCCCAGGAAAACCAGGCCCGACGGCTTTTGAACGACATGGACTCGTTCCGGGCGGACAACAATCCGGGCATGGACGAGGAATACAGCGCCCACCTCTGGGTCAGCCAGATCTTCGAACCGATTGTGCGAGCCATCCCCCGCGATCTCTCCGGCAAGCTCGAACCGGCCGAGGCGGTGCATGAGGTCTTGGAGCACCGCTGGTACATGTCCGAGAAGGAGAACCGGCACATCCCCCTGGCCGAGGCCGTCCAGTCCTACATTGACAACGAACTGCGCCACCGCCGGGACGAGGCCGCCATCATGCTCAACCCGGACACGGGGTTGCTCAAGATCCTCGAGGTGGAGACCGAGGAATCACGCTACGGCGGCGACGAATCCATCGACGAATACCCCGACTCCGACGACTGAGCTACGCGCCGGACGCATTGTGGCACGCCTGGGCTAAATCGCTTCAGCCAAATCGCTTCAGCTAAATCGCCTTGCCGGGATTCAGGATCCCTGCAGGGTCGAACAGCTCCTTGATCCGGCGCTGCAGTTCGCGCACGGGTTCCTTCTGCTCCAGGCCCAGCCAGCGCAGCTTGTACTGGCCGATCCCGTGCTCGCCCGTGATGGTGCCGCCCATGGCCAGCGCCACGGCAATGGACCTGTCCAGGGCCGCGCCGAGGCGGGCCATGGCATCGGGGTCCACGGTATTGTCCGTCCGGTCGATCCAGAAGGTGGGGTGCAGGTTGCCGTCGCCGGCATGGGCCACGACTTTGAGTTGGACCTGGTGCTCAGACGCCATGGCCTCGAGCTCGGCCACGTAGTCCACCAGGCGGGAGCGTGGTACAGCCACGTCCTCGCCCACCCGGTATTCGTCGTCCACCTCGGTGCCGCGGCTGTTGCGGCGCAGCTCGACAAGCTGCTCCGCCTCCGCGTTGGCCTCCATGGTCACCACGGCTCCCCCCGCAGCCAAGACCGGGCGGATGGCAGCGGCTTCCGCCGCCGCGCCGAAGCCGTCGGTCTGGATCAGCAGCAGGGACGCACCGCGCGCGGCCAGGTCGGAGCCGTGGATGTCATCGAGCTGGGCCAGCGAGCCGCCGTCGAGCAGTTCCATGATGGCCGGCTGCACGCGGGCCCTGCCCACGGCGAGGACGCCAGCCGCGGCGCTGCGGAAGTCCGGGTAGAAGGCGGCGATGGTGTGCACCTCGCGCGGCAGGTACTTCAGCCGCACGGTGACACCGACCACGATCCCCAGGGTCCCCTCCGAGCCGACGAACAGCCCGGTGAGATCATAGCCGGCAACGCCCTTGAAGGTCTGGTGGCCGGTGTGGATGAGGGAACCGTCCGCGAGCACGACGTCGAGGGCCAGGACCGAGTCCCGGGTCACCCCGTACTTCGCGCAGCGCAGCCCGCCCGCATTAGTGGCCACGTTGCCGCCGATGGTGGACATCTTGAAGCTCGCGGGGTCCGGGGCGAACATCAGCCCGTGCACGGCGGCGGCCGCGTTGAGGTCAGCGTTGATGACGCCGGGCTCCACGACGGCGGTCTCGTCATCCGGATTGAGGTCCAGGATGCGGTTCATCCCCTCGAGCGTAAGCACCACACAGCCCTCGCTCGCGTGGGCGCCGCCGGACACGCCGGTGCCGGCCCCGCGCGCCACGAGCGCGACGCCGCGGGCGGCACAGGCACGCACCGTTGCCTGTACGTCGGCCACCGATTCTGCCCGGACCACGGCCAGCGGGAGCTGATAGTCCAGCACGGGAGCCTGGTCCACGGCATAGGCGGCCAGTGTGGCGGCGTCCGCGGCAATTTTCGCCGCGCCTAGGGAAGAGGTCAGCTCATCGATGATGCTGCGCATGCGGTCTCCAGTTCGTTCGAATCCGGATCCCAGTCTAAGGCTGTGCATTGTCGGTGATGTGGCTCACAGTTGCAAGCGCTTCCAAGCCTGCGGCGGGAAGCCCAGACACTGGTCAAAAGAACCTGCAGAAAGATGACTGGAAGCGTTTTCACTTTTTGGTCGCAGGCCCTTACGATTGCCGTCATGTCCGTTGATTCAGTTCTTTTCTCCCCCGCAGCGCTGGCCGGCCCCCTTTCGGGCCCGCTGACCCCGGTGCACGCCGCAGACCACGTTCCCGGATGGTGGCGCTCTGCAGTCATCTACCAGGTCTACCCGCGCTCGTTCCGGGACCTGAACGGCGACGGCATCGGCGATCTCGCCGGCATTACCGCCGAGCTTCCCCGCCTTGCGGAACTGGACATCGACGCCGTCTGGCTGTCCCCGTTCTACCGCTCGCCGCAGCGGGACGCGGGCTATGACGTCAGTGACTACTGCGACGTCGATCCCTTGTTCGGCACGCTGGACGATTTCGACGCCATGATGGCTGAGGCCACCCGGCTGGGGATGCGGATGATCGTTGACCTCGTGCCCAACCACTGCTCGGACCAGCACCCGGCCTTCCAGGCCGCCCTGACCGCGCCCGCCGGCAGCCCGGAACGGGACATGTTCATCTTCCGCGACGGCCGCGGAGCATTCGGCGAGGAACCCCCGAACAACTGGCAGTCCCACTTTGGCGGTTCAGCCTGGACCCGGATCACCGAACCGGACGGCGCCCCGGGCCAGTGGTACCTGCACCTCTTCGACTCCTCCCAGCCGGACTTCAACTGGGACAACCCCTCCGTCCACGACGAATTCGAGCGGGTCCTGCGCTTCTGGCTGGACCGCGGCGTCGCCGGTTTCCGGGTGGACGTGGCGCATGCCCTCGTGAAGGCCCCCGGCCTGCCGGAGTGGGGCGGCCGCGCCGACGGCAGCAGCTCCGACGGGTTCCCCGGACGCGACGCTCCGATGTTTGGCCAGCCTGCCCTCCATGACATCTACCGCCAGTGGCGGCGGATTCTCGCCGAGTACGGCCCTGACCGGATCCTCTGCGCCGAGGCTAACGTTGACCCGCTCCCGCGGCTTGCCGACTGGGTCCGCCCGGACGAAATGCATCAGGCCTTCAACTTCCCGTACCTCCATGCGGGCCTGGACGTGCGCCGCATGCGCCACGTCATCACCGAGTCACTCACGTCGCTGGACGCCGTCGCCGCTCCCAGCACCTGGGTGCTCTCCAACCACGACGTCGTCCGCCATCCCACCCGCTTCGGCTACAACGGGCAGGCGCCGCGCGACGGCGACGGAATCGGCACCTGGGATCCACAGCCGGAGGAGGACCTCGGCCGGTCCCGGGCGGCAGCGGCATCCTTGTTCATGCTGGGTCTGCCCGGCGGAGCTTACCTTTACCAGGGTGAAGAGCTCGGCCTCCCGGATGGGATCGACATCCCGGACACCCAGCGCCAGGACCCCACGTTCGCCCGCACCGGCGGCGCGCGGCTGGGCCGCGACGGCTGCCGCGTGCCGCTGCCCTGGCGGGCCGGGGAACCCAATGCAGGATTCGGCCACGGGCAGGACCCCTGGCTGCCGCAGCCGGAGAGCTTCGCGCGGCTGGCGCGGGACGTGCAGGCCGCCTCGGCGTCGTCGCATCTGAGCCTCTACAAGCGCATGCTGGAGCTGCGCCGCCGGCTGGACCTTGGCCGCGGCTCACTGTCCTGGTACGAGGACCTCTGCACGGACACCAGCCTTGCCTTCCTCAACGGCTCCACGCTGGTGCTCCTGAATGTGGGGTACGAGCCCCTGGAACTGCCCGCGGGTCGCGTGCTGCTGCGCAGTTCGACGCCTCCTCACGCCGGCTACGACGCAGGGGACATGGCCAGCGCCGGCCATCCGTTAAGCTCAGGTGAAACTGTTTGGCTGGAGATCGACATCGAGGACACGGAGGGCTAGGGATGCCCGGCATCAAGGACGTCGCGGAACGGGCCGGCCTCTCCATCGCTACCGTTTCGCGCGCCTTGAGCGGCAAAGGCAATGTGTCCCCGCGAAGCAGGGAGCGTGCCCGGACCGCCGCCGCCGAACTCGGTTTCGTCGTGTCGTACCAGGCCTCCAGCCTGGCCTCCGGTCGGAACCACAATGTTGGCCTTGTTGTCCCTTCTGTCCACCGGTGGTTCTTTTCCTCGGTGGTCGAAGGAGTCTCGGCAACCCTGCTTGATGCCGGCTTCGACCTCACTCTGTACAACGTCAGCGAAGGCCGGGAGCGCCGCCACTGCGTGCTGAACGACTTCCTGCTGCGCAAACGCGTGGATGCCGTGATCGCCGTGTCCCTGGAGCTCTCCGAGGCCGAGATCGACAAGCTGCTGGCCATCCACCGTCCGATCGTGGGGATCGGCGGCCCGCTGCCTGGGGCGTCGACCATTCGCATCGATGACGCCGGCATCGCGGAGGCCGCAGCACGCCACCTCATCCAGCTTGGCCACAGCAAGATCGCCCATATGACCGGCGATGCAGCCTACGAACAGGATTTCCGGCTCCCCGGGACGCGCCAGGCGGGCTTCAAGACAGCCATGCGCGACGCCGGGCTGTCGGTCCGGCCGGAATGGCAGGTCTCCGCTGACTTCACAATCCAAGGCGCCTATGCCAACGCCCGGCAGCTGCTGGGCAGCTCACCGGAGCGCCCCACGGCCGTCTTTGCCGCCTCCGATGAGATGGCGATTGGCACGATCCTCGCTGCCCGGGACTTCGGCCTGCGGGTGCCACAGGACCTCTCCGTCATCGGCATCGACGGCCACGAGCTTGGTGAGGTCTTCGGGCTGACCACGTTCGATCAGGATGCACGCGGCCAGGGCGCGCTGGCCGTGCGGCGCTTGTTGGCCAGGCTGGACGGCGCCGCAGACACAGCGGCCGCCCACGCCGAATACCCCACACGCTTTGTCATCCGGTCCAGCACGGCTGTTCCGCCCCTTGAACAGGGCCCCCTGCGCTAGGAAAGCTTGGCTGCGGCCCGGCCAGCGGCGTTCCTGCCCAGTTCCTCGCCCCATTGCCTGGCCTTCTGCCCAGAACGGCCCGGCAAGCCGGGGAGGCCCTACGAGTTCCGAGCCCCGGTCCTCCCAGCAACTGGGAAGCAGCGCTTGGATGCGGCGCACAGACCAAGCAAACTCAGTCCCCGCCACCGCCCATGAACCTCACGAAACGGTCCAGGACGCCGGGCCAGCCGGCCGCGTAGTCGGCCCGGGTTGCCGCAGGGTCCTCTGCGCCTTCCCAGCCGCTGTGGACCAAACGGAGCTCTGTTCCCTCGGCGACCGCCCTGAATGCCACCCGGAGCTCGGTGGACCACATGGCAGTGGTCCCGGGGTGCCAGCTGGCATGGAAGGACAGTGGAGGCTGCCAGTCGTCAATGGATCCCCACACGGCCGTCCGGCCATCATCAGCGGTTTCCATGATCAGGTTCTCTTCGAACTCCACGTAGGAGCCGATGCCATAGACGCTGTGGTCCTCAAGCGGCCACCAGAGGTGCGTATGTTCGGTGAATCCCACAAAAGCCCGGGCGACGGCGCCGGGCACCACCACCGTGTATATAACCGGCTCCAGGCCGTCGGTTGCCTCCGGTTCGGGACCATCAGGCAGTTCAACGGGTGCGTGGCTGAAGAGGTTATCCATGGGCATTTATTCTACCCGCGCCTCTCAGCCGGGCCGGCGCCGGGGTTGGTGAAGTGTCGGTTAAATGCGGGAGGACCCCCAACGTGGTTGGGGGTCCTCGACCGTTAATGRTGTTCCGGCGGTGACCTACTCTCCCACACCCTCCCGGGTGCAGTACCATCGGCGCTGTGGGTCTTAGCTTCCGGGTTCGGGATGGGACCGGGCGTTTCCCCCACGCTATGACCGCCGTAACCCTGTGTCCGCACCCGCCGCGGCCCTGGGGGCGTGGGGGTGGGAAAACTGGTGTTACAACATCTGTGGTGTTGTTATTTTGTTGTCGGTTCTCAAGCAACGGGTTTGTTGTTTGGGAACCACATAGTGGACGCAAGCAGTCTTGTTTCTTTGTACCACCCCTGGTGCGAACCCCTTTTGAAACGGGTTCGCGGGGTGGTGTGTGGTGTAAGTGAGCTTCCCGCTTAGATGCTTTCAGCGGTTATCCCATCCGAACGTAGCTAATCAGCGGTGCACTTGGCAGTACAACTGACACACCAGAGGTTCGTCCGTCCCGGTCCTCTCGTACTAAGGACAGCCCTTCTCAAATTTCCTGCGCGCGCAGCGGATAGGGACCGAACTGTCTCACGACGTTCTAAACCCAGCTCGCGTACCGCTTTAATGGGCGAACAGCCCAACCCTTGGGACCTACTCCAGCCCCAGGATGCGACGAGCCGACATCGAGGTGCCAAACCATGCCGTCGATATGGACTCTTGGGCAAGATCAGCCTGTTATCCCCGAGGTACCTTTTATCCGTTGAGCGACGGCCATTCCACAATGTACCGCCGGATCACTAGTCCCGACTTTCGTCCCTGCTCGAGATGTCTCTCTCACAGTCAAGCTCCCTTGTGCACTTACACTCGACACCTGATTGCCAACCAGGCTGAGGGAACCTTTGGGCGCCTCCGTTACTTTTTAGGAGGCAACCGCCCCAGTTAAACTACCCATCAGGCACTGTCCCTGACCCGGATTACGGGCCGAAGTTAGATGTCCAAAGTGACCAGAGTGGTATTTCAACGATGACTCCACCCGAACTGGCGTCCGGGCTTCAACGTCTCCCACCTATCCTACACAAGCCACTCCGAACACCAATACCAAACTATAGTAAAGGTCTCGGGGTCTTTCCGTCCTGCTGCGCGTAACGAGCATCTTTACTCGTACTGCAATTTCGCCGAGTTTATGGTTGAGACAGCGGGGAAGTCGTTACTCCATTCGTGCAGGTCGGAACTTACCCGACAAGGAATTTCGCTACCTTAGGATGGTTATAGTTACCACCGCCGTTTACTGGGGCTTAAATTCTCAGCTTCGCCTTGCGGCTAACCGGTCCTCTTAACCTTCCAGCACCGGGCAGGAGTCAGTCCGTATACATCGTCTTGCGACTTCGCACGGACCTGTGTTTTTAGTAAACAGTCGCTTCCCCCTGGTCTCTGCGGCCCCGATCCCCTCCCACCAGCAAGTGGTGTTCAAGGTTGGGGCCCCCCTTCTCCCGAAGTTACGGGGGCATTTTGCCGAGTTCCTTAACCATAATTCTCTCGATCGCCTTAGTATTCTCTACCTGATCACCTGTGTCGGTTTGGGGTACGGGCGGCTAAAACCTCGCGTCGATGCTTTTCTCGGCAGCATAGGATCACCGAATCCCCCCATACGGGGGTCCCGTCAGATCTCAGGCATCATGAACGGCGGATTTGCCTACCGTTCGCCCTACATCCTTAGACCGGGACAACCATCGCCCGGCTCGGCTACCTTCCTGCGTCACACCTGTTAATACGCTTGCCTCCCAGGATCAGGTCCCGCGCTCCACCAAAACCCACACACCCCGAAGGGTGCTAGGGCAGGTTTCGGGCGGTTAGTGTCCCCTGTTCAGCATGGGCGGTTTTTCGCCGGTACGGGAATATCAACCCGTTGTCCATCGACTACGCCTGTCGGCCTCGCCTTAGGTCCCGACTTACCCAGGGCAGATTAGCTTGACCCTGGAACCCTTGATCATCCGGCGGACGGGTTTCTCACCCGTCTTTCGCTACTCATGCCTGCATTCTCACTCGTGTAGGCTCCACCGCTGGTTTCCACCGCGACTTCACTGCCCACACGACGCTCCCCTACCACTCCAGACGCCTGAACCAACCCACAAAGGGGCGGCTTAGCTAATATCTGAAATCCACAACTTCGGCGGTGTACTTGAGCCCCGCTACATTGTCGGCGCGGAATCACTTGACCAGTGAGCTATTACGCACTCTTTTAAGGATGGCTGCTTCTAAGCCAACCTCCTGGTTGTCTTCGCAACTCCACATCCTTTCCCACTTAGCACACGCTTAGGGGCCTTAGTTGGTGGTCTGGGCTGTTTCCCTCTCGACTATGAAGCTTATCCCCCACAGTCTCACTGCTGCGCTCTCACTTACCGGCATTCGGAGTTTGGCTGACGTCAGTAACCTTGTAGGGCCCATTAGCCATCCAGTAGCTCTACCTCCGGTAAGAAACACGCAACGCTGCACCTAAATGCATTTCGGGGAGAACCAGCTATCACGAAGTTTGATTGGCCTTTCACCCCTACCCACAGCTCATCCCCTCCATTTTCAACTGAAGTGGGTTCGGTCCTCCACGACGTCTTACCGTCGCTTCAACCTGGCCATGGGTAGATCACTTCGCTTCGGGTCTAGATCACGCCACTGCAACGCCCTATTCAGACTCGCTTTCGCTACGGCTTCCCCACACGGGTTAACCTCGCGACGTAACACTAACTCGCAGGCTCATTCTTCAAAAGGCACGCCGTCACAGCTACAAGGCTGCTCCGACGGATTGTAAGCACACGGTTTCAGGTACTGTTTCACTCCCCTCCCGGGGTACTTTTCACCTTTCCCTCACGGTACTGGTCCGCTATCGGTCATTAGGGAGTATTTAGGCTTATCAGGTGGTCCTGACAGATTCGCACGGGATTTCTCGGGCCCCGTGCTACTTGGGATACTTCACCAGGCGGTGCACAACATTTCGGTTACGGGGCTCACACCCTCTACGGCCGGCCTTTCAAGACCGTTCACCTATGCCTGCACTCTCACCTTCCCAGCCCGGCAGAGCTGGAGTGGGAAGTCCCACAACCCCGACCATGCAACGCCCGCCGGCTATCACACATGGAACGGTTTAGCCTGATCCGCGTTCGCTCGCCACTACTGACGGAATCACTATTGTTTTCTCTTCCTGCGGGTACTGAGATGTTTCACTTCCCCGCGTTCCCTCCACGCACCCTATGTGTTCAGATGCGGGTCACCAGGCAGCTCGCGCCCCTGGCGGGGTTTCCCCATTCGGACACCCTGGGATCACAGTCCGGTTATCGACTCCCCCAGGCTTATCGCAGATTCCTACGTCCTTCTTCGGCTCCTAATGCCAAGGCATCCACCGTGTGCTCTTAAAAACTTGACCACAAAAGATCAAGGAGTAATTCACGAGAGAACCATGAAAACCACCACCACACCCCCAAAAGGGCACAGCGACAGATCCAGGTTCATATTCTTGGAAATTGCTTCTTATAAAAGATGCTCGCGTCCACTATGTAGTTCTCAAACAACAACCCCGTACCACACACCCCACACACACCTTCGACAGCTCCCTCCCACAAGGGGTTAGGCCACCGGCTTCGGGTGTTACCAACTTTCGTGACTTGACGGGCGGTGTGTACAAGGCCCGGGAACGTATTCACCGCAGCGTTGCTGATCTGCGATTACTAGCGACTCCGACTTCATGGGGTCGAGTTGCAGACCCCAATCCGAACTGAGACCGGCTTTTTGGGATTAGCTCCACCTCACAGTATCGCAACCCTTTGTACCGGCCATTGTAGCATGCGTGAAGCCCAAGACATAAGGGGCATGATGATTTGACGTCGTCCCCACCTTCCTCCGAGTTGACCCCGGCAGTCTCCCATGAGTCCCCGCCATTACGCGCTGGCAACATGGAACGAGGGTTGCGCTCGTTGCGGGACTTAACCCAACATCTCACGACACGAGCTGACGACAACCATGCACCACCTGTGAACCGGCCCCAAAGGGGAAGGACTGTTTCCAGCCCGGTCCGGCCCATGTCAAGCCTTGGTAAGGTTCTTCGCGTTGCATCGAATTAATCCGCATGCTCCGCCGCTTGTGCGGGCCCCCGTCAATTCCTTTGAGTTTTAGCCTTGCGGCCGTACTCCCCAGGCGGGGCACTTAATGCGTTAGCTACGGCGCGGAAAACGTGGAATGTCCCCCACACCTAGTGCCCAACGTTTACGGCATGGACTACCAGGGTATCTAATCCTGTTCGCTCCCCATGCTTTCGCTCCTCAGCGTCAGTTAATGCCCAGAGACCTGCCTTCGCCATCGGTGTTCCTCCTGATATCTGCGCATTTCACCGCTACACCAGGAATTCCAGTCTCCCCTACATCACTCTAGTCTGCCCGTACCCACCGCAGATCCGGAGTTGAGCCCCGGACTTTCACGGCAGACGCGACAAACCGCCTACGAGCTCTTTACGCCCAATAATTCCGGATAACGCTTGCGCCCTACGTATTACCGCGGCTGCTGGCACGTAGTTAGCCGGCGCTTCTTCTGCAGGTACCGTCACTTTCGCTTCTTCCCTACTGAAAGAGGTTTACAACCCGAAGGCCGTCATCCCTCACGCGGCGTCGCTGCATCAGGCTTTCGCCCATTGTGCAATATTCCCCACTGCTGCCTCCCGTAGGAGTCTGGGCCGTGTCTCAGTCCCAGTGTGGCCGGTCACCCTCTCAGGCCGGCTACCCGTCGTCGCCTTGGTGAGCCATTACCTCACCAACAAGCTGATAGGCCGCGAGTCCATCCAAAACCACAATAAAGCTTTCCACCCCCCACCATGCGATGAGGAGTCATATCCGGTATTAGACCCAGTTTCCCAGGCTTATCCCAGAGTTAAGGGCAGGTTACTCACGTGTTACTCACCCGTTCGCCACTAATCCCCCAGCAAGCTGGGATCATCGTTCGACTTGCATGTGTTAAGCACGCCGCCAGCGTTCATCCTGAGCCAGGATCAAACTCTCCGTTGAAGTAAAACAGACACACCATGCGCCCCCGGGAAAACGGGATGCACACAATGCACAAAATTTGAAACCAGCTGTAAAAACCAGACCACACCACGGGATGGCGGTGTTTGCAAATTCGCATTTCTGCGATTTACATTCTCTCAAGAAGGTCCCCACCGTTATTTGGAACGCAAATTTGCGAACCATTTTCAGGCTGTTTAGAAGGGGGTCGGTCGCTTTCTTTCCGCATCAGCGGCGGCGACTCGAATTACTTTACACGCCGGGAGGACCCTGCACAAATCCGCCCCCTGAGACGCCTCCTGGCGTCATAATCCCCGGAACCTCGCGGAATCCGGCCGCCCCAACAGCCCCCACAGGCCGGCCGGCCGTCGTCGGACTTTTATGTAGTGGGTCACACGCCTGTAGACCTGCGCGTAACCACGCCGAACATGGGACGTTCGACTGCCGCCATCCCCGCTCTTGAACTCATTGAGCTAGCCGCACCGGCGGCTATCTGTCCCCCAGCAGCGCCTGTACCTGGAGAAGGAACTTCAGGCCACCGGCGGTCAGCTCTTTCTCGGCGAGCGCGAAGCGCGGGCCGGGGACCGTGAGCTGGAGGCAGTCCAAGGATTCCCGCACCGTGCGGTCGATGTCCCACGCCCAGGAGTCCGGGATCGGGTCCCCGGACCGATTGACGAAGCCGGAGCCTTCGAGGGCAGTGAGGATGACCTGGTCGCGCAGCATGTAGGAGGGGGCAGGTCCCTGAACCAGCCAGTGTGTGGCAAGCCTGGTCATGAGTTTCAAGGCGTCGTTGTGCGGGGTTCCAATCGTCTTAACCATGTAGTCCCAGAGCGCGTCCGGGTCCTCAAGGCCAATCTTGCCCACGGTGCCGAGCACCATCCGGCCGTTGCGCTTTCGCAGCAGCTTCCAGTCCAGCAGGTGCAGGCGGAGGTTGAGCACGTGTGTGGCGTTGAGTTCACGGTTGCCCTTGCCCATGATTTCGTCGTGCCAGCCGAGCTCATCCAGCGTCCCCCGGACCATCGCTGGCTTCAGGAAGCCGCTCTTCGTCAGGTCCAGCCCCTCCCCCGCCGAGTTTTTCAGGAACCACATGATGGGGCGCAGCACGGCGTCCCGCTCGGCCGGTGTGAGTGGCCGCGGCCACAGCTGGAGGCTGAGCCGCCCGAGGCTCCGGTTGACGGCGTCGAGGTCGAAAGCTGTCACGTCGAATGCCGTGGCCCGTTCGCCGGTGACCTCCGAAAACCAGGTGGCGGCGTTGTAGAACTCCGGGTGCCTCTCATCTGAGAGGACCTCCGCCAGACGTCGGTAGCCGTCGGGACCGCCGGAGTCCTCTACTGGGCCGCGGTTGGCGCCCTCCACGCATGTGATGGTCCCCTCCGGGACCAGTGCGGATCCCACTAGTTCCACCTTGTGCGTCCAGTCGTCGCCGAAGTCGTATGTGTACTCGAAATCAGCCAGTTCGGTCCCGTGGGGATCTATCAGTTCAGCGAGGACGACGCCGGCGGCCGGCTCCGCGTCGATGCCATCTGCCGCCTCGTCAGGGCCAACAATGACGCGGGGCTCGCCGCTGCGGTCATGGCAGCGGATGCCATATAGGTGGCGGTCCTCCCATCCGAACGCACACTGGATTGCCTCATGGAACTGTGTGACGGTGACGGTCTCCGGCAGAAGGAGACGGCGCCAGATCTCGGGCTGAGTGCCTTGGATGCTGATCCGGAGGTCGTAAGCCGGGACGGTCTGCATGCTGGCCATCTTGCCAGAAGTCCAGCGCCGCTCAAGGCCCAGATGTCGGCGTTGTGGATATCCGAGGCATGCGGCAGCCAGCCTCGCCCCGCGTGGCATACTCGGAGCGTGACGACGTCGTACGCGTTCCGTGCCGAGCTGTGGCACTACCCCGAGCAAGCCGGCTGGCACTTCATCACGTTGCCGCCCGATCTTGCGGAGCAACTCAGGGACGAAACCGCCCCGTTCCGCAAGGGCTTCGGCTCGGTGAAGGTAAGCGCCTGCATCGCCGGGCAGCGGTGGTCGACGTCGCTCTTCCCGGACAGCAAGAGCAACTCGTACCTTCTACCCGTCAAGAAGGCCATCAGGACCGCGGCCGGCATCCATGCCGGAGACGAGGTTGACGTGGAAGTCGAGCCGGAGTTTCAGGGCTGAGCGCGGCGGCAGTGCGCGGAAAGCGCGGCCACCCTCGATGACCGCCCAGGAACGGCCACCCCCGCCGCGCTATTCACTCGCTGCTACGGCACTGCTAGCTTGACTGGATGGAACGATCTCTGGTCAGGCCGAGGAACCGCAAAATTATCGCCGGAGTGTGCGCCGCCCTCTCGAAGCGCTTCGGTATCTCTAAGACCGTGGTCCGCCTCGGCTTTGTGTTTTTCGGCTTCTTCGGCGTCGGTGAGCTCGTCTACATTGCGCTGTGGATCATCATCCCCAAGGACCGGTAGCGGAAAGTCACCGCGTTGGCGATGCCTCCACGAAGGCCACTTGGGTGGCATATTGCTGATACAGCTTGACGGCCTCGTCGATGTCGATGTGGCCGAAGTTCAGGGAGACCTGCAGCCCCTCAAGCTGGGCGCTGGCGGTCTCGGCCGCGCTCACACGGTCCGCCACCGAACGGGACGTGGCAAAATTCGTGGCCAGAGCCGCGGCAACGGAACAGATCACCGCCAGCAGACACAGCCCGCGCCACACAATCGAGTCGTCGGCCAAGTTGAAGATGTTCGCCACCGCTTCGGTGAACCCCGTGCCCCCGACGGCGGGACCGGCCGTGAGGGAGGCGGCCAGCGCGCTGCCCACAATACTGATGCTCGCCAGGCGCGTGCGCCGCGGTCGTTCCCTACCGAGGTAGGACTGAAGGTCTCGTTGCTTCTGGTCGATGCGGTTGGACAGTCTCTGCCGCGTATCCGATGTTTCGTCCATGATCTGGTACCAGCTTCCCTCGCCGATCGTGTCCGCACGCCTGGAAAGTGGGATCCGACAGCCAGCGGTCCACCGGTTCCCCCGGATTCCCCAGCCGGGGCGGGATCTCCCTGCCCCGTTGCCGCTCTCCTCCCGAAACGCGCACACGTTTAGGATGCTCCCGCGCCGCTGTGGGTGTCTAGACAGAAGGCTCTGCTCACTCGACAGTTTGGCCTCAACTGGAACTAGAAGGCTTGCCGCCGGGATGCCAGCGGCTTTACGGAGATCGCAGGCAAACTCCGCAACGGGTTTACTGCCTTCGACCAGGCGGACAGCTCTTCGAATCTGATTGTCGGTGACCCGGCGGGGTCGCGTGTCGACCGCGGAAGTTAGTCAGCGTGGGCGAGCATGTGCTTGGTGAATCGCCCGAGACGGTCCAGAGTCGTGATGACAGGCTGCTTCGATGTGTCTCGTAACTAACGGTGAAAACACCGATTCAGTCAGCAGGTTTCGAGACATGGTTGTGGGAATAGCCGACCGCGGAAGTTAAGCGTCGCCGCCCCGTAAATAGTCCTTGGGTTGATCGGTGGACGACCGGCTTACGGGCAAGTGCTCGTGTCGCCATTGCCCATCCACGCCCACTCGAAGGCACAATTGACAGGCTAACTACTTAGATAGACAATCTAGCCATGACTGATTCGGCCTCTGATCCGCAACCCACAGTAAGCGCGGACTGGCCAAGTGATTGGCTCCGAGCCACACTTGGGTTCCTTGCCCTCCGCGCACTGTCCGCCGGGCCCTCATATGGATACGCAATCATCAGCGAACTCGAACGGCACGGGTTCGGCAATGTAAAGGGAGGGACCCTGTACCCGCTCCTCACCCGATACGAGACGGCCGGCCTGGTAACCACGGACTGGCGCGCCGGCGACGGCGGGCCCGGCCGCAAATACTTCGCACTGACAGCTCAGGGCCGCGCCGAACTCACCCGCCTGAGCGCTGACTGGCTCCGCTTCGCCGTCACCAGCACTCATTACCTCGACCCCGAGCGGCTCACGAAGGAGATCCCCGCATGACGCAGCAAACCAACGATAAGAAATGGTTCGACCAGCTCGTCTTGGAGTTACGTGTGCGCCAGGTGCACGGGAGTGCCATCGGAGACACCATCGCAAGCGCCAAGGAGCTCCTCGGCGATACCGGCCAACCGGCCGAGGAAGCGTTCGGGCCAGCCCGGGACTACGCTGCCGCGCTTGAACTCCCATCCGAACCGAAGCACGACTGGGTGCGAAAAGCACTCTGGCCGTCACTGCTCGGGCTCCTGGCCTTCCTGCTCTTCAACCAGGCAGTGGTCCCCTGGGCAGGGTCGGAACCGCTGCTGGTTTCACCTGCGCAGCTAGCTCTCCTCACAACACCACTCGTACTCCTGGCCCTCCTGCCGCTCTACCTCGACGCCGTCATGCGGCGCATCTGGGTCGCTATCGGAATCACTGCTGTTTGCGTCGTGGCAGGCCTCCTCTCAGCCTTCGCGACTCCCAAGAGCCGGGCCGAAGCATGGCTAGCGATCGACCCGCTGCCCTGGCTCATAGGAAGCGCTCTCGTCATGGTGGCACTTTCAATCATGAACACCATCCGGTCATCCCACTCTGAGGACGACAACGACATCACCGATCCGCTCACCGGGACGACAGGCAGCGCCGGACGAAGCGCGAGGGCAATCGTTCAGGTAACAAACTGGCTGTTCCCAATACTCGCCATCGCCATGCTCGGCCTCGCGCTGTCATTCCGCTAGATCAGCGGGATACCTGCAACATCCTGTCGCGGTGAGGGATCGGTTAACGGGCACCACGGCGCCCGTTTTCTTGCCAGCTTGGGGCGCTGGTGTGATCCGGGCGGTTAGCCGAAGTGTTGGGGATGTCCTTCCCGTGGGCGTAGCGGACGTCTTGCGGACCGGCGTGGAAGCCATGAGATTGGATGACTGACTGCTCTAATGTTTTGATGACGTCACAGAAACTGACTGCCCCCGCGAAGGCCGGCGCTGGTGATCGGGTTGCGATTCTCTCTCCAGCATTTGCGGCACCAGCCGTCTCGGAGGCTGTTCACGAGCAGGCTATGAAGCGACTGACGGAAACCACCGGGCTGATACCAGTCGAGTACGCAACCACAAGGCAACTGGGCGCAAGCCCCCAAGCCCGGGCTGCTGACATCACTGCCGCGTTCGCCGACCCCACTATCCGGGCAGTACTTGCGACCATCGGTGGCAACGACCAAATCACCGTCATCAAGCACATCGATGCCGAGGTCATCGCCGACAACCCGAAGCCGTTCCTCGGCTACAGCGACAACACGAACCTGCACAACTTCCTGTGGGGCCTCGGGATCCCCAGCTACTACGGCGGTTCCACGCAGGTGCACCTAGGAGCAGGTCCACGAGTGGATAACGTGCACCTCGTCTCGCTTCGCGCCGCACTAATCGAAGGCGGAACCATCGAGCTTACCGATCCTGAAGAGTCAGAAGACTACGGCATCTCCTGGACAGACCCCCGCGCTCTGACCCAATTCGGTGTCCGCGAGGCAACGGAACCGTGGACCTGGTCCGGTCCGAAGACGGTCGTGGAAGGACGATCGTGGGGCGGTTGCCTCGAGGTGATTGACCAGATCGCGATGGCTGACCGGATGCCTGCTGTGGGCGACCTCGAAGGGGCGATCCTGCTATTCGAAACTAGCGAGGAACTGCCTGCCGCGGGCGAGGTGAAGGGATGGGTGCGGGCCCTGGGCGAGAGAGGAATCCTCGAAGCCGCCGCCGGCGTACTGGTCGCCCGTCCACCAGTCAGCCGGTTAGGGGCACCTGTCCCGGCAGCGGACGAACGAGCTCGACTGCGCGCAGAACAGAGCGAAGTGATAATCGGGCAGGTCAGCGCGTACAACCCGGACGCGGTCACCTGCGTCGGAGTTCCCTTCGGCCACACCCGACCCCAATGGATCCTTCCCCACGGAGGACCGATCCGGCTCGACGGAATAACCAAAACAGTTACCGCTGACTACAGCTGAGGCGCCCGGTAAAGGATCACCTTTCGGACGCCTTAGCGAGTCGCACGGCTCATGGGATGCTGTTACTCATGGAACCCTTGGGAATGGAACGCCGCGTCATCGGGAATGGAACGCCGCGTCATCGAGGCGGCCGAGGCGCTGGCTCGATCGCTCGGTAACGACCCAAACCACACCGTGGCGGCCGCCGCCATGGACACCAACGGCCGGATACACACAGCTGTGAATGTCTATCATTTCACCGGCGGACCCTGCGCCGAGCTTGTCACGCTGGGGGTTGCCGCAACCGCCGAAGCTGGTCTATTGGTCGCGATGGCAGCCGCAGGCGATGGAGGACGTGGCCTCATTTCGCCGTGTGGCCGCTGTCGGCAGGTGATGCTCGATCTGCACCTCGATATTCTTGTCGCGGTCCCAACCGTTGCTAGTCCTCAGATGCGCTCTATCGCCAAGCTCCTTTCGGACACATACTTCTTTCCAGATGCGCAGGCCGAGCGAGTGTTCCGGTTCAACCGGCGCTACTATGACGCGGTCGCAAGCGGACGGAAAACCTCTTCGGTCCGCTGGCACGAGCGGATTGCAGTTGGGCCTGCGATTTTCTATTTCGAGGATGATGCGGAGTGTCCACCACTGCGTGGGAAGATCCTTGAGATCCAGCGGTACCGGATTAATGACCTAACTCCCGAACGACTCCGCCTTTCTAACGGTGGAACAGTCGAGGGCTACCTCGAAGGTCTTCGACGGCACTACCCGGCTATGCCGGCCGACGCATTCGTCGACGTCGTGGACTTTCACGTAGCTTCGTCCGACCCCGATCATGCCGAGGACGCACAGAACGCCACCGTCCGGTGAGCGATCGGCTTGCGGGCGCCTATGCATCGACGCGGACGTAATCCCCTTTATCATCTCGTGCACGAGATGACGCTAAATTCTCTATGACCCGGGACACAATCATGGAATTTCCGACTTCGTAGAGACTCCGCCAGCTGAGCTGTCCGCTGTCCGCGGTGCGCGCTCGTCGCTACTGAGCGCGGTGAACGTAGAGGTCGCGGAGCAGCGCGATCTCGGCTCCGTGGTGCAGGATCTCCTGGTTCTCCCACCACACGATCGACGGAAACGTCTCCTCGGCATCGCTGCCGTACGGGTAGCTGCTTAGCCCGGTCCGGTCATAGTCGGACTCATCCACACTGAGTAGTACCCGGCGCCAGTCGGCTGCGGCCTGCCGGAACCTCTCGATAGCGCCGGCTGCATCTGGTCGTGATTCGTACGTCGCCCGATCGAACGTTCGGTCGCCCCCGAGGTGGTTGGATCGGCCCAACAGCGTCTCGGAGATGTGGTCAAGCCGCCAGGCGATCGTCGTGAGGGGCGGAGGCCACGGACTTTCGGGGGCGCCGTCACGCCCCCACTCACCCGCGCCGATGAGCTTGACGGCGCCCGGTCCGGGCCCATCGGCGCGCCTCCGTACGGACCAGCACGCGTCGACCGGTTCCCAGAGGTACTCGGCGTCCGTCAGTACCGGTACGTCGACGTCGCTGTCATCACCCGAGTTGCTGGTGGGCCCGGCGAGGCGAGTGAGAAGTCGTTCCGTCGCCCAGTCGTACTGCTCGAGCAGTGGCTTGAGGCGCTGGTTGGTCATCATGGCATGCAGCCTATACTCCACGAGATGCCGTTAGGCGCCTACGCACGGTCGATGTTCGTCTTCGGGGCATCTGCTGGCTGTCCACGACCAAGTGCCCGCCAAGGGATCCCCTTACGGGCCGCATACAAACATCAGGACTGACTGGACTGAATCGCCGCAATAGATGGCGGCTTTATCGCAGCAATAAATGGCGTCCTCATCGCCCGTAAATCGGGCGTCTGCCGGGGCGGGGGCTGTTCGGCGATGTCGTCGGATTAGGCTGTATCTGTGAGCGAACCACTGGACGAGGGTCCGTTTTTTCACGGCACGAAAGCCGACCTCCGGGACGGTGATCTGCTGAGGGCGGGCTTCAGGTCGAACTACCGTCCCGAAGTCGTGATGAATCACATCTATTTCACCGCTCTTCCGAACGGTGCGGGACTCGCTGCGGAACTCGCGGCGGGTGAGGGCGCCCCGCGCGTCTACGCCGTCGAGCCGACCGGGGCATTCGAGGACGACCCGAACGTGACCGACAAGAAATTCCCCGGCAACCCCACCCGGTCATATCGCAGCAGTGCCCCGCTCAGGGTCGTCGGCGAAGTCACCGACTGGACACGACAGGCGCCCGAGGCGCTACAGGCGTGGAAAGAACGCCTGGCAGCACTCCGTGCGGACGAGCGAGGCGAAATCATCAACTGACGAGGATCACGCTCCTTCAAGGGCATAGAACGTAAGCGGGTCCTGAGAGGGCGACCGCATCAGGGTTCGCCGCCGTCAGCTCGGGTTTGGCCCATGCCAGGACTACCGTTGCCCTGGTTGCCCACGGGACTTGTTCGATTGAGTCCCAGCTCCCCACTAGAGCTAATCGGCCCGACTCGGTAGCGTGCGGTGCATGGCCATTAAACTTGAGAACGTCGGCATCGCCGTTCGCGACCTCGAAGCAACGATCGCCTTTTTCACTGACCTCGGTCTCACTGTCGTCGGCCGTGACACGGTCAGCGGTGAGTGGACCGATACTGCCGTGGGCCTTGATGGCAACCATGCCAAAATTGCGATGCTCCAAACACCAGACGGTCACGGACGCCTCGAGCTCTTCGAGTACATCCACCCCGAAGCAATCGAGACGAGCCCCACTCGTCCCAACGAGATTGGCATGCACCGCGTCGCCTTCTCGGTCGACGACATTGACGAAGCCCTTGAGATCGCCGCGAGGCACGGCTGCCGGCCGCTACGCGGCGTCGCGACCTACGAGGACGTCTACAAACTCACGTACCTCCGCGGTCCCAGCGGCATCATCGTGATGCTCGCCGAGGAACTGAAGACGAAGAACTGACGGCCGGATCGGCGTGGTGCCCCGGGTTAGGTGTCGCGCAACCCCAGCGCCTCGTAACCTATGCGTTGTGAAACGCGTGCTCCGCCATGGGGCGGCTGGTGGTGGGTGCACTTCCCCGACCGTGCAGAGGAATCGCGCTCAGCGCCTCGTCTCGAACCTGGTCAGGACCACGCCGCCGGGAAACGTCCGTGTCTCCACCAGGTTCAGGTTCACCCAGCTGTCCAGCGCAGTGAAGAACGGCGTGCCGCCGCCCACCAGGACCGGATGGGTGGCCAGCATGTACTCATCGATCAGCCCGGCCCGCATGGCGGCCCCGGCGAGCGTTGCGCCACCGACGCTCATCGGGCCGCCGTCCCCGGCCTTGAGCCGGGTGATCTCGGCGATTGCGTCGCCGGTGACCAGGCGGGTGTTCCAGTCGACCTTGTCGATCGTCGAGGAGAACACCACCTTCGGCGTGTCCCGCCAGTTCCGCGCGAATTCGATCTCCGCCGGGGTGGCGTTGGGCTGCTGGTCGCCAGTGGGCCAGTAGGAGCTCATGGTCTCCCACAGCTTGCGCCCGTACAGCGTCAGGCTGCTCGCCCGCTCCTGGTCGAGCCACCACTGGAAGAGTTCGTCGCTCGGCCCGCTCCAGCCGATGTCATCGCCGGCCGCGGCGATGTAGCCGTCCAGTGTCAGGTTCATGCCGTAGATCAGTTTCCGCATGGCGCCAGCCTTCCGTCAGTCGGTCTCCAGCTTTTGGTTTAGCACGGCGCGGGAACCTCTGTCGTCCCGCACATGATCAGCAGCATCCTGTCCCTCAAAGCGCCATCGTAACGGCAATGATATGGATGCCATAGCCTTCGGTCCTCGTTTTCACTGAGCCGTCTGGTGAAGGATCCCCAACTGGACGCAATGCCCCAATGACTTCCGTCGTGCAAGAATCACCGCATGGATGAGGATGAGCGGCATGTAAGGGATGAATTGATGATCCTCGATGCCCTGGTACAGGCGATGGATCGGCGTGACGAGGTCTTCCAGATAATTGAGGATTCAGAGGACGTGGACGAAGCAAGGCGCCGGGTGGGTCACCTGTTGGGTGTGGGAGAGTTGGGCAGCCTGGTAGTCCTCGACCTGCAGGTTAGAAGATTCACCCGGAACCAGCGTCAGGCCCTCGCTGCCCGTGCAGAAGAACTTAGATCAAAGTTGCCTGATGGCCACTGAGGACCTCGTGTTCTCCGTGATTACTGGGTCCCTCAGCGCGACGCTACTAGGAAGCAGCTGCTCACCGTTGTGCCCAGCTAACTCGGTGTCTCGAAACCTTCCCGTCTCGAATCGGTAGCGATGCAAGACAACTCAACGCCCGGTTGAGCGACACCAGGCGATCACAGAACGCCGCCACGATGCACTGAACTCCACAAAGGCACCGCACGACGTCGGGCCTGACCCCTACTTCCAATGCTGGAAGCGGGGGGTCAGGCCCGTGCGGTTGCTGGCGTGTGGCTGCTGGGACTCGGTCAGCGCAGCGACCGCAGGGACGCGTACGGCTCGCTGGGGAGGTTGCCGGCCATCCACGGGCGGGTGGACCGGACAGGCGGGGTGTGGCCCCGGCCGTCACGGAAGACCGCGACGACGGTGGAGACGGCTGCGAAAACCAGGAGTCCGGCGAGCAGGATGGCGGCAAAATCCATGTGAGAAGCACCTCGGGCGAGTGATGGAGTTGGTTGTTGGGGCGGATGATGGATCAGGTTTGTTCGGGCCGGGTTCCGGAGTGATCGGTGCGGGTTCGGGCTGCGGTGGTGGTTCAGGTTTCCGGTCCTCTTGTGGTGACAAGTCCAGTTTCCGCGCCCACCGTGTGAGCCACCGTGTGAGGGTTTTTCGCCCGGAATCGTGTGCGTTTCGACGACGGTCGCGTGCCCGGATCTCCCCCGCCGCACGCCGGCTAGCACCCTGACCGACAGCCCCTCCCGCTCCCCCACCAGCGGCGTAGCATGACTGATATGGCCGAGACTTGGATTCGGCTCCTCGGTCCGCCCAGGATCGAGTCCGCTGGCACCGCACCCCGGCAGCCCCGGGGGCGCAAGGCGTGGGCTGTGTTGGCCTACCTCGCGCTTCAGCCGGGCGGCACCGGCCGTGCGCGGACGGCAGCGCTCCTGTTCCCCGACGCCGAGGACCCGCTCGGCGCCCTGCGCTGGAATCTCTCGGAGCTGCGGCGGACCCTCGGCGCGGACTCGGTCGGCGGCGACCCGCTGCGGCTCACGTTGCCCGCCGGCTGGCACTGCGATGTGACTACAGCCCTGGCCCCGAGCAAAGACGCCGACCCCCGCGCCTTCGACGGCGAACTCCTGGAGGGTCTCGCCTTCGCGGACTGCCCGGTGTTCGAATCCTGGCTGGAGGACCAGCGGCACCGGCTCGAGAACTGCGTCCTGACGCTGCTGTATGAGGCCTCGCTCGCCGCGCTGGCGGCCGGAAGGGCGGACGACGCCGTCGACCTCGCCACCCGCGCGCTGCACCTGGACCCCTTCAACGCCGACTGCCACGCCGTGCTGATCAAGGCCCTGGTGTCCCTGGGCGAGTACCGGCGGGCGCGGGAGCAGGCCGACAAGTGCCGCGAGCTGTACCGCCGGGAGCTCGGGCTCGGCGTGCCCGCGGAGGTGCGCCGGGCACTGTCCGACGCGGCGCCCCCGGCTGAGCCCGGGCTGCCGGCCAGCTCGGCCGCGGTGCGGTCCTACCTCGATGCCGCCGAGGCCTCGCTTTCGGCAGGCTCGGTGGACCGCGGGCTGGAGCAGTTACGCCTCGCGGCTGAGCTCGCGCAGCGGACCGGTGACCACCATCTGCTGGCCGAATCCCTGGTCACGCTGTCCGGGGCGCTGATCCATCAGGCCGGCGGACGCGGCGCGGAGGTGGCCGATCTCCTGCACAGAGCATTACAAACAGAGGCGCTGAAGTCGGAGGAACTGGACCCGGAGTCGCTGTCAAAAACGCACGATACCGGGCGGCCGGCGTCGCGGGTGGCGGCGGCCGCGTACCGGGAGCTGGGGTACCTGTCCGTGCAGCGGGGCATTCCGGACCGCGCGGCCGGCTGGCTGGAGCAGGCGGCCCGGGCCGCGGACGGGTTCGACGACGAACGGTCCAGGATCCTGGCCATCCAGGGCATGGCGGCCTCGGACACCGCACATTACGGCGAGGCGCTGGCGGCCCTGGCCGAATCGAGCCGGCTCGCCACCGCCGCAGGAGGCCGCCGTCTGCTGGCGTTCAGCCAGGCCCTGACCGGCCGGGTGCATCTGCTGCGCGGGGATTTGGAGCCGGCGGCTGAATGCCTGGACCGGGCCCAGGAACTGATCGCGGCCGAGCACTGGACGGCGTTCGAGCCCTTTGTCGCCGGGCTCCGCGGCGAGACCTTCCTCGCCGCCGGCAAGCTGGAGGACGCCGCTCCCCTGATCGACCGCTCGTGGGTGATGGCCGACGTCGCCGGCGACCACTGCTACCTGACCCTGGCCGCCGGGGCCAAGGCCAGGCTCAGCATGGCGCTGAATGACCAGGCCGAGGCCGAGTCCTGGCTCAAGCGCGGGCTGGATACCACGCCCTGGTACCTCTGGTACCGGGCGCGGCTGCTGGACACGGCCGCGGAGGTCGCGATCGACGCCGGCTCGCCCGCCGCCGGGGACTACGCCGACCGGCTGGGCACCATGGCCAGCCGCGGCGCCCTGCGCGAACTGGTGGTCCGGGCGCACTCGCACCGGGCGGTTCTGGGCGATGCCGCCGCCGCTGAGACCATCCCGTGGCTGGCCAAGGACATCGACAACCCTGCCCTCAATGAGTATCTGGCGCGGCGCGGTCAGCTCTGACGACGGGCTAGGCCGTGGGGATGTGGCGCTTCTGTGTCGCCGCTGTGTCGCCGCTGCGCGAGCGCGAAGTTTCCTGCTGACGGGACGGACGCCCGGTGCTAGGGTGGCGAAATGGCAGCAACCCTGGTTCGTCCCCGGCGCGGGAAGGTCTTCGCCGGGGTGTGTGCGGCCCTGGCCGACCGCTTCGAGGTCCCGCGGGCATTCGTGCGCGTCGGGTTCATGTTCTTCGGCCTTTTCGGCGTGGGTGAGTTCGTCTATATCGCGCTGTGGATCATCATCCCCCAGGGCGATTAGCCCGGGCACGACTTCAGCACAGCGCAGGACTGCGCACCGAGCACAGCTCTCATCGCCGGAATTGAGTAACCACCCATCGCGCTGTCCCGGTGCCCTAGGATCGCGGTATGGGGCCAACCGAGGACTTGTTCGAAGGGCAACCATCCGGATTGCCTGAGCCAATGCCTCGGGGCAGGGCACGGTATCAACCGCCGGACGGCGAACCGGCCAAGATCAGGCACCTCGGTGGCTATGCCCCGTTCATCGAATTCTGCACCGGCCGAGGAGTCCGGGCCGAAGAACTGGCCTCGGATCCTGAGCGGCTCATTGCGTTCCTGCGCACGTTCGGCTCTCACTTTGAAAACGACAGCACGCTCAGTGCCGCGGCGGCCGTCTTCGCCGGGAACGCCATCGCCCGCCTGAGACCGGACGCGCAGTGGACCGCCGTCGAAGGCGCATCTGCCACGGTGGGAAACCGGCAGCGGCAGTTCGACGTCGACCGTCTGCTGGTGGCTGTGCGCAGTGCGGACGAGAAATCATTGCGCGGGTTCGTTTCCGCGCTTTTGGACTGGGCCCGGGAGGAAGTGGATTCGTCCCCAGCAATGCAGCCCGTTCCGGTGTCGCCGACGGCAGGACAGCCCCGCTATGTCCGGCCGGACCTGCCGACGACCACCTACTACTCGGCGGACGGGGAACCCATTCCCTACGGCCGGCAGTGGGGCGCTGAGGGGCCCGATCCTGATTCCTACAGCGTGGACAGCCACCCCGAGCGTTTCGCCGGACTTCACGTCGTCGCGCATGCCCTGATGGACCATCTGGCTACCGCGTACGACGTCGAGGTCCATGAGGATCCGGCCCATGCCAGGGACCTGCTGATCGACGTCCGGGACGTGCTGCACGCGGTCCGGGTCACCCCGCGGCGTTCCGGAGCGGCGGCACTGACGTTTGTGCTGACCGGCTATCCGGGCGTCGTGGTCCACGCCGGCGTGCTGCACGACTTCCCGTTTCCCGTGTGCGGCTGCGACGCATGCGACGAAACGGCTGAGACAACGGCGGACCGGATGGAGCGGCTGGTGCTCTCGGTCGCGGCCGGCGGATACGCCGAACGCTACCCGGTGGGCAGCCGGCGGTGGATCGAATACGCCCTCACCGCCTTCGACGGCTCCGGCTCGGAAAGCGGGAGCGGCGAACCCGGCCCAGTCTCCGCCACCCGACTCCACGACGCAGAGATCCGGCTGCGGGATGTCGCGGGCCCGTGGCGTCCGTGGCCGCTGCGCGGGAGCTGAACGTCGACGGCGGTGGCGCGCCAGCGGACCAAAAAGCGCGTCACCGCTCCGGCTGCAGTTCCTTGCTCCAAAGCACGGTGCCGTTGGCGTTGCGGAGGCTCACGGTGAAGAGGTCGTCCTCGCCCAGGTCCACGTGGCCGAAGTACTGGCTTTCGCCGCTGCGTGGGGATTCGTTGGCGTAGGCGCCGGCCTTGAAGAAGGCGACCTCGGGTCCGAAGGTGCCGTCCAGGGCGTTGGGCCCGAAAGTGCCGGCGTTGATGGGCCCGGCCACGAATTCCCAGAAGGGGTCGAAGTCGGTGAAGGCCGCCCGCTCGGGCGCGTAATGGTGGGCGGCGCAGTAGTGCACGTCGGCCGTGAGCCAGACAACGTTTTTAACACGATTGCGCTTGAACGCGGAAAGTACTCCGGCGATCTCGAGTTCCTTGCCCAAGGGGGCGCCGGCGTCGCGGTTGGACAGCGATTCCTGGTTGACGGGCCCGTCCGGGACGACCACACCGAGCGGCAGGTCGTTGGCGATGACCTTCCAGGTGGCCTTGGACTTGCTGACCTCCTTGATCAGCCAGTCGGCCTGTTCCTGGCCGAGGATGTGCATCAGCTGCGGTTCCTTGCCGTCCGTGTTGGGGTCCTTGAAGCTGCGCATGTCCAGGCAGAAGATGTCCAGCTGCGGTCCGCGGGCAATCTTGCGGTAAATGCGGGCGGGTTCGAAGCCGGTGCTGCGCGCGGTGAAGCGGTTGCCGAGGCCGGCGATGGGCTGGTATTCCTGCCAGGCCCGGCGGCCGCGGGCGGCGAGGACGTCCACGCGGCGTTCGGTGTAGCGGCTGTCGGTGAGGATCTGGCCCGGGTACCAGTTGTTGTGGGTTTCGTGGTCGTCCCATTGCGCAATCACGGGCACCTCGGCGTAGAGCGCCCGGACGTTCTTGTCCATCATGTTGTAGCGGTGCCGGCCACGGTACTCGTTGAGCGTCTCGGCCACCTTGGCGACCTCCTCGGTGACGAGGTTGCGCCAGATCTGCCCGTCCGGCTCGGTGACTTGGGCGGTGATGGGCCCGTCGGCGTAAATGGTATCGCCGGAGTGGATGAAGAAGTCCGGCCGGGTGGCGTGCATGGCAGCGTAGCCGCGCATGCCACCGATGTCCTCGTTGATGCCCCAGCCCTGGCCGGCGGTGTCTCCCGACCAGACGAAGCTCTGGCCGCGGGAGTGGCGCCCGCTGCTGAGCAGGCCCCTGCCGGAGGCGGTGCTGAAGGAGCCCTGCACGGTTTCGCCGGCGTTGCCTTCGGCGTCCTCGAAGTACATGCTGACGGCGAAGTGTGTCCCGGCGGGCAGGTGGTCGGCGTCGATCCGGGCGGTGAAGTCCGTGTCCGCCGTTGCGGCGCTCCCCCGCAGCACGCGCTGGAAGGCGCGGCCGCCGCGGAGCGGGGACCCGCCGTCGTCGACCGCAAGCAGGCTCGCCACCAGCCGTCCCGGGCCCGACGCGCGGGACCACAGCACGCCGGAGCCGCTGGTGACGTCGCCGGTGGCGATGCCGGACGGAAGGGTCAGTCGGTTCCGGACCAGCGGGATGGCGGAGGGCCGGGCGCTTGCTTGGGCTGTGCTTGCCTGAGCAGGGACGACGGCGGCCGCGGCCGTGGCGGCGAGGGCACCTTTGAGGACATTGCGGCGGGTGAAGGAAGTCATGCAGCCAGCCTTGACGGCCCGGGTGAACCGGCGGGGACGGGGGCGTTAACACCGTCCGATGGCAACGAGATGATCTGTGGACTTAAACAAAAGCAGGGCCCGTCCGAAGACGGGCCCTGCTAGAAACCTAACGGTCCCGGGTATCTAAGGAAATTAGATAGCCTGGATGTTGGTGGCCTGGGGACCCTTGGGGCCCTGCTCGGTTTCGAAGGAGACCTTCTGGTTCTCTTCGAGGGAGCGGAAGCCGGAGGAGTTGATCGCAGAGTAGTGTGCGAAAACGTCCTGTGAGGAGTCATCGGGGGAAATGAAGCCGAAGCCCTTTTCAGCGTTAAACCATTTGACGGTACCAGTAGCCATTATTTTTGTCCTTCGTGAAGGTGGAGGAACTGTCCCGACTTTCGGGTCCTCCTGTTTGGGGTGCTCAAAACCGCTGCTTCAGAAGAACATGGGCTTTCGACCATGCGTACTGCCTGAACTACGAACTGCATAAACACAACAACAGGATCAACCATACAGGAGATTCCGGACACCAATTACCACGGCCCCGTCGGGCCATCGTCCGCGGCCGTCCGCCCGGCACCGCGCCGGCCGTCCGCGCGCCTCGCCTGGGCCGCGCCCGGCCGCAGGCATATCCTGCAGGAAGACCAGGCCGTGCCCGTCAGTTACCGGAGGAAGACCCATGGAAATGCCGAAAGCGTCCGACGCCGACAAGGAGCACTTCCGCTCGGTGCTCCCGGACCATCCCGAGGTGGTCATCAAGCCGATGTTCGGAAACCTCGGGGCGTTCGTGCACGGGAACATGTTCGCCGGCCTCTTCGGCCCCACCATCGGCGTGAAGCTGGCCGAGGCGGACAAGGAGCTACTGGAAGGCAGTGAGCGGACCGTTCCGTTCGGGCCGCCGGAGCGCCCCATGGGTGGCTACACCGGACTGCCGGAGGTCTGGAACGCCGAGGGCTCCGGCGATGAGGCGCGGGCCAAGGCCTGGGTGGAGAAGGCTTATTCGTATGTGGCCGGACTGCCGCCCAAGGAGCCGAAGGTTTCTAAGCCCTGGCCGAAAAAGGTAGAAGGCTAGGGCAGGACAACGTTCACGAGTTCTGACCGGCTGCCGGTTTCCAGGTCCTCGGTAAGGGCCAGCGCACCGATCTGGGGGCAGTGATACTTATACTCCCGAGAGTTCTTTTCCAGCGGCGTCCAGTCGTCGACCTTGACGCAATCGGTGTAGGTGCCGGACTTGGTGGAGACGGTCTCGCCGGTAGCTACGGTGTCCCGCATGTCTTCCGCGTGACCAACGTAAAATTCCTGCCTGTAGGAGTCGCCAGGCCGCTGCTCCGCCTTCATCCAGATGCCGGCTTTAGCCCCGTCCTTTCCATGGCGAAAGCTACCTGCGTGGTGCACCAATATCCCATTTAGGTAGTTGTCCACGTCCTCGCCGAAATACCAGACGTCGCCGTTTTTGTGTTGCGCCAGGTAATCCCGGGTTTCCTCTACCAGCTGCCCGTTCTTGTACTCCTTATCCAGATAGACCACAGTCTCAACACCCGCTATGTTCACGGTCTCCGGCAGGATTTCGATCTCGATCCTCTCGGTGACTTTTCCGTGCTGCATGGTCTCGTACGTCAGTTTTTTGCCGACCGGGAGGGCGAAGTACTTGTTGGTGATTTCAGTGGTGAAATCTGCTGGGTTGATCTGCGGGTTGTAGTCCGCGGCCTTGCTCTTGTTTGCGTTGTCGAAGACAAACAATGTCACCCCGCCGACAACCAGCACCAAGGCGATCACACCAAAGAGGATTTTGGTTCGTCGATTCATGACCGTTCCCACTCCTTCTGAGTAGAAATTCCTGTCGGGGTCAGAGCGCCGTTGCTGCCCATGGCCATACGAAAAAGACTTGCCCATGGCCATAGGAAAAGATAGGGCAGTCCGCCCTGAACCAGAACACCCTCGGCTAACACCGCGATTGGACGAGCACCGCCTGCCGTGGCGCCAGCGAAGGTACGTTCCGTCTCATCTGCCGGCGCCCGTTGCGGGTCGTGGTGACTTCTCCTCCACAGAAAATGTCCGCGGCGCCCTCTAGAGTGAACAGAGGATGTGAGACGGGCGACACCACGAGGACCGGATGGACTACTACGCAATCAGCGCCCTGCGTGAAAGCCATGCAGGCTGGTCTCTGCTGCGCGCACAGAACGGGCCGCTCGCCGTCTCTTTTTTCATGGCCGCCTTCACCGGCCCCAACCAGCGCAACCTTGGCCGCCAGCAGCTCATCGACAGCCTGGACGATGTGCTGTTCGGCCTGCGGGATGCCTACGGCGAGGACAAGTTTCCGCGCCAGGCTCGTGGCCAGCGTGCTGATGGATGAGGCAACGTTCCTCGCCCACCGGGATGCCTGGGGCAGGGAGCCGTCGCCGTCGAGGGCTGCACTGACCCGGTTGACCACCGACGAAGCCGCGCTGTACCAGGCGCTTGGCAATGACAACTACGGACCAGCCGTCCGCCTCGAACAGGAACTGATCCGCTGGGACTCGGCTCTGGAATGGCTCAGGGGCTGAGCCATTCAATTCCCCAGCCCAAGAAAGACGGCAAGGGACTGTTCAACGGCAACCATGGTCTTGGAATCGATTCGGCCTATCCGCTCCCCGAGGTTGGCACGCCGCACTGTTGTGAGCTTGTCCACCATGATCTGGCTGGGTTGCTTCAAGCCCGTGAGCTGTCCGGGGTCAACAGTCAGCCTCAGCAACGGGGCATCCGTCAAGTGAGTCGTGAGCGGCAGAAGGGTGACTGACTCCGAGGTCGCAAACAGGTCATCCTGGATGATGAGTGCTGGCCTGGGTTTCTGCGCATATGTTCCCCCCGAAACCGTCCACAGTTCACCGCGATTCACTCAGGCCAGTCTTCCGCAATCTGTTCGATGAAGTCTTGGTCGTCGCTGGCATGGTCGGAGGCCGCGACTGCCAGCGCTTGCCGCCGGGCCTCACGCCTAAACTCCTCTGTCCGCGTATCCGGAACCCACATCTGAATCTGCCGGAAGCCCCGCTCCCGCATGGCAGCTCGGTGCCGTGCTACACGATCTCTGACGCTCATGAGTCAATGTTACATGTAACACCACCCAGGGGCCCGCGGTATTTGCCGTCGCCCTGCCTGTCGCAGTTGCAGGCTGCCACCAGTGCGGCGGCAGCCTGCAACCACAACCCCTATCACTCCGAGGAGGCGACCACGTCGGAGCAAAACGCCTTGAGCTTGCTGGTCATCCCCGTCTTCAGGCGTACAGAGCAGTTAAACGCCCTAGGCCAGGGAGTCGCACAGATTCCTCTGCTTTCCTGAGGCGCTTTGGAATGTGGACTTTCCGTTCGCGTCGTTCGTGATCACAGCCCTACCGGTGTAGAGAATCGTGCGGGTACCACCCGTATCTGTCGGGAAGAAAATAAACACATTTTGACCCGTCAGGGTGAACGTGGTCGTTCCGGTGGCGGGGGGCTTCGGCGCCAATGTGTGTGTCACGGATCCGTTCGTGGGCACCGTGATGGCCTTGCCTGTTTTCACGTTGGTAAAGGTCAGGATGAAGCCGTTCCCGCCTGCAACCGTGCGTATGAAACCGTTCTTCTCCCGGGTCACCTTCACCCTCTGGTCGCCTTTGGTGCCGCTCACGGTGATGTCAAACCCTGGGCAGCCAGGAACGGGGTCGGAGGTCGGAAAGTCGGCGGCGGAAGCCGGTTGTGCTCCCGCGAGCATCAGGGCCGTAAGCATCGCAGCAGGCGCAAGGCGCCGCATCGTCTTGTTCATGATTTTTCTCCATCGAGTAAGAAGCTGGGCTTCTTCATTGATGGCGCGCCACCAAGCATCGGAGGAGAACGCGCGCCGATAACCGTACGGGTCATGCCCTGACTGCCCACCCCCCAGAGTGGGCTGCGTACAATTTGCAGGCCGAACACGGCCGAGGCATCAGAGCGTACCCCGGTGTTCGAAAGTTCGGCAAGGCTAAGGGCGCCATGTCTAGTCGTACTTGTCGTGACAGCTTCTGCCCTTGTCCAACATCGTCCCGACACCGAGGTTCTCGTTGCAGGGGCTTGATGCCGTGGGTGGCGGCGCAGGTTTGCGACGGCTGCCGCCCGCAGCGGAGCGGCCCCACGCCGTCGTCGGGCACCTGTACGCGGCGGCGCTGCGGGCATATCCTGCCAACAAATCCATCCCTGTCCCTTCGCTACGGGAGGAGAACCATGGAGACCCCGACGGCGACCGAAGCAACCGCCCGACATGCGGCTCCGCACAGCTTCAACACCCTGATTGTCGGGGCCGGGCAGGCTGGCCTGGCCACCAGCTATTGGCTCACCCAACAAGGCGTCGAACATCAGTTGCTGGAACGGCGCGAAACGCTGGGCGGGGCGTGGCAGGACCGGTGGGACGCGTTTTGCCTGAACACGCCGAACTTCTCGCTCGCGCTGCCCGGCATGCCGTATGACGGCCCCGCCCCGGAAGCATTCTTGCTTCGAAATGACCTCATCGAGCATTTCCGGCACTATGCGGAGCGCATCGACGCTCCTGTCCGAACGGGTGCGGATGTCACGCGAATCGCGCCCGCGGAGGGCGGCGGCTTCAATGTGGCCACAACCCAGGGCGAATGGCGGGCCAGGAACCTGGTGCTCGCCACCGGCGGCTACCAGAGGCCGAAAATCCCCGCACTGTCGGCGCAACTCCCCGGCCACATCCTGCAACTTCACACCGACAGCTACCGCAACCCGGGCCAACTGCCCGACGGTGCCGTGCTCATCGTTGGCACCGGCCAGTCCGGCGGCCAGATCGCCGAGGAACTGCTCGCCGTCGGCCGCGAAATCCACTTGGCGGTGTCCACGTGCCCGGAAGCACCGCGCCGGTACCGCGGCCAGGACCTCCTCTATTGGATGATGCAGCTTGCACAATTCGGCCCCGACTTCGGACTGAACGGCCTCACCGTGGGGCAGTTGCCCTCCCCCGCGGCGAGGTTCGCCTGCAACCCGCTGGTGTCCGGCGCCGACGGCGGCCACGACATCCACCTGCGGGACCTCGGCCGGCGCGGCGTCCGGCTGCACGGCCATTTGGAAGCGGCCGACGACGGCGATCTTGTCTTCAGTGATGACCTTCCGGAACGCCTGGGCCTGGTGGAGGCGGCGTTCTACCAGCGGATGAAGCCGATGTTCGACAGCTACATTGCCGCCACGGGCATGTCGGCACCGGAGCCGGAGCCGCCGCGTAAGGACGACTGGCTTCCCTCGGAGGCGGCGCGGCTGAATCTCGAGGCCGCCAACGTCACGTCGGTCCTCTGGGCCACGGGCTACCGGCTGGATTTCAGCATCTTGTACATCCCGGTGCTGGACGAATGGAACTACCCCCGGCACTCCCGCGGCGTCACCGAACACCCGGGCGTGTACGCCGTCGTACGCCGTCGGGTTGCCGTGGCTGACCGGGCACGGCTCGTCCATCGTGGCGGGCGTGGGCCGCGATGCCGAGTACATTGCGCAGCACATCGCCGGGAACATCGGCGCCCGGTGAAGGCGACGTCCCAGAGGGGCGGCTACCCCGTGCAAGGCCCGTCGAAGTCCACGGGTGCGGCGAGGCCGGCCGAGCTGAACCATTCCCTGGCCCATGCCTGGACCGAGGGGATCGCGAGTTGCTCGGCAACGAGCTCCGGCGGCGCGTCGAATACGGACTTCCCCTCCTCCAGGCGATCCCCGGTGCCGCTGCCGGCGAGGAGCCCGAAGAGGGCAGGCTGGTCGAGGAAGGGAAGCTTCCCGCCGTCGGCCAGCACGCCCCAGCGCGAGGTGAACAGCGAAAACTCCTCCGGGCGTTCCCCGTGGGCCGCCACGAGCGGGCAGGCTTCGCCGTCGAGCTGGATCCGCCGGTAGTTGGGCTCCGTTTCGTCGAGGGCCATCGACGCTGGTGAGGCATCGCAGTTGTATGGCAGCGAACCCACAGGGTCCAAGGCTGTCTTCGGATGCTAAATGCTGAGGCGAGTGTGGTTGCTAGGCACTCTGCCAGGACGCATGAGGAACTTGGGTTCGCCTCGAGCCGGAGTTGATCCGGTGGGGTGGGTCCTGAACCGGCGGTCGGGTCTGTAGCCGTCGCTATCATGAGGTGAGCCAGCGCCCGGCTGCGGGCTTCCCGGCATCATGGCCGGCGGCGCGGCTCCCAGATGTGCCTACCGGGCTCGTCCGCGAAGTGCTGACCGGTAACCGACATCAACCTGCTGATTGACTGCCGTCATACCCAAGCGCGCGGCTTGCTTCCAGGCCCGCGCGGGCCACCATGGGCCCCAGCCGCTCCACGTCGGCGGGCCCAATCCGCTGGGTCGGGAATCCCAGGCCTACTGCGCAGGCGAGCCGCCCCGCGTGGTCGAACACGGGTGCGCTGATGGAACCCACGTCTTCGTTCCGTTCCCCGAAAGCCGCATAATATCCCTGCTCCCGCGCCACCGCCGCCTGCTGCCGGAGCAGCTCCAAAGAGGCCGGCGTGGCGGGGGTAAAGCGGTCCAGTCCGTGTTCGTCCAGGGCGCCCCACGACTCGGGGTCGAACGCCAAGAAAATCTTGCCCGGGGCTCCCGCATGCAGGGGCATAACCATGCCCACCATGAACGGCCGCATCACCACGTGGCGCGTCTCCGCTACGGCAACTATGGTCCGGAACGCACCGTCCCGGACATACAGGCAGGCAGTTTCACCGGTCTCGTCGCGCAGTTGCTGCAAGACAGGCTTCACCAGTCGGACCACGTCCAGCCCGAACGTTCCCGGGGTAGCCCAGCGGACCAGACCGATGCCGATCCGGTACCGGTCGCCGTCGCGGTCCAGGAACCCTTCCCGCAGCATGTTTTGCACAAGCCGCTGGCAGGTGCTGGACGGCAGGCCCGTCTTCCGGATGATCTGCTGCAATGTCGGTTCCGGAGCCTCGACCGAAAAACAGTCCAGGATCTCCGCCACCTTGTGCAGCACAAGCAGGGGTGAGGCCCCGGCGCCCGTCTCCGTCGCCACAGTTTCAACGTCCCTTCATTACTTTTCCGCTAGCAGCCTCCAGCCTAGTAAGTCGGAAGCGGGCCCCGGAACGTGACCCATTTGACATTCTACTCACGTGACCCACATCATGGGAGCCGAACCCACCTAGTGGGTTTTTCCGAAGCCCCCAAAGCACAACGACGTGGAGAAACCATGAGCATCCCCGAAGCCACCTGCGAAACCGCTCCGGAGCCCAAGCGCCCGGGCTCCTCCAGGGTTGGACTGATCGTCCCCAGCTCCAACACCACTATGGAGACGGAGCTGCCCGAGCTGTTCCGGCGCCAGGCCGAGGCAACCGGACACAGCTACACCTTCCACTCCGCCCGCGCCGGCATGAAGAAGGTCACCCGGGAAGAGCTACTGGCCATGGTGGGTAAGGCAGCTGGCTGCGCCGAGGCAGTTTCCGACGCCGATGTGGACGTCATCGCCTACGCCTGCCTGGTCGCCGTCATGGCCCAGGGTCCGGGAGCCCATGAGGGCTCGGAGAAAGTCATCGCTGACGCCGCCGCCGGCAACGGGCACCCTGCCCCCGTCACCAGCAGCGCCGGCGCCCTGGTCCGCACCCTGCAGGAAATCGGGGCGCTTAAGGTGGCCATGATCACCCCCTACATGAAGCCGCTCACCAAGATGGTGGTGGACTACATCGAGGGCTCCGGCATCACCGTACTGGACGCCATCAGCCTCGAGGTGGCGGACAACCTCGAGGTCGGCTGCCTTGATCCGCAGAACCTGCCCGCCCTTGCCCGCAGCCTGCAGCGCGAAGGCGCGGACGCCGTCGTGCTTTCCGCCTGCGTCCAGATGCCGTCGCTGGCTGCGGTCCAGGCAGTGGAGGACGAGCTCGGACTGCCGGTCATCACCGCCGCCACCGCCACCACGTACGAGATCCTTAAGGCTCTCGGCCACCAGCCCGCCATCACCGGAGCCGGCAGCCTGCTGTCCGGCGCCGGCGTCCTCACGCCGGCGAACACGTAGGCGGCCGGCACCATGTCCCTGTCACTTATCGCGTTCCTGGTCCTGGTGGCGGCCTTTGCCATCGGTTCCTTCACCAAGATCAACGCCGGCCTGCTGGCCACCGTCGCCGCGTTCGGCGTCGGAACCCTCCTGGCAGGCATGTCCATCAAGGACGTCATCGGCCAGTTCCCTGCCGGGCTGTTCTTCATCCTGGTGGGCGCCACACTGCTCTTCGCCATTGTGCGGATCAACGGCACCATCGACCTGCTGGCCTACTGGGCTGAACGACTCGCCGGCGACCGGAAGATTCTTGTCCCCATCCTGATGTTCCTGCTGACGGCTGTCCTGGCGTCGGCCGGCGCATTCACTCCCGCCGCCATCGCCATCGTGGCGCCGGTGGGCCTGGCGCTGGGCATGCGGTTCGGCATCAGCACCTTGGCCATGGGCCTGGTTATCGTCCAGGGCGCCAACGCCGGAGCCTTCTCCCCGGTCAACCCCTTCGGGGTGCTTGCCAACAAAATGCTGGAGGGCGCCGGAGCCGCGGACGGTTCCTTCAAGCTTTACGCTTACTGCTTCGTCTTCAATGCCATCCTGGCCGCGATTGCCTACGTCCTGGTCCAGGCCATCATGAAGCGCCGCCTGGCCAACGCCGAGGCAGGTCACCAGGCCGGTGAGGCTGGGGATGCAAAGCACGACGGCGGCGCTGCCGCTCCCGCTGGAAGCAGCGCGTCAGGTCCGTCCGGGTCCGGAACGGCTGTGCTCACCGCCCAGGCGCCCACTTCTGTGGCGGCCGCAAGCACCACCAGGACCGGCCCCGAGAAGGTAGCCGCGACGCCGATGCGGATCCTCACCTTGGTGGGCATCGCCTCCCTTCTGGTGCTCACCACGGTCCTGGGCCTGGACGTCGGAGTTGCTTCGCTGATCATTGCCACAGTGCTGATCGTCCTGGACTCGGGCGTGCAGAAGCCGGCAGTGGAAAGCATGCCGTGGTCTGCGATCATTCTGGTGACCGGCATCGTCACCTACGTAGGCATGCTGGAAAAGATGGGCGCGCTGAAGCATCTGCAGGAAGGCATCGCCGGCCTGGGCAACAGCTCCCTTGCCGCCCTGATCACCAGCTACGTGGTGGCCATAGTCTCGGCCTTTGCCTCCACCACCGGCACTCTCGGCGTCATCAGCCCGGTGGTCGCACCCATCGCCATGGATCCGCTGCTCACTCCCATCGGAGTAGTGACGGCCATCGCCATCAGCTCCTCGGTAGTAGACGTGAGCCCGATGTCCACCAGCGGCGCCCTGCTGATGGCGAGCGCGCAGCCCAAGGACGAGCGGATGTTCTTCCGGGCGCTGCTGCTCTGGGCCATCGCGATGATCGGTGTGGTGCCGCTCCTCGTGTGGTTCGTGTTCGTCCAGCTCGGCCTCGGCTGATCACCGTACATCGAAAGGGAAGGTGTGTCCTGCATGCAGGACACACCTTCCCTTTCTAACGCGGCCTGGCTTCACGGGTTTCAGGCCTTCGGGCGGAAAGGCCCCGGCCAGTCCTTGAGCCGGATCCGTTTGAGCTCTTGGATGGTGCCCAGCGTGCCCCACTCGTCCAGGCCCAGCCGGGTCAGCGGCTCCAGCAGGTCAATCCGAGGGTGGCTGCCGTCCAAAACCGCGTCGCTCACGGCAGCGTGCGTCACTTCGCCGAAGACCAGGATGGAGTCTCCCATCGGCAGGACCGAGTGCAGGCGGCATTCGAGCACCGCCAGCGATTCCTTGACCCGCGGCGCCCCCACGGTGAGGCTCGGCTCCCGCGTGAGGCCGGCGGCGTCAAACTCACTGACATCGGGCGGAAAATTGGTGCCGGTGGCGTTGACCTCCTCCAGCAGCGCGGCCGGGGCGAGGTTCACCACGAACTCTCTGGACTCGGTGATGTTGCGGAGTGAATCCTTCTCCCCCACCGAGGTGAACTGCACGATGGGCGGATTTGTGGAAGCCACGGTGAAAAACGAGTGCGGGGCAAGGTTGTCAACGCCCTCCGGCGAAACACTCGATACCCAAGCGATGGGCCGGGGCACCACCACCGCGGTGAGCAGCCGGTAGAAATCGCGGGCGGACGTGGCAGCGGGATCGAAATCAGTGCGCATACTGCCAGACTATCGGGCAGGAAACATTTCGAAGGAAACAAGAAATGACGATCCAGCCATACCGTTCACCATCAACCGGGTGCGGGATACGGGCCGTCCTCTTCGACACCTTCGGCACAGTGGTGGACTGGCGTACCGGCGTCGCCCGGCAGGCGGCAGCCTTCGCCGCGACACACGGGCAGCATCTCGACGCCGAGGCATTCGCCGATGACTGGCGCGCCCTCTACCAGCCGGCAATGGAGGCCATCCGCTCCGGCTCCCGCGAATTCGCCACCCTGGACACACTCCACCGCGAAAACCTGGACCAGGTGCTCCGCCACCACGGCTTCGATCCGGATCGGCTGGACGCAAGAACCCTGGAGGAGTTGAACTCATCTTGGCACCGTCTGCCCCCATGGCCGGACAGCGTGGAGGGCCTGACTGCCGTCCGCCGCGGCTACATCGTGGGTCCCCTCTCCAATGGCAACACCTCGCTGCTGTTGGACATGGCCAGAAACGCCGGGCTTCCGTGGGACGTGATCATTGGCTCGGACATGACACGCACGTACAAGCCGCTGCCGGCGGCCTACCTTCGGACTGCGGAGTTCCTGGACCTCAGGCCCGGTGAGGTGATGCTGGCGGCCGCCCACAACAACGACCTGCGTGCCGCCCGCGAGGCCGGGCTGGCGACGGCGTTCATCGCCCGCCCTACCGAATACGGCCCGGGCCAGGTTGCGGATCTGACGCCGGAGAGCGATTGGGACCTCTCGGCGTCGAGCATCACCGAACTGGCTCACGAGCTCGGGGCCTGAGCTGCTGCCCCCAGCGCTTCCGGTAGTTCGCACCGCTGTCCGGACGAACGTCCAGAAGGCAAGCCTCGCCGTCGGCGCCGTCTTCCTGCTGGTCGGCATCCTGGGCTTCGTCCCCGGCGTCACCAGCAACTACGAGTCGCTGCAGTTCGCCGGCCACCATCCCACGCACACCAACTGCGCCCTGCGGCCCCGATTCCAGCTCGCGCTGGAGCCGGGGCCGCAGTTGTACTTCACACTTCCGCTTGCGAGTGGTGCGGTCGGCTGGCACAAAGGCCGACGCGGCTGCCCCCAAGCGACTTGATCAGTCGGGGGTACATCGCTCTCGCGGTGCGGCCGCTTGCACTGGTCAGGGCCGCGGCGCCCGGCTGCAGGTCAGGCAGAGGCAGCTGCTGAGCGGACAGCTTCGGCCAGGGACATGGCGGGGCGTCCGATCAGCGCGCGCAGGTCTCCGGTGCTGACCAGGAGGTTACCCCGGGCAATCCCCAGGTCAGAGTCGGCCAGGATGTCGGCGAAGGCCTCCGGCACTCCAACGCCCGCCAGCATTCCAGCGTACTCTTGCGCGGGGAGGTCCTGATAGGAGATTTCCCTGCCGGTGGCGGCGCTAATCTCCGCCGCGAGTTCAGCCATGGTGAACGGTTCGTCGCCGCCCAGCTCATAGATTTTGCCGGCCTGGTCCCCGGCTACCAGCACAGCAGCTGCGGCGTGGGCGTAGTCGGCGCGGGAAGCTGCGCTGACCCGGCCTTCCCCTGCGCTTCCGGCGATCCCACCCTGCGCGAGCGTGCCGGGCAGCTGATCGGTGTAGTTCTCCAGGTACCAGCTATTGCGAAGCAGAACGAAAGGAACGCCCGCTTCCTGCAGGATGGTCTCGGTTTCCTGGTGCTCCACCGCCAGCTTCATCGTGGTGGTGTCCGCGTTGGCGATGCTCGTGTAGGCGAGCAGTTCGACACCTTCTGCCTTGGCGGCCTCGATGACGGTGCGGTGCTGCTCCACCCGCTGCCCCACCTCGCTGCCGGAAATGAGGAGCACCTTCTGGGCCCCCTTCAACGCCTCCGCCACGGAGTCGGGATCGGTGTAGTCCATGGCCTTGACCTGGACGCCGCGCGCGGCGAAGTCCGCGAGCTTTTCGGTGGAGCGCCCCGTGGCCACGATGTCCGCCGCAGGAACGTTGCGCTCCAGCAGGGCCTCGACTACATGGCGGCCCAGCTGGCCGGTTGCGCCGGTGATGACGATGCTCATGGATTTTCCTTTCGATGGTGGTCTATCACCGATCACAACAAGGGGTTCTTCAACTTACTTCCCGAAAGAGAGTACGCACTTTGAGGTAAGGTACTGGCATGGAAGTTAGTACGGCTGACCCTGCCCACGCCATGCGCCTCCCCGCCGCTCTTGCCGACGGCGTGTTCCCGGCCGGGTGCCCGAGCCGCACCCTGCTCGACCACATCACCAGTAAGTGGGGCGTACTGATTCTGCTCGCCTTATCCGAGGGCGGGCAGCGCTGGAGCGAATTGCGACGCCGCGCCGAGGGTGTCAGCGAGAAAATGCTGGCCCAGACCCTGAAGACCCTTGAGCGCGATGGCCTGGTAAGCCGGAAAGCCCAGCCGGTCATTCCGCCGCGGGTGGACTACAGCCTCACGGAGCGCGGCTATGAGCTGAGCGCCCTGCTGGTTCCGCTGGTGGCCTGGGCCTTCGAAAACGCTGACGCCATCATCAACGGGCAGCGCACCGACTAACTTAACACGCATCAGCGGGCGCCTCAGCGAGCCGGTACGCGCGGCTCGAAGGAGCGGGCAATGACTGCCGGCACAGCCTCCGCCTGCGGAAGGTGAGCCGCCGGGGCGTCCGGGCGCAGCGCAGCACAGGGGAAGATAAGACGACGGCGGCCTCGCCTTCGGCGGCGACCTCCCGGTCCGTCTGGCGCAGGCGGAGGCAGGGTTCGGGCAGCGGATGAAGGTGATGCCGGATGCCCGCAAAGGCAGGCGTGGCTAGGGCAGCCGGTCCAGCCCCAGGAGTGCCTGCGGGGTGTGCCAGAGGACATTTTTCATCCATTGGCTTCCGAGTCCCCAGCCTTCGAGTACCTGAATCTGGTGGCTGTAGGAGTAGGGAATCGACGGGAAATCCGTGCCCAAGACAACTTTGTGTGACAGCCCGGCAAGCGTGTCCAGGTAACCGGGCGGGATCGGGGCGACCTGTTCCATGTAAGAGGTGCCAACCATCGTGGTGTCCAGGTAGACGTGAGGATTGTTTGCGGCAAGCTCGGCATACTCCTGGTACTCCGGCAGGCCTGCGTGCGCGATGATGAGCACCAACGAGGGGTACCTCTTGACGAGTTCGCGCACGGGTGCAGGTTCGGTGTATTCCCCGGGGTGCGGACCGCTGCCGCAGTGGATGACGACCGGCGTACCGGAGTCCTGGACGAGCTCCCAGGCGGGTGCAAGCTGAGGGTCCAAGGGTGAGAACCCTCCCACCTGGATGTGTATCTTGAAGATTCGGGCGCCCTGTTTCAAGCTGTCCGCGACGACGGTTTCCACACCCGGCTCTGGGTAGAAAGTGGCAGAGTGGATGGCGTCAGCATGGCGCGAGGCGAACGCCGTCGAGTAGTCGTTGAGCCACTGCGCCATGCCGGGCCGGTGCGCATAGTTCAGCGTGGTGAATGCCTTCACTCCGATATCCCGCAGCGTTCGCACCCGTTCCTCTTCGGAGTCCCGGTAGGCGATGGGCCACGCGGGAGCCCCGCTGTCCGCAACGCGGTCAAAGAACGCCCACACCTTCTCCAGCACCCGGGAAGGCATGAAGTGCACATGCAGATCAATAATCCCCGGCAAGCCCAGCGAGTCGAGGTACGGGCGGACCTCCGCGTCAGACCGCGGTACAAGTGCTACAGCCAAGACGAACCTCCTGCGTTCCACATCTCATCAGCACCATTTCAGGCACGTGTACCGGCTCAAGCCCAGCGACTCGGCAGCTCTGGCCACACTCCCGACCCTATCCAGAACCGAGAAAAACTCGTACTTTTGCTCCCGCGTGTATTTCCTGCTGGTTCGTCGTTCTGACGTCAAAGACGACACGGTCGTCGCAACTCCCAATATTCATTGAGTGTTGCAACGCCCGCTAGAAAAACGCCACGGCAGACATTCAACTCGTGGTCGATGCCCTGGCCGTAGCTGGCGAGGCGCCCTAGATTGAAAGTCTAAATGGCCGCGAGTCTGGATGACAGAGGCACAGCAAGTCCCACCCTCAAGCAACGGCTGGTCCTGTCCTTGCCAGGGGTCGGCCCCGGCAACGGCCCGCCCGGCACCCGGCCTCTCAAGCGCCGGGCGACAATTCCGCGTCCATGACGAACGGTCAAGGCGGGAGCCGCGCATCAGGTTATTGACCGCCGTTAGGGGCCGGAGTAATTTACCCAGTAGCCGTGCTGTAACCCGTTGAGACGAGGGCAAACCTCGTTTCTGAATCACGCCAAGGCAAACCGCGCGACCATGCTGAGTTGCCAAGGTGCATCCGGTCTCCGCCGCTGTGGAAGCCTGCGGCATAGGCTTTTGCCCTCCCAGACACAGGGCCCCATCGGCTGATAAACCAATGACCCGGCACTGCCCCAGCGGCCGTGCCCAGTTGCCCGGGCATGCCCCGCCCGGGTGAATCGGAGTACACGGTGGACAACAGCTCTTTCCAGGCCCTCCAGGAGAAAGTGCGGGGCCGGGTCATCACGAGCGATCAGGCGGACTACGACGCCGCGCGTGCCGTCTTCAACGGAATGATCGACAAACGCCCCGCGGCCATTCTGCGCGTGTCGCAAGTCGCGGACGTCATTGCAGGCGTGAACTTCGCGCGGGACACCGGCCTGGACCTGGCGCTGCGCGGCGGCGGCCACAGCGCGCCCGGGTTCGGGACCTGCGACGGCGGCCTCGTCATCGACTTCACAGACTGCCGGGGCGTGCGCGTGGATCCTGCCAATGCAACCGCACGGGCCGAAGCCGGAGTGACGTGGGCGGACTTCAACCACGCCACGGGCGCATTCGGCCTTGCCACTACCGGAGGCATCATTGGATCAACGGGTGTTGCTGGACTAACTCTCGGCGGAGGGATCGGCTACCTCGCCCGCAAGTACGGGCTCTCGTGCGACAACCTGAAATCCGCGGACGTAGTGACCGCCGACGGGAAATTTCTGGTCGCCAGCGACACGCAAAACGAGGACCTCTTCTGGGCGCTGCGCGGCGGGACCGGCAACTTCGGCGTCGTGACTTCCTTTGAGTTCAACCTTCACCCTGTGGATGTTCTCTACGGCGGAGTGATCATCTACCTTCTGGAGCACGCCGACGCGGTGGCACGGCTTTACCGGGATTACATCGCCACCGCCCCGGAGGAAATGGGAGTGTTCCTGGGCTTCCACCAGGGACCGCCTGTCCCCTTCCTGCCTGAGGAATATCACGGGAAGCCCGTGGTGGTGCTGGTGGGCGGCTGGGCGGGCCCCCACGACGAAGGGGAGCGTCAATGGCAGCCGTTCCTTGACGTTGCGCCCGTCGCCGGCTCCTTCCTGGGTCCGCTTCCCTACACGGTGCTCAACACACTCTTCGACCCCATGTATCCCAAGGGCCTGCAGGCCTACTGGAAGTCAGCATTCCTGCCCCGCCTGACCGACGACGTCGTCCGTGTCGCCGAGAAGTTCGGCGAGGCCATTCCGAGCATCCAGACAGCCAACCACTTCTACCCGATTAACGGTGCCGTCCAGCGGGTCGGGCGGGACGAGACCGCGTTCCCGTACCGCGACGCCGACTTCGCAGTGGACATTGCCTGCCATTGGGAGGATCCGGCCCACAATGAGGCCAATAGGAAGTGGGTGCGCGACTACTATGCCGAGCTCCAGCCCCTCGGATCCGGTGCGGGCTACGTGAACTTCCTCGACGCCGACGACCAGTCACACATCGAGGACACCTACGCGGGGAACTACGCCCGCCTCGCCAAAGTCAAGGCCAAGTACGATCCCGGCAACCTCGCCGCTGGCGTACCCTCGCCGAGAAATACGAGCCGCACCGGCTGCTGGTGGGCGGAGGTCAACCTGGAACCGTCCCGCGCCGCCCGCTACACCCGGTCCGACGAGATGCAGCAGGCCTTCGCTTTTGCGTTCGTGAAGCTCGGCTGGGATGCGGAGGCGTGGGCTGCCGTCGGCAACGAGCTCGAAGCCGCCCGGCAGCTTCACGGCGCAGCCCCCACGTGGGCGCTGGAAAACCACGACATCGTCCGTTCCGTGACCCGTTTTGGCAGTGGCGAGCTCGGCAGCGTCCGTGCGCGTGCGGCTCTCGTGGCTTTGCTAGGACTGCCCGGCGCCGCCTACATCTACCAGGGCCAGGAGCTCGGGCTGCCCGAGGTCGACGTCCCCGTCGAGGCCCGAGTGGATCCGATGTGGGCCCGCGGCGGCGTCTGCCGCGACGGCGCCCGCGTCCCGCTGCCGTGGACCCAGGACGCGACGCTGAACCACGGCTTCTCGCTTTCTGAGACCGCCGCGAAACCATGGCTGCCGATCCCGGCGGGATGGGGAACTCACGCCGTCGAGCGTCAGGAGCAGGCCGGGCAGTCCACCCTGAACCTCACCAAGGCGGCGCTGGCGCTGCGCCGGCAGTTGTGGAAGAACGAGGTGTTCACCACGGACGACGGCGGCAGCTGGCGGGTCGAGGCCGGAAACCTCCTCGTGTGCGAACGCAATGAGCACTTCCTCGTCGCCGTTGCAATGGGCACCGAACCCGTAAAGCTGCCCTCCGGCACCGTGCTGCTCAGCGCCGCAGCGCTAGCCGGGGACGGCTGGCTGCAGCCAAACAACGCCGCCTGGGTGCTGCTTGACTGAGGCTGCAAACGGCAGGGCCGTCCACATTTCGCGATGAACGTGGAAGGGCCATGTAGTGTCGCCGGTCTGTTGTCCTCCGTCATCACTATCTCCACGCCCCAAAACCGGATCCCGACAACCCAAGAGTCCCAGCATGGCTAACTCTGGGCAGGAGAGGCGAACCGCCGTACGGCGGCGCCCTGAGTCGGAATGCCAGTCAGTGACGGTGAGTCAGACCGCTCAAGTCCCTATTTGACTGCCGCCGTCGCCGCGGACGTCTTCGCAGCGGTGGCATACCCGGCCTTAGTCCCGGTCACGGTGACCGTGACAGTCTTGCCCGCATCCCCCGCGACCGGCTTATAAGTCGCGGCGGTCGCACCGATGATCGCCACACCGTTGGCTT
>NZ_JBFTOC010000009.1:0-163422 GCF_056397785.1 Arthrobacter sp. 05L421
GGGAGAGTAGGTCACCGCCGGAACACCATTAACGGTCGAGGACCCCCAACCACGTTGGGGGTCCTCCCGCATTTAACGGCACTTCACAACTGACCCGCAGCAGGGGCCGTTTTGGAGGCCCAGAACGGCCCCTGCTGCCAGCCAGTTGGACAAGAACCGCCGACGAACCGGGCGCCGCCGTCGCCCCCATACGCGGGGGAGCCTCGCCGCAGGGGCGCCTCACTGCAGGTCACCAGACGAACACCATTGACGGTCGAGGACCCCCAACCACTTCGGGGGTCCTTGCGCATTTAAGCCCCAGACTGGACCTCAGTCACCAGACACGCCTCGTCAGCAGCCCACTGCGGACAGAGGCGGTGCAGGAGGTTGTGACACTTCCCACCGCAGGCCCTATTGAGGTGATGCCGTTAGCCGGTGGCCGGTTGCTCGCCTAGAATTGGGGGAGATGTACGGACTTCGAAGCGCTTGATTTCGGGTTGCGTAGGAAACGAAACACGGAACAGAGCGGCTGCGATTGCGCCAGTGGTCAGCTCTCAACAGGAGGAATCCCAGCATGGCTGAGCACAATGATGGCAACCGCGGCGGCAAGGCCCCCGACAACTCTGGCGGACGCAGTTCCGGTGGAGCCCCTTTCCGCGGCACGAGCAACTCGGGCGGCGATCCCCGTGGGTTCCGTTCCAGGGAAGACCGTGACCGCAAGCCGTATGGGGATCGTGCTCCGCGTGAGGGCGGCGGCGAGCGTAAGCCGTACAGCGGGGGTGAGCGTAAGCCGTACAGCGGCGGTGGCGCCGGGGGTGAGCGTAAGCCGTACAGCGGCGGTGGCTCCGGCGGTGAGCGTAAGCCGTATGGTGACCGTGCCCCGCGTGAAGGTGGCGGCCAGCGCAGCTTCGGTGGCGATAGCCGCCCGTCCTATGGTGACCGCAAGCCCTACAGCGCCGGCGGTGAGCGTAAGCCGTATGGTGACCGCGCTCCCCGTGAGGGCGGGGATCAGCGTAGTTTCGGTGGCGGCGATCGCAAGCCGTATAGCAGTGGCGGCGCCGGTGGCGAGCGTAAGCCGTATGGTGATCGTGCCCCCCGTGAAGGCGGTGGCCAGCGCAGCTTCGGTGGCGACAGCCGCCCGTCCTATGGTGACCGCAAGCCGTACAGCGGTGGCGGGGCTGGCGGCGAGCGTAAGCCGTATGGTGATCGTGCCCCTCGTGAAGGTGGCGGCCAGCGCAGCTTCGGCGGTGGCGATCGCAAGCCGTACAGCGGTGGCGACAGCCGCCCGTCCTACGGTGACCGTAAGCCCTATGGTGACCGCGCTCCGCGTGAAGGCGGGGGGCAGCGCAGCTTCGGTGGCGACCGTGACCGCAAGCCGTACAGCGGTGGCGAGAACCGCAAGCCGTTCGGCAACCGCGAGGACCGTCCGGCACGGAGCTTTGACCGTGGCGACTCAGGCCCCCGCCAGTACGGGCAGGACCGCCCGGAAGACCGTCCGGTGCGGGTGCCCAATGCACGCGATCTCCGCAGCGCCAACCGTCCGGACCGGGAGCGCTCACCGCAGATCGACGAGGACGTCACGGGCAAGGAACTTGACCGCGCCACCCAGCACCAGATCAAGACTCTCGAAGGCACCAGCGCCGAATGGGTGGCCCGCCACCTCGTCATGGCAGGACGGCTTCTGGACGAAGAGCCGGAGCTTGCCTTCCAGCACGCCCTGGCGGCCAGCCGCCGCGGCGGACGCCTTGCATCCGTCCGCGAGGCTGTTGGCCTGACGGCCTATGCAGCCGGCCACTATGGTGAAGCCCTCCGGGAATTCCGCACCTACCGCCGGATCAGCGGCTCCAACATGCACCTGCCGGTCATGGCCGACTGCGAGCGGGGCCTGGGCCGCCCGGACCGTGCCCTGGACATGGCCCGGTCCGACGAAGCCAAGGATCTCGACGCCCCCGGCAAGGTGGAGCTGGCCATCGTGGCCGCCGGTGCCCGCACCGACCTGGGGCAGCTCGACGCCGCGGTTTCCGAGCTGGAAATCCCGCAGTTGGACATCAACCGCGCCTTCTCCTACAGCCCTCGGTTGTTCCGCGCCTACGCTGACGCTCTGACGGGAGCCGGCCGCGGCGCCGAAGCCGGCAAGTGGCAACGCCAGGCCATCGTGGCCGAGAACGCGCTGGGCCTCGGGGAGGACGAGGAACCCGACATCATCGATCTCGGCTGGGACGAGGAAGAAGAGGCCCGCGAGGAGGATCGGCAGCGCCGCCTCCGTGCGCAGGAGAATGCCGACATGCACGCCGGAACTGAAGAGCGCTCCCCGCGTGCCGCCAGTGCTGCCGCCGCGGCAGAAGCCGCCGGCACAGCAGCTGGCCTGAACGCGACCGACGATGACGCGATCGACGACAATGCCATCGACAACAGCGCCGACGACGCCGAGGCTGACTACTTCGAGTCCGACGACGCCGAGTCCGACCAGGATTCGGTGGAGGCCGACGTGCTCGATGACGCCGATGGAGAAGCTGACTCCGAAGCGGACGCTGAATCCGAGGGGGAGCCGACGGCTGAAGCGGAGCAGGAACTCCTTGACGACTCAGAGACTGCCCAGCGTGAACGTGTGGAGGACTAGCCGAATGACGGATACCGCCCTGATTTCCACCTTTGATGCCCTGCTCTCCGACCTCGACGGCGTCGTCTATGCCGGCGCCCATGCCATCCCCGGCGCCGTCGAGTCGCTGCGCCGGCTGGCCGGTGTCGGCGTCGGGCTGGGCTACGTCACCAACAATGCATCCCGTTCTCCGGCGCAGGTAGCGCAGCATCTGCGCGATCTCGGCGCCCCCGCCGAGGACCATCAGGTGGTGAGTTCCTCGCAGGCGGCGGCAGCGCTGCTGGCCTCGCTGCTGCCGGCCGGGGCACACGTGCTGATCACGGGCAGCGCCGCGCTGGCCCAGGAAATTGAGCTTGTTGGCCTGGTCCCCGTCCGCGGCGCGGAGGATGACCCGGTCGCCGTCGTGCAGGGCTTTAGCCCGGACATTGGGTGGAAGGACCTCGCGGAGGCGTCGTACGTCGTCGCCGGCGGGGCGCTCTGGGTGGCGACCAACATGGACTGGTCCATTCCCCAGGCGCGTGGCATTGCCCCCGGCAACGGGACGCTCGTGGCCGCCGTGGCGGCCGCGACGGGCAAGAGCCCGCTCGTGGCGGGCAAACCTGAGGCGCCGCTGTTCCACACCGCCGCCAAGCGGCTGGCCTCGGACCGGCCGCTGGTGGTCGGTGACCGGCTGGACACCGACATCCTGGGCGGCAACAACGCCGGCTTCGCCACGGTGGCCGTGCTGACCGGAGTGGACACCAGGGAATCGATCCTCGCCGCAAAGTCGATGGAACGCCCCGATTTCCTCATCAATGACCTGACCGGCCTCTACGCGCCGTACCCTGCCGTGGAGCACGACGCCGGCCGGTTCAGCAGCGGCGCGGCCTCGGCGATCGTACGGGGGCAGTCCGTCCACATCAGCGGCGACCCCGCCGACCTCGATTCATGGCGTGCCGCCTGTTCGGCCTGGTGGGCCGCGAACCCTGAGACGACCAGCGCCTTGGCTCCGGTCCTCGAGTGGCTCGATCACTAGGCTGGAGACATGACCGAGCTAAACCAGCAACCAGACTCTGCGCTGAACCAGGCCCTAAACCAGCTGCCAGCTGAGGCGGAGGCGCCGGACCTTGCGGCCGACGTCACCTGGCCTGACCTGGCGTCGCGGCAGCTCTCGGCAGAACCGTCCGGGCCCGCGGCACAAGAACAGCAGACGCAAGGACAGCGCGCAAACGTCCAGGACCAGGCCGTCAGCGTTGTGCTGGACCGTCTGGCGGCTCTGCGGCAAACGCCCGTGTCCGAGCACGGAGAAGTTTATGCAGGCATGCACGACGCACTGCTGGAGGCCCTGAACGAGGACGTGGCCGGCCACGCCGGCGTGGCGCGCCGGATCCATGCGGCGGGGGACGGGGGATCGTGAGCCGGCTGGACCAAGCGCTCGTCGGCCGGGGGCTGGCGAGGTCCCGGACGCATGCCGCCCGGCTGATTTCCGAGGGCAAGGTCAGCTCCGGCGGCGAGGTCCTCGCCAAGGCATCACTGCAAATCCCGGATGACGCCCCGCTGGACGTCACGGCCTCCGCCGAGGACGGCTACGTCAGCCGTGCCGGGCACAAGCTGGCCGGCGCGCTGGATGCCTTTCCCGCCGTCGACGTCGCGGGCAAACGGTGTCTCGACACCGGTGCCTCCACCGGGGGGTTCACGGACGTCCTGCTACGGCGCGGAGCCGCCCACGTGGTGGCTGTGGACGTTGGGCACGGCCAACTGGTGCCGGAAATCCGGAACGACGCCCGCGTTGCCGTGCACGAAGGACTCAACGTCCGGTACATGACGCCCGCGGAAATCGGCGGGCTGGCCGCGTTGACGGTGGCGGACCTGTCCTTCATCTCGCTGACCCTTGTGGTGGCGCCGCTCAGGGCCTGTACCGAGCCCGGCGGCGACCTCGTCCTCATGGTCAAGCCACAATTCGAGATCGGCAAGGACCGCCTGGGCCGGACCGGGGTGGTTACCTCGGAACGGGAACGCCGGATGGCCGTGGGCAAGGTGGCAGCTGCCGCCGCGGACGCGGGGCTCGAATTGAAAGGGCTCGCCCAGAGTCCGTTGCCGGGCCAGGACGGCAATGTCGAATACTTCCTGTGGATAAAACGCGCGATGTCGGAAGTCCCGCCTAAGATCGAGGAGCGGGACGCAGCCGTTGCTGCGTTGCTCGGAACAATCTGGCCGAACCACTAGTACCACCAGAAGGCGGAACCCGATGAGCAGGCGTGTCCTCATCCTTGCCCACACAGGGCGCGAGGAATCCCTCAAGGCTGCCTGGGAAGCGTGTGCCCTGTTGCACGAATCCGGGCTGGTCCCTGTGCTGCAGGAGAACGAGCTCGGGGACATGGTCCGCTTCTTCGGCCGGCTCGACCACCCCGTCGAGGTCCTCCACGACCACGTGAAGCTGCCAGAGGTGGAACTCGTCATGGTGCTGGGCGGGGACGGCACCATCCTCCGCGCTGCCGAGCTGGTCCGCGAAGTCGACGTGCCACTGCTCGGGGTCAACCTCGGCCACGTGGGGTTCCTGGCCGAGAGCGAGCGGGCCGACCTCGCCCAAACCGTCGAGTGGATCGCCAGCCGCGACTACACGGTGGAAGAGCGCATGACGATCGACGTCCAGGTCTGGGTCCGCGGACAGAAGATCTGGCACACCTGGGCCCTTAACGAGGCCGCGATCGAGAAAGGCAACCGGGAACGGATGCTGGAGGTGGTCACGGAAGTCGACGAACGCCCCCTGACCTCCTTCGGTTGCGACGGCGTGGTCCTGGCCACGCCCACCGGCTCCACGGCCTACGCGTTTTCCGCCGGCGGTCCTGTGGTGTGGCCCGAGGTTGAGGCCCTCCTGATCGTGCCGATCAGTGCCCATGCCCTCTTCGCGAAGCCGCTCGTGGTCTCGCCCCGGTCCAGGCTCGCGGTCGAGATCCTGAATCGGACCGACGCCCAGGGCGTCCTCTGGTGCGACGGCCGCCGCTCGGTGGATCTGCCGCCCGGCGCGCGCGTTGAAGTGACTCGCTCCGCGACGCCCGTGCGGCTGGCCAGACTGCGTCAGACCCCCTTCTCCGGCAGGCTGGTGCGCAAGTTCGAGCTCCCGATCCAGGGCTGGCGCGGCCCCATGCCGCAGGCCGAGGCGATCCACACCGGACCCATCCCGATCATCCGCACGCCCCGCCCCATGCCGCCGCTGCCCTCGCCGCGCCACTCGGAACCCGGTGACGCCCCCGATCCCTCGACTGATCCCTCAACCGAGAAGTGAACCATGCTTGAAGAACTGCGTATCCGCGACCTCGGCGTCATCACCGACGCCACCCTGCCGCTGGGCCCGGGCCTCAGCGTGGTGACCGGTGAAACCGGTGCCGGCAAGACCATGGTGGTCACCGCCGTCGGCCTGCTCCTCGGTGCCAGATCCGACGCCGGCGCAGTCCGTAGCGGGGCGAAGAGCGCCTCCGCGGAAGCCGTGCTGAAGCTCGACGCCGGGCACGCCGCCGTCGTGCGGTCCCGCGAGGCCGGGGCGGAGGTTGAGGAGTTCGACGGCGGTGTGGAACTGCTGCTTGCCCGCAGCGTCGGCGCCGACGGCCGCAGCCGTGCGTACCTGGGCGGACGCGCCGCGCCGGTCGGGGTGCTGGCCGAAATCGGCGAAACTCTCGTGGTGGTGCACGGGCAGTCGGACCAGATCCGGCTCAAGAGCCCGGTGGCGCAGCGCGGCGCCTTGGACAAATTCGCCGGCGAGAGTTTTGCGGGCACGCTGGCCGCCTATCAGGCCCTCTATGCCCACTGGCATGCCAGCCAGGGCGAGCTGGACGCCTTGCGCAGTGCCGCCCGTGAACGCCTCCGCGAGGCCGAGTCGCTGCAGGCTGCGCTGGCCGAGATCGACGCCGTGGACCCGCAGCCGGGGGAGGACGATTCCCTCAAGGCCGAGGCCGTGAAACTGGCCAACGTCGAGGAACTGCGCATCGCGGCCAGTGCAGCCCACCAGGCGCTCATCGCCGAGGACTTCGGCGAAGAAGCCGACGCCACCACCCTGGTGGACGCCGCCAAGCGCACCTTGGAGCATGTGGCCGAACACGACGAGGAGCTGGGCTCAGCCGCGGCGCGCCTGGCCGAGGTCGGCTTCCTGCTCAACGACATCGCCGCGGAGCTCGCCAGCTACCAGGCCGCCCTGGACACGGAGGGGCCGGAGCGGCTCGCCGAGATCGAGGACCGCCGGGCTTCTCTGGCCAAGCTGGTCCGCAAGTACGCGCCGAGCATCGACGAGGTGCTGGTCTGGGCCGAGGCCGCCCGGGCCCGGCACGAGGAACTGCAGGACGACTCCACCCGGATCGAATCGCTGGACGCCGAGGTGGCCCGGGCCGAAGCCGAGCTCCGGAAGAAGGCCGCCGCGATCAGCAAGGCGCGCACGAAGGCCGCCAAGGACCTCTCCGCACGGGTCAGTGCCGAGCTGACCGCACTGGCCATGGCCGACGCCACCCTGGTCATCAACGTGGAGTCCGCAGCCCAGCTGGGGCCGTTCGGGGCCGATGAGGTCTCCTTCCTGCTGCAGCCGCACTCCGGCGCGCCGGCCCGGCCGCTGGGCAAGGGCGCGTCGGGCGGTGAACTCTCCAGAGTCATGCTCGCCATCGAGGTGGTGCTGGCCGCCGTCGATCCCGTCCCGACGTTCGTCTTCGACGAGGTCGACGCCGGCGTGGGCGGCCGGGCCGCCGTCGAGATCGGGCGCCGGCTGGCGATGCTGGCCCAGCACGTTCAGGTCCTCGTGGTGACCCACCTCCCGCAGGTGGCCGCGTTCGCGAACCAGCACATCAGGGTCACCAAGACCTCCGTGCGGGGCGCCGACGGCGCTACCGCCACGGGCTTCACCTCCAGCGACGTGCAGCTGCTGGACGAGTCAGAGCGCGTCCGCGAGCTGGCCCGCATGCTGGCGGGCCAGGAGGACTCGGAATCAGCCCAGGCGCACGCACAGGAGCTGCTGGACGACGCCAAACTGCTGCCACAAATCTGAGCGGCCCGGCAGGGACGTCCGCAAGGATTCCCGCAGGGACCGCTACTAGGACAACAATCACATCGGGATCCCGCCAAGGAGCCCGTGGAAGGCCGAATTGATGATAAGCTCAAACCCCGTGGTGCAGCGATCAAACTCTCGTGTAAATTCCCGGTTTCCGGGCTCGTCCAAGACGACCAAACACATCTTCGTCACCGGTGGTGTAGCGTCCTCGCTCGGTAAGGGACTGACGGCTTCGAGCCTCGGCCACCTCCTGCGGGCACGCGGTCTGTCTGTAACAATGCAAAAGCTCGATCCTTATCTGAACGTGGATCCGGGCACGATGAACCCCTTCCAGCACGGCGAAGTCTTCGTCACTGACGACGGCGCCGAAACGGACCTGGACATCGGCCACTATGAGCGCTTCCTCGATGAAAACCTCGAAGGATCGGCCAACGTCACAACCGGCCAGGTCTACTCGACCGTCATCGCCAAGGAACGCCGCGGCGAATACCTTGGCGACACCGTCCAGGTCATCCCGCACATCACCGATGAGATCAAGCGGCGCATGCGGCTTCCCGCCGAGGGTAAGAACGCCCCGGACGTGATCATCACCGAAATCGGCGGCACGGTGGGCGACATCGAGTCCCAGCCGTTCCTTGAATCCGCCCGCCAGGTCCGCCAGGACATCGGCCGCGGGAACGTCTTCTTCCTCCACGTATCCCTCGTGCCGTACATCGGCCCGTCGCAGGAGCTGAAGACCAAACCGACGCAGCACTCCGTCGCCGCGCTGCGCTCCATCGGCATCCAGCCGGAGGCAATCGTGATCCGGTCGGACCGCGAAGTTCCGCAGCCGATGCGCGACAAGATCGGCCGCATGTGCGACGTCGACATCGACGCCGTGATCGGCTGCCCGGACGCACCGAGCATCTACGACATCCCGAAGACCCTGCACTCCCAGGGCTTGGACTCGTACATCGTACGCGCCCTGGACCTGCCGTTCAAGGATGTGGACTGGACCAGCTGGGACAAGCTGCTCGACGCCGTCCACAACCCGAAGCACGAAGTTGAGATCGCGCTGGTGGGCAAGTACATCGATCTGCCGGACGCTTACTTGTCCGTCACCGAAGCCCTGCGTGCCGGCGGCTTCGCCAACGACACCAAGGTCAAGATCCGCTGGGTCCCCTCTGACGAATGCGAAACCCGCGAGGGCGCTGTGCAGTCCCTGGCGGGCGTCGACGCCATCTGCGTTCCGGGCGGCTTCGGCATCCGCGGCCTCGAAGGCAAACTCGGCGCCCTGAAGTACGCCCGCGAAACCAAGCTCCCGGTCCTGGGCCTTTGCCTGGGCCTGCAGTGCATGGTGATCGAGTACGCCCGCAACGTGGTCGGCCTCGAGGGAGCGTCCTCGTCCGAATTCGAGCCGGACTCCAAGTACCCCGTCATCGCCACGATGGAGGAGCAGTTGGACATCGTCGACGGCAAGGGCGACCTCGGCGGCACCATGCGCCTGGGCCTGTACGAAGCCAAGCTTGACGAAGGCTCCGTCGTCGCCGAGACCTACGGCGCCACAAAGGTCAGCGAACGGCACCGCCACCGCTACGAAGTCAACAACAAGTACCGCGATCAGATTGCCGCCAAGGGCCTGTCGTTCTCTGGAACGTCGCCCGATGGCAAGCTGGTCGAGTTCGTGGAACTTCCCCGCGAAGTCCACCCGTACTACGTAGCCACGCAGGCGCACCCCGAGCTCAGCTCGCGGCCCACGCGCCCTCACCCGCTGTTCGCGGGCCTGATCGAGGCTGCCCTGGGGCACCAGCGGGCCGCCGACGCCGCGCCCTCTGCAAGTATCAGCGCCAGCGCCAAGGCCGATGCTCCGGCTGCTGCGCCGAAGCCCTCGTCGGCAGCAGTGTCCAAGTAATTTCCAACTGAATCAAAGGACGGCGCGATGCCCGGTATGTCTGAGACCCCCAATGCTGCACGGCAGGTTTCGGATGAGCCGAGCCCGCGCCGTCTTTTGTCTTCCCGGAAGGTTTACGAAGGCAGGATCTGGGACGTCGTCAGCGACAGTTTCCAGCTCAGCGACGACGGCGACACCCTGGTCCGGGACTACATTGACCACCCCGGTGCGGTGGCCATTCTTCCGATGAACGACGCCGGCGACGTGCTGCTGCTCCGGCAGTACCGGCACCCCGTCGGCATGGACCTCTGGGAGATCCCCGCCGGGCTGCTGGACGTCGAGGGGGAGGACTTCGTCATTGGCGCCGCCCGCGAACTGGCGGAGGAAGCGGATCTCGTGGCGGACCGTTGGAACGTGCTGGCGGACTTCTTCAACTCCCCGGGATCCTCCAGCGAGGCCATCCGCATCTACCTGGCCCGCGGCCTGAGCGAGGTGCCCGGACATGAGCGGCACGTGCGCACCGATGAGGAAGCCGAAATCGAACTGCACTGGACCCCGCTGGACGAGGCCGTGCGGGCGGTCCTTGACGGACGCCTGCACAACCCGTCCGCCGTCGTCGGCGTGCTGGCCGCTGCCGCCGCCCGCGGCGACAACTTCGAAAGCCTCCGCCCGGCCGACGCGCCTTGGCCTGCCCATCCCAGCCAGCGCCAATGACCGATGCGCTGACTGCCGAGCCTCCGGCCCCGGCACAACTTTCGGCCTCTGCGCAACTTCCGGATCCTGCTGAACTTCCGGACTCTGCTGAACTTCCGGACCCTGCGCAACCGGAGGCAGCCACTCCCGAACCGCCGCCCGCCCGGCGGCTCACAGCGATAGACCGCGCAATAACTGACTATTTGCAGCACATGGGCGTGGAACGCGGACTTGCGGCCAACACCCTCTCGGCCTACCGGCGGGACCTGGCCCGCTACGCCCGGCACCTTGCCCACGCGGGCCGGGAACGTCCCACCGAGATCACCCGGCACGACGTCACCGGCTTCGTCCAGGCCCTCTCCGACGGGTCTGACGGCGGCTCCGCCCTGGGCATCCGCTCGGCGGCACGGACGGTGGTGGCCGTGCGCGGACTCCACAAGTTCTGGGCCCTCGAAGGCGTCACGCCCACCGACCCAGCCAGCGACGTCCACCCGCCCATGCCCGGCAAGCGGCTGCCCAAGGCCATCAGCGTGGACGAGGTCACCCGGATCCTCGAGGCGGCCGGCACGGACACAGCAACCGGCCTGCGCGACCGCGCGCTGCTTGAGTTCCTCTATTCCACCGGTGCCCGCATCAGCGAAGCCGTGGGCCTGGACGTCGACGACATCTCCCTGCACACGCCCGAGCAGGCCGGCGAAGCCGATGGGCCGGCGATCGTCAGGCTGTTCGGCAAGGGCTCCAAGGAACGCCTCGTCCCGCTCGGCTCCTACGGGGCCCGCGCCCTCGACGCCTACCTCGTGCGCGGCCGGCCCCTGCTGGCAGCCAAGGGCAAGGGCACCCCTGCCCTGTTCCTCAACGCCCGCGGCGGCAGGATCAGCCGTCAAAGCGCCTGGACCATTTTGAAGGCGGCGGCGGACAAGGCCAACATCACCAAAGACGTTTCCCCGCACACCCTGCGGCACTCCTTCGCCACCCACCTGCTTGAGGGCGGTGCCGATGTCCGGGTGGTCCAGGAACTGCTGGGGCACGCCTCGGTAACCACCACGCAGGTCTACACCCAGGTGACGGCCGATACGCTGCGGGAGATCTACGCCGCCGCGCACCCGCGCGCCCTGGGCTAAGCCGCTGCTGCCCAGAGACTTCCTCCTCACAAAGAGTGACGTCGCCGGCTTCGACGGGTCGCGAGGCTCTACCTTGACCATATGCCGGGCGCCTGAGCCATAATCGAGCCGGGCACCAGAGCGGGGCCGCAGAGAAGAGCCGACGGATGGCGCCGCAGGAGCAGCCGCCGGAGCAGAGGAGTCCTCGAATGACGAAGTACCTGATCTCGTTTCCCGGTGAGGCCATGGATTTCCCTGAGGAGGACTTCGAGGCGGTGGTCGAAGCCTCGCATGCCGTCATCGACGAGGCCAAGGCGGCGGGCGTGTACGTCTTCGGCGGCGGGATCGATGAGGACGTGGACCCGGTGCTCGTGGCCGGTGACGGCACTGTCACCGAGGGCACGTACCCAGGCCACAAGGTGCCCAACGGCGGCTACACCGTTCTCGAGCTGCCCTCGCGGGAGGCGGCACTTGAGTGGGCCGCGAAGATTGCCGCCGCCTGCCGCTGCTCGCAAGAGCTCCGGCAGTTCCAATACGACCCGGCCAGCTGACGAGGGCAACCTCGGCCAGAGTCGATCGTGCGACTGCACCGCGGCTGGTTTCGGCAAAAATGTCGGTGGCTCCTGATTTGATTGGGGTATGGAAAGCAGCGCAGCATGGAGCGCGGAAACCTGGAGCGCGGAGAGCAGGGCGGCCCTGGAGGCCGTCGCCGCGTCCGCTGCCGAGCTTGCTGCGCTGACACGCGCCGGCGTTGGCAGGTCCGATGCGCCCGGCGCCGATCCGCTGTGTAATGCGGATCCGTTGCGGAGCCGGGCGGACGGGTGCCTGGACGGGCTCGCCGAGGTGGCCGGATGGAGGCCCGGACCGCGGCGCTGAAGGTGCGGCTGGCCGCCGACTACGCGCGGGCGACCGTGGCCCTGGCGCCGCCGGCGCCGTCCCCGCAGGACCGCACCGCCCAGGGAATGGCGCTGGTCGCCGAGCTCGCCTGTGTGCTGACCGTGAGCGAACGAACCGCCGGCGCCCTCCTGTCCGATTCCCGGGCACTGACCACGGCGCTGCCGCTGACCCTGGCCGCCCTGCAGGCCGGGACGATCTCCTGGCAGCACGCCCGGATCATCATCGACGAAACCAGCGAATTGGATCCCGCCGGAGCGGCCGGCCTCGAAGCGCACTTCCTGGACCCCGAAGCACCCAACCCGGCCCGCGGCTGCGAGGCCGGGGACCTCGTGCCGTCCCGGTTCCGGGCCAAGGCCCGCGCCTGGCGCGAACGCCACCACCCGGTCAGCATCGAAGAACGCCACACCAAGAGCGCCGAGGACCGGCGGGTCGACTACCTCCCGGACCGGGACGGCATGGCCTGGCTCTCCGCCCACCTCCCGGCCGACACCGCCGCGGGGATCTGGGAACGGACCACCGCCGCCGCCCGCGCCCTTCAAGGCCCGGACGAGGCCCGGACCCTCAGCCAGCTCCGCGCCGACATCACCGCCACCTGGCTGCTCACCAGCCATGGCACCGGCCCCGGCAGTGGCGGCACCGCCGACAGCGGCAGTGGCGGCAGCGGAACGGCCAGCGGCGGGAGCCCCGGCGGGGGCACAGCCGGCGCCGGCTGTGGAAGCGCCAGCGGCGGACTGGCGGCAGGCGGAACGGGCTTGGGTGCGAGTTTCGTCGGGGGTGTTCCGTCGCCGCGGGCGCAGGTCCTGGTCACCGTCCCGGTCCTTTCGCTCCTGGGCGTCACCGAGGAACCGGCGACCCTGGACGGGTACGGGCCGATCCCGCCGTCCATGGCCCGCCGGCTGATCGCCGACGGCGCCGGGTCCTTCTACCGGGTCCTGACCGACCCCCGGGACGGAGCCCCGCTGGAAATCGGCCGGACCAGCTACCGTCTCACGAGGGCCCAGCGGCACTGGCTCCGGCTCCGCGACGGCAGGTGCCCCTTCCCCGGCTGCGGCAACCACTCTTTGGACAACGAGGCGGACCACCTGCTGGCCTGGGCCGACGGCGGCACCACCGGCATCTCCAACTTGGGCCAGCCCTGCCCAAAGCACCACCGCCTCAAACACGGCTCCGCCTGGACACCGTCCGGGGCCAGCAAGGACCACCCGCCGGGCTGGACCTCACCGTCCGGACGGCACTACCCCAGCGAACACCAGGACTGGGAACCACCCGAATGGCCGGACGACATCCCGGCCACGGACGAAAGCCCAGACGATGGACTGCCCGCGGTCCTTGGCCTGACCGCAGGTCCGGGACGTCATGGCGAATTGGAGCCGCTTCCGGATGAGGATCCCGGACTGGAACTGCCGCCGGACCCCTTTCCGGACTGGCATGCCTTCACGGTCTGGGACGATTTCTCCGCCGCGGACACAGGTGATCCGCGCTGGTCCGAGCCCTTGGGAATTCCCTCGTTGGAAGACTGCCTTCTCTAACCAGCCTGATCGACCAGTAGGGGGCCGTTCGGCCGGATAATTTCGCCAGACTTTTTGTTGGTGTGGATTGTGACTCGTAGCGAGAGCTGGCGTTCTTTCGGGCTTGAGGGGAAGTGCCACTGAGGCGGAGACTTGGATTTACGCCCTCAGCCATTGCGTCCCCTCGCATTTCAAGCTGCTCTGCTTGCGACCTTTCGGCCGCCAGGTCCGCCTCGTTGGAGAACTCTGTCCGGGCGGATGTTGGCTCACGCAATTGCGAGTGAGTGAAAGTCTTTCCACGGCACGGATTGGGCGGTGTCTGGAACATGATTCTCAGACGACCGACGTGAGAAGAACTCCTCAGGAAGCAAATGAGAGTAAGCATCCAGCCCAGTGGATACGTGCAGTTCGCCGAGAGTAGCGGTGCGTTCGGGAGCGCGGCTCGCGGAGCGTGGTGGACCTCACAACATGCGCCAGAAATCTCGTTCCTGCGAACTTTTTTGCTGACCCGTGTAAGAAAATACCTTTCACTGGACACTTAGACATCTAGAAGGGAAGTCATCGATGTCCGGGGGAACCACCATGTTGGCTGCCAAAGAGCAAGCGTTCATTGATCTGCACACCCAGCACTCCGCGCGGGTATACCGCTACATTGCCTGCCGTATCAGTGACCGGCACCGCGCCGAGGAACTAGCTGCGGACGTCTTCAGAATTGCTTGGGAAAAGGAGCTGTCGGAACCGCCCGGCATTGGCTGGCTGTTGGCTACGGCCCGGAACGTGATCGGCAATGAGTACAAAGGCCGGCGACGCCGTCAGGAACTTATTGACAGGCTGAAAGAGGAGGCCCGCACCCAAGTCCCCGCCTCAAACGGTGGAGAAGGGGCGGCCGTGGCAGATGTGCTGGTGCAGCTCAGGGAGCGGGACCGCGAGGTCCTCATGCTCAGCTACTGGGACGAGCTGACCATCGCTGAACTGGCGCAGATGCTGGGATGTTCTTCTTCCGCCGCTGCGGTCCGCCTGCACCGGGCACGCCGGGCGTTCGCGAAAGCTGCGCCCTCATATCTCATGACCGAACGGAAGGACTAGCCATGGACCGCATCGAACAGCTCATGAAGGACGCAAAACCTCGGGTGGGAGCTCCAGACGCGGCGCCGGAAGGCGACTCTGCCCGATCGATTGCCTTTTCCACGGATCCGGACCTTGTTCGTTTGGCAGGGCGCACTCCGGCACGTCGCAATGCCGTGCGGGCTACGGCCGCAACTGTGCTGGCCGCTGCAGCTGTGGTTGGCGCAGTGGTTGTCGGCGGCCATCTGATGCCGCAACCGGCGCCCGGACCGGCCCAGACGGGCATCCCAACGCCGACTGCCTCCGCCAGCCCCTCGCCCGATTCCCCACGCCCCTCCACTGCCGCTCCTGCCGCCACTCCCACTCAAGCGAGTACCGCAGCCGGAGCCTTGAGCACCGGCGGCGTCGCGTGCACCATGGCCAACGTCGACCAGCAACGCAATGACCAAGTTCGGGCTATCAAGGCAGTACCCGCCGTTGAACGGCACTATTACACGGTGCTGGGCTGCGCCGGCGGATGGATCGCCTACTCCATTTCCGGTGACGGGATCCGGGCACTCCAGCTCGATGGCGGCAACGCCTGGTTCAAGATCGCCAAACTGCAGAACGGCCGATTCCTCTGCGATGTCCGGCAGGAGTGGTCCAGCGTATACAACTGGGAGTTCCAAGCCACGAACAACCAGGGACTCACCCCGCAGCAGGCCATGGACAAGGAATTCGCGGACAAGGGGATTCCGGTCGAACTGCGGCCACAGCTTGTGGGCGATGGTCCTGCAGCCGGATAGCCTCGGCAGCCAGCGGCAGCTATAGGCTGGAGCACATGAAGCTCACGCCTGTCACTCTTTGCTTCCCGCTCCGTGACGCGGAGACCGGCACCGAGGTGCTGCTGGGCATGAAGAGGACCGGTTTCGGCATCGGCAAGATCGTGGGCATCGGCGGCCACGTAGAGCCGGGAGAAAGCGACGCCGAGGCCGTGGTCCGCGAAGTTTGGGAAGAGGCCGGCATCGTGGTGCTCCAAGAGGACTTGACCCACGCCGGCCTCGTCGAGTTCATCTTCCCCGCCAGGCCTGAGTGGAACATGTCGTGCCGGCTCTTCACCACGCGGCGGTGGGACGGCGAACCTGCAGAGAGCCCGGAAATCACGCCCGAGTGGTTCGACTCCGGGTCGTTGCCGCTGGAGCGGATGTGGCAGGATGCGGCGCACTGGCTGCCCCCAGCGCTGGCAGGCGGAACGATCGACGTCGTCGTGGTCCTCAACGAGGACAACGAGACCGTCGCGTCAGTCCGGTATCCCTCCACGCAGCGGTGAACAGGGCTCCCGCGCCGCCGGTTTCCGCGACTCGAAATCGTGTTGCGGGCAATGCCGCGGCCTGACCGGTAGCCTGAGGTTCGAACATCGCGCCGCGGCGATCCACGCACTTCCATCGCACACCTGCGAGCGGCACACGGGCAATTTTGGGGGCAAGGCATGGACTCAAACAATCACGACCTTCCGGGTAGGGATCCCTGGGACGAGGAGCCGTCCAAGGACGCCGCGTCACGCCGGCACTGGCCGTGGGCGGCCGCCGTCGTTGCCCTCGCCGTGGTGGCCGTGGCTGGCGGAGTTGCCGTGGCCGGAAACATGGGATCCGTTGACCGGACTCCCGCGGCCGCCTCGACGGCCGCAGTGATCACATCGACAGCGTCCACTGCCCTCACGGCGACGCCGTCGCCGGACGCTGCGACGTCGGCGCCCGTATCGCCGTCGTCCTCCCCAACGTCTGCTGCGGCTGCCCCGGCACCGTCCGCCGGGGCCTGGCTGACCTTTACCAGCGCCGATTCGAAGGTCAGTTTCGACTACCCGGCCGCCTGGCGTGTCACCGACGTCTCCGGGGGTTCCGGTGGGGTCGATGTTGACGTGGCGAACGAGGCCGCTGTGGTGGTGGCATCCCTGCATTTCGGACCGTCCGGAGGGATCGGCGGCGCGTGCCAGGGCGCCGTTCCCTATACGGTGCTTGATTCGGCAGAAGTGGATCTTCCGCACCAGCCCGCCAAGGGCTCTGTCACGCCGAGGTTTGCCTTCCGGACACTCCAGGAAAAGGACCGCGTCACGGCGTCCTACGGACTAACCGATACTCCGGCCGGCCAGAACGGCAGCACCTGCATGTTCTATAACGTAGTCACCGGGCCGCCCGAGTCGCCGCTGTTCTCCTTCGCCGATGCTTTCCAGGTCAATGTGGGGGGCTCGGAGGAAAATCCCACGCACAAGGGAGCCAAGACGTTCCCTTCGTTGGACGCAGCCCGGGCCTACATGAAGACCCCGGAGTACCTGAATGCAAAGCGGATGATTACCTCGCTGAAGATCAACGAGGGCTAGCAGGCTACGCACGGCAGCAAAGGGCGCGGGCCGTCCACCTTCAAAGGTGGCCGGCCCGCGCCTTTGCTTGCTGGCGTTTCTGCCGCAGAGGGCCCTCTTAGGCCAGGTGCCGTTCCTCGACGCCGTTGTACTCGCTCAACGGTCGGATCAGGGAGTTCGAATCCAGCTGCTCCATGATGTGCGCCGTCCAGCCGGTGATGCGGCTGGCGACGAACAGGGGAGTGAACGTCGCCGTGTCGAAGCCCATGAGGTGGTAGGTGGGTCCGGTCGGATAGTCGAGGTTCGGTTTGATGCCCTTCGCCTCGTCCATCGCCGTCTCGAGCCCGTTGTAGAGGCCCAGCAGCTCGGGCCGGCCGTAGTGCGCGATCATCTTGTCCAGGGCCGACTTCATGGTGGGGACCCGGGAGTCGCCATGCTTGTAGACGCGGTGGCCGAAGCCCATGACCTTCTTCTTGTGGGCCAGGGCGTTTTCCATCCAGGCCTTGGCCCGGACGTGAGCCTCTTCCAATGACTCCTCAGTCCGGATGCCGATCTCGTCAAAGGTGTGCATGACGGCCTCGTTCGCACCGCCGTGCAGCGAGCCCTTGAGGGCGCCGATGGCGCCGGTCACGGCCGAGTGCAGGTCCGAGAGCGTGGAGGTGATCACCCGGGCCGTGAAGGTGGAGGCATTGAAAGAGTGCTCGGCGTACAAAATCATGGAGACGTTGAACGCGTCAACCACCTCGGGGACGGCCTCCTCACCGAAGGTCATCCAGAGGAAGTTCGCGTCGTAGCCCAGATCCTCGCGAGGCTCCACCACATCCTGGCCATGACGGCGGCGCTGGTCGTAAGCCACGACGGCGGGCATCGCGGCGAACAGGTCGACGGCCTTGGCCAGGTTGGCTTCGCGCGAGGAATCCTCGGCCAAGGGGTGCCGGGCTCCCATGACCGACGTGGCGGTCCGGCACACATCCATGGGGTGCGCGGTGGTGGGCAGCGCGTCGATCACCTGTTTGACCACCGGGTCCAGGGCGCGGCCCGCACGTTCCCGGGCGGTGAACTCGGCCAGCTGGTCTGGAGTGGGCAGTTCGCCGTTCCAGAGCAGGTAGGCGACCTCCTCGAAGCTGCACTTGGCGGCCAGTTCCTGCACGGGGTACCCGCGATACAGCAGCGAGTTGGTCTCCGGGTTGACCTTGGAGACCGCGGTGTAGTCAACCACGACGCCGGCGAGGCCCTTTTTGATGTCCTGTTCAGCCATGCTGAAACTCCTTTGTCTCTGACGCCTGTACCGGCACGAGCCGGTGGTTCTGTGTGGGCTTACTTACCGGGGATCTGGAAATTGAACACCCCGGTGTCGAAACGGTTGTAAGCCTCATAATCAACAAGATCGTACAAACGCGCACGGGTCAGCATGCTCCCAACCTGTGCCTCCTGGGTTCCGTCGGCCTTAATCGATTCCAGAGTACGCTCCGCAGCGCCCATGGCACTACGGAGCAGCGTCACCGGATAGATCACCATATTGACGCCGACGCCGGCCAATTCCTCCACGGTGAACAGGGCACTCTGGCCGAATTCGGTCATGTTGGCCAGAATGGGGACGTCGACGGCGTCGCGGATGGCCTGGAACTCGCTCAGGTCCTTCATCGCCTCGGGGAAAATCGCGTCCGCACCGGCCTCGACGAGGGCCCGGGCGCGCTCCTGCGTGGCCTGCAGGCCGTCTGTGGCGCGGATGTCGGTCCGGGCCATGATCAGGAAGTTCGGGTCGCGCCGGGCGTCGGCCGCGGCCCGGATCCGCTTGGTGGCGGTGTCCAGGTCCACCACGTTCTTGCCGTCGAGGTGGCCGCAGCGCTTGGGATTGAACTGGTCCTCGATGTGGCAGCCGGCCAGGCCAGCGTTCTCGAGCTCCTGGACCGAACGGGCCACGTTCATGGGCTCGCCGAAGCCGGTATCGGCGTCGACGATTGCCGGCAGGTCGGTCATCCGGGCGATCTGCCCGGCGCGGGTGGCCACCTCGGTGAGGGTGGTCAGGCCGATGTCCGGCAGGCCGAGGTCGTTGGCGAGGACTGCACCGGAAATGTACACCCCGGCGAAGCCCTTCTCCTCGATCAGCCGCGCCGAGAGCGGGTTGAACGCGCCGGGGAACTGCTGAATCGTGCCAGAGGCGAGGAGTTCGCGGAACCGGATCCGCTTCTGCTCCGGCGTGACCTTCGAATACAACATTAGAAGAGTCCCTTCGGGGCCGCGGCGAGGTCGATCACGCCGTCGGCCGCCTGGATATTCAGCTGGTCCAGCTCGCCGGCGGCGAGCTTGGGGAGCCGGGCGGCAGCGGCGAGGAAGCGCTCGATCTCCTCGTCGGCCACCAGGCCGGCGGCGAGGGTGCGGAACTTGTTCACGTACTGCTCCCGCGCGAACGGCCGGGCGCCCAGCGGGTGGGCGTCGGCGACGGCGATCTCATCGGTGATGACGGTGCCGTCCGTGAGCGTGATCTCCACAGTGCCGCCGAAGGCCTTCTCGGCAATGTCCAGGGAGTGGTAGCGCCGGGTCCATTCCGGGTCCTCGACCGTGCTGACCTTGTGCCAGAGTTCCACGGTGTCGGGGCGGGCGGCGCGTTCCGGGGCGTAGGAGTCCACGTGGTGCCAGCGACCGTCCTGCAGGGCGACGGTGAAAATGTACGGGATCGAGTGGTCCAGCGTCTCGCGGCTGGCCGTGGGATCGTACTTCTGCGGGTCGTTGGCGCCGGAGCCGATCACGTAGTGCGTGTGGTGGCTGGTCTTGATCAGCACGGAATCGACGTTGGCCGGGTCCGTGACTTCGGGGTGTTCGCCGTTGAGCTTGCGGGCGAGGTCGATCCACGCCTGGGCCTGGTATTCGGCCGAGTGTTCCTTGGTGTACGTGTCCATGATGGCCCGCTTGGCCTCGCCTGCCTCGGGCAGCGGCACGGTGTAGGAGGCGTCCGGGCCGTCCAGCATCCAGGCGATCACGCCGTCTTCGCCCTCGTAGATCGGCACCGGGGAGGTCTGGCCGCGCATGGCACGGTCCGCGGATTCGACGGCCATTTTGCCGGCGAACGCGGGGGCGTGGGCCTTCCAGGTGGAGATTTCGCCCTTGCGGGACTGCCGGGTGGCGGTGGTGGTGTGCAGCCCCTGGCCGACGGACTGGAAGATGGTCTCGACGTCGAGTCCCAACAAGGTGCCGATGCCGGCGGCGGCGGACGGGCCGAGGTGCGCCACGTGGTCAATCTTGTGCTTGTGCAGGCAGATGGCCTTGACCAGGTTGACCTGGATCTCGTAGCCGGTGGCGATGCCGCGGATCAGGTCCTGGCCGCTGGAACCGGCGTGCTGGCCGACGGCCAGGATCGGGGGGATGTTGTCGCCGGGGTGCGAGTAATCCGCGGCCAGGAAGGTGTCGTGGTAGTCGAGTTCGCGGACCGCGACGCCGTTGGCCCAGGCGGCCCATTCGGGGGAGACGCGTTCCTCGATGCCGAAGACCTTGGAGCCCTTGCCGCCGGTGCTGGGGCCGTGGGTGAGGGCCTGGGCCCGGGCCGCGACGATCGGGGCCCGGTTCAGCGACGCGATGGCCACCGAGGCGTTGTCGATGATCCGGTTGATCACCATGTCGGTGACCTCATCGGTGACCTCCACGGGATCCGCGGCCACCTTGGCGATCTTGTAGGCGAGCTGGTCCTCGCGGCCCAGGTTTTCCTCGCTCTTGTAAACGCGGACGTGGTGTTCCTTAACCATGGTGCTCCCTTTGCTGAGGTGTATGGGTGGCTTTGACGTGCGAAAGGCTGCGGTGCAGGTGAAGCGTGGTGGCGGCCTCGGCCAGCCGCGGGTTACCGGCGGCGATCGCCTCGGCGATGGCGGCGTGCTCGGCGGCGGCGGCGGTGAGCCGGGCGGCGTCGTCCGCGGCCAGGCGCCGGACGCGCACGAGGTGGACGCGGAGGCTTCGCATCGCCTGGACGAGGTAGGCGTTGGAGATCGCGGCGTCAATGGCCGTATCCAGCCGTCCGACCAGCGCGTAGTAGTCGTGCAGGGCCGGATCCCGGCCACCGATCAGCTCCGGGGCCTGGAGCAGCTCGCGCCGGAGCTGTTCGAACGTCGCGGGGTCTCCGCGCTCGGCGGCCAGGGCGGCGGCCCTGCCTTCGAGGGTCTCGCGCAGTTCGAACAGTTCGTCGATGTCGTCCAGCGAAATGTCGGTCACGACGACGCCGCGGCCGCCCGTCGTCGTCAGGCCTTCGGCTGTAAGCCGGCTCAGGGCCTCCCGCAGCGGGGTGCGGGAAATGCCGAGGCGCTCCGACTGTTCGACTTCCGCGAGCACGGTCCCGGGCAGGAGACGCCATTCGATGATGTCGTCGCGGAGGGCCGCGTAGGCCTTGTCGCTGGCGCGCATCCTGCCCCCTTCGGTGACGGCTCTGTAACGGTGGAACATCAACAGTGTATACACGCGTGGCTGATTTGCCCAGCAAATCAGGCCACCGGCGGTGAAAAAGATGAGCTGTGTATACAGAAACTCTTGTAACGCCGGACCGCTCCGGTTTACCCTGTCTATCATCGGTTGCATCACAACGTCGTGGACAGGATGTACGTCATGGTCACCAAGAGCTACCAGGCCGCCTACGAACGGAGCCTGGATCATCCCGCAGAGTTCTGGCTGGAGGCCGCGGACGGGATCTCCTGGCAGACGCCACCGAGGCAGGCCCTCGATCCCAGCCGGGCACCGCTCTACGACTGGTTTCCCGACGGTGTCCTGAACACGTCCTATAACGCCCTCGATCGCCACGTCGCCCAGGGCAGGGGCGCGCAGGACGCCCTGGTCTACGACTCGGCGATGTTGGGCACGCAGCAGAGCTACACGTATGCGGAACTGACGGACCTCGTGGCCCGGTTCGCCGGAGTCCTGCGCCGCAGCGGTGTTGGTAAGGGCGACCGCGTGGTGATCTACATGCCGATGATCCCCGAGGCCGTGATCGCGATGCTGGCCACCGCACGGCTCGGCGCCGTGCACTCGGTGGTCTTTGGCGGGTTCGCCCCCAAGGAGCTCGCCGCCCGCATCCGCGACGCCGCACCCGCCGCGGTGGTCACGGCGTCCGGTGGCATCGAGCCCTCGCGGCGGATTGAATACCTGCCCGCCGTTGCCGAGGCCCTGGGCATCGCCGGCGCCACGGACACTCCGGTGCTGGTCAAGGCCAGGGAAGGCTTCGCCTCCACTGCGGCCTCGATGGCGGCCTCGATGGCGGCCTCTACGGCGGCCGAACAGTCCGGCTGGCTCGACTGGGACGCCGAGATGGCCAACGCCGAGCCTGCCGCGCCGGTGGCTGTGGCGGCCACAGATCCGCTGTACATCCTCTACACCTCCGGCACCACCGGGGCGCCGAAGGGCGTGGTGCGGGACAACGGCGGCCATGCCGTGGCCCTGAAGTGGACCATGGAAAACATCTACGACGTCGGCCCCGGGGACGTCATGTGGACCGCCTCGGACGTCGGCTGGGTGGTGGGTCACTCCTACATCGTGTACGGGCCGCTGCTTGCCGGCGCCACCACGGTGCTGTACGAAGGCAAGCCGGTGGGGACGCCCGACGCCGGCGCGTTCTGGCGGGTCATCCAGGACCACAAGGTCAATGTGCTGTTCACCGCGCCCACGGCACTGCGTGCCATCCGGAAAGCCGACCCCGAGGGCCAGCTCGTGGACAACTACGACATTTCCAGCCTGCGGACCCTGTTCGCGGCCGGCGAGCGGCTGGACACCGACACCTTCCACTGGGCCTCCCGGGTCCTCGGCGTTCCGGTGGTCGATCACTGGTGGCAGACGGAGACGGGCTGGGCCATCTGCGCCAACCCCCGCGGCCTCGACGGGCTGCCGATCAAGGCTGGCTCGCCGAGCGTCCCGATGCCCGGCTTCCGGCTCAACATCGTCGACGGCGCGGGCGGCGACGTCGAGGCCGGCACGGAAGGCAACATCGTCCTGGGCCTGCCCCTGCCGCCCGGCACTCTGACCACGCTGTGGCGCAACGACGAACGCTACATCTCCTCCTACCTGCAGGCGTTCGAGGGCTACTACGCCACCGGCGACTCCGGCTACCGGGACGGGGACGGCTATGTCTTTGTCATGGGCCGAACCGACGACATCATCAACGTCGCCGGACACCGGCTCTCCACCGGCGCCATGGAACAGGTGATCGGCCAACACCCGGCGGTCGCCGAATGCGCGGTGATCGGCCTCTCCGATCCCCTCAAGGGCCAGCATCCCAGCGGCTACGTGGTCCTCAAATCCGGGGTGGACATACCCGAGGACGTTTTGGCCAAGGACCTGATTGCCCTGGTCCGGCGGGACATCGGGGCCGTGGCGGACTTCAAGCACGTCACCGTGGTGGAGGCCTTGCCCAAGACCCGGTCCGGAAAGATCCTGCGAAAGACCATGCGGCAGATCGCCGACGGCGAGACCTACGTCGTGCCGTCCACGATCGAGGACGCCGGCGTGATCGACCGGCTGCTCGAAACCTTGCGCCCCGCCAATCCGGAGTGAGTCCCTCGTCGAGACGACACTTGGCGGCAATGTTTCCGGGAATCATTGCCGCCAAGTGTCGTTTCAATGACTGGAACCACGGCGGCGCGGCCCTAGATGTACTGTTAGGGCCGCGGCCGAGTCCAGCGGTATTCGTTCTCCGGCCGGCCGGGGGCACCGTAGCGGGCGGCCCGGGAAACCGTTCCGGCGTCGGCGAGGTATTCGAGGTAGCGCCGGGCGGTAACCCGGGACATGCCGAGCGCCTCCATGACCTCGCTGGCGGAGACCGCCCCGTCCTGGTCCTTGATGTAGTCCTGGACGGATTCCAGCGTGGATACGGCCAGGCCCTTGGGCAGCGACACTTCGGAGGGGGCGCGCAGGCTGGCGAAGGCCTGGTCCACATCACTTTGGGACGCCCGGGATCCTGCGACGCCGGTCACCGGCGAAGCCAGTTGCTCGCGGAACTGCCGGTAGCTGGCGAGTTTGTCTGCAAACGTTGCGTAGGTGAACGGCTTGATCAGGTACTGGACCACACCGGTGGCCACTGCACTGCGGACGATGTTCAGTTCCCGCACGGCGGTGATGGCGATGATGTCCGCGAAGAGCCCGGCCGCCCGCATCCGGCGTGCGATGTCCAGCCCGTGCAGGTCCGGGAGATTCATATCCAGCAGCACCAGCTCCACCGGGTTGCCCGCCGCCGCGAAGTCCGTGAGCAGGCGAAGGGCGGACTGCCCGTCCGGCGCGGAACCCGCCAGGGTGAAACCGTCCAGCCTTTCGATGTAGGCGGCGTGCGCCGCAGCGGCGATGGGCTCGTCTTCGACGACGAGCACCCGGATGTCGCTCATGGCTGTCCCTCTTTTGTGACCGGCGGTGTTGTGGTCGGCAGCGTGACGCGGAACAGCGCCCCGGCCGGGCTGGTGATTGTCATGGTACCGCCCAGCCGCTGCACGGCCTGGCGGACCAAGGCCAGCCCAAGGCCGCGCCCGAAAGGCCCCGGCGCCTTGGTGCTGAAGCCGTGACGGAAGACGTCGTCCACGGCCGCGGGGTCGATGCCGGGGCCGCTGTCTTCCACGGTGATCTCGAGGGCGGTCCCGGTGGTCTCGACGGTCAGCTCCACGAGCCGGGGCGCCGGGGCCTCGGCCGCGGCGTCGATCGCGTTGTCCAGCAGGTTCCCGAGGATGGCCACGAGGTCCTGCACGGCAAGTCCGGTCACCGCCGTCGAACCCGACGTGTTCAAGGTCAGTTCGACGCCGCGTTCGTGCGCCTCGGCTGCCTTGCCCATAATCAGCGCACCGAGCACGGGTTCCTCGATGGAACTTACGAGGTCGTCCGTCAGCCGCTGGCTCAGTTCCATGTCCTTCGTGGCGAAGTCCAGCGCCTCGGGCGCCCGGCCCAGTTCCATGAGCGAGACGATCGTGTGGAGGCGGTTGGCGTGCTCGTGGGTCTGGGCCCGAAGGGCGTCCGAGAGCGTGCGCATGGTTTCGACTTCGCTGCCGAGGGATTCGATTTCGGTGCGGTCGCGGATAGTGGCGACAGTTCCGTACACGTGGGCACCGGAAGCCGCTCCCCGCTGGCGGCCTGTGGCGGATGCAGGGCCCACCGCAGGGCCCTGGTTAACCACCAGGACCCGGGAGCCGGTCAGATGGATCTCGTCGAGCGCCGTCCGTCCGGATTCAAAGAGTTCCTTCAGGCTGGGTGCCAGCGGCAAGTCCGCGAGGGATGGCGCGGTCTGGCGCCCGCGTCCTGCGCCGGCGGCCGTACTGGCAGCATCCGTCCCGGCAGCGGCAGCGCCGTCGGCTGACTGCTTCGGCAACCCCAGCAGGTCGGCGGCCTGGTCGTTGTACATGACCACTTTGCCCTGCGGGTCGATGAGGATCACGCCCTCACGCACCGAATGCAGCACTGATTCGTAGTACGCGAAGAGCTGGCCGAGCTGTTCGGGTCCCCAGCCGCGGGTCACCCGGCGCAGATACCGCCCCAGCAGCCAGGATGCCAGCGAACCACCTGCCAGCAGCGCCAGGGCGATGGCCAGCACCGCCGGCAGCCTGCCGGAGACCGCCACATCTACCGTCCGGACCGTCACGCCCGCGGCCACGAGTGCCCGCACCTTCCCTTCCGCATCTTTGACCGGGGCGATGGTGCGCACAGACGGGCCGAGGGTTCCGGTCGTGACCTCCGTAAAAACCTGGCCGTTGAGGGCTGCGTCGATGGAACCGATGTATGGCTTGCCCAGTTCCTCATTGCGCGGATGGGTCCACCGCGTCCGGTCCGGGGCCATGATCGTGACGAAATCCGGGCCGGCATCGTTCATGACCTTCAGGGCATACGGCTGGAGCAGGGCTGACGGGTCGGCGGCGCTCGCCGCCTGCAGGACGAAGGGCGCGTCGGCCACCGTGGTGGCAATGCCTGCCATCCGGCGTCCGGCCTCGTCATAGGCCTGATCGCGTGCATCGACGAACGTGGCCGTGCCCACGATGGCCGTCAACGCCACGATGAACAGCAGATTGGCCGCAAACAGCCTGCGGGCGATGCTCCAGCGGTGGATCATCAACACCTTCCATGACCAATATGAACGCAAGGGTGATGCGCGTCACCTTGTCATCAATGATGGGGGTACACGCAAGAACGGACCGAGCGGACCACAGAGTGGGCCTCACGAAAGTCCAGCCTATCCAAGGAGAAACACCATGGCCTCTCAACGAGGAGAGTCGGCAGCACCGGCCGCAACGACGGCCAAGAAGCGCAAGGGACTGGACAAGTCCCACTACCTCTACATTGCAGTCATCGTCGCCGTGGTTGCAGGCGCCGTTGTCGGCCTGCTCTTTCCCGAGGTCGGCAAATCCCTGAAGCCGCTGGGCGACGGCTTCATCAAACTCATCAAGATGATGATCGGCCCCGTGATTTTCTGCACGATCGTGTTGGGCATCGGCTCCATTGCCAAGGCCGCCACGGTTGGCAAGGTCGGCGGACTGGCCCTCGTCTACTTCATGGTCATGTCTACCTTTGCCCTGGCGATCGGCCTCGTAGTGGGCAACCTGATCCACCCGGGTGAGGGCCTGAACCTCGCGCCCTACGATCCGAACAAGAAGGCGGCGGTCGACAGCACCGTTGACTTCCTGCTCGGCATCATCCCGGGCGACATTCCCGTGCTGCCGACGCTCCTCGCCGCGATCCTGGTCGGCTTCGCCCTGCAGAAGATGGGCCCGCAGGGAGCCCCAATCCTCAAGGCCGTGGGCTACGGGCAGGCCCTGGTATTCCGCATCCTCATCATGATCATGTGGCTGGCCCCCGTCGGAGCCTTCGGTGCGATCGCCGCCGTCGTCGGTGCCACCGGCTTCCAGGCCATCATCAGCATGGCCACCCTGATGGGCGCCTTCTACATCACCTGCGCCCTGTTCATCGTCGTGATCCTCGGCGGCCTGCTCAAGGTGGTCACCGGAGTCAGCATCTTCAAGCTCATGAAGTACCTCGGCCGCGAATACCTGCTGATCTTCTCCACGTCCTCCTCCGAGGCCGCACTGCCCCGCCTGATCGCGAAGATGGAACACCTCGGCGTGTCCAAGCCGGTGGTCGGCGTGACCGTCCCCACCGGCTACTCCTTCAACCTGGACGGCACCGCCATCTACCTGACCATGGCCGCGCTGTTCGTCGCCAACGCCATGGGTACGCCCTTGGACCTGGGCGCCCAGGTTTCCCTGCTGGTCTTCATGATCATCGCCTCCAAGGGTGCCGCCGGCGTCACCGGCGCCGGCCTGGCCACGCTGGCCGCCGGACTCCAGGCGCATGCCCCTCAGCTGCTTGGCGGCGTGGGCATGATCGTCGGCATCGACCGCTTCATGTCCGAGGCTCGTGCACTGACCAACTTCACCGGCAACGCCGTCGCCACGGTGCTGATCGGCACCTGGGTCAAGGAGATCGACGGCGAACGCGTGGACCGTGTCCTCGCCGGTGCCGAACCGTTTGACGAAGAGACCATGCTCGCCGGCCACAGCGGTGTACAGGACACCGTCGAAGAACCGGCACAGCCGGTCCTGGCGCACGCCTGAACCCTGTCTCTGAACCCCGTCGTTCAACAATGGCCGTCGTTCAACAACGGCCCAAGTTGAGCGGACACACCACCGCTAGATGACGCCCGAAGCGCCCGGCAGCTCAGCTGCCGGGCGCTTCGGCGTTCGAATCAGCCCCCGTCCGCGCCGAAATCTGTGCCGAAGGGGGTGACCACCGTCCGGCGGGGCGTCCCGGCGTCGTCGTAGTTCAGGGTGCTGACGCGGACGCCGTACAACGCCGAGAGTTGCGCATCGGCGAGGAGCGGCCCGGCAGGACCAGTCACCACACCCTCGGCGCCCATGAGGACCACCGAGTCTGCGAGGAACAGGGCGTGGTCCGGGTGATGGGTGCTCACCAGCAGCGACATCCCGGTCCGCACGAGTTCCCTCAGGAGTTGGAGCACCCGGACCTGGTTTTTCAGGTCCAGCCCGGTGGACGGCTCGTCCAGGACAAGGAGCCGCGAACCGCCCGCGACGGCCCGTGCGATGAGGACCAGCTGCTGCTCGCCCCCGCTCAGGGTGGGAAACAGCCGGTCGGCCAGGGCCGCGATCCCCACCCGGTCCATGGCCTGGAGCGCGGCAGCCCGGTCCCGGGTGCCGGGGGAGCGGAAGACGCCGATGTGGCGGGCACGGCCCATGACCACCATGTCCAGGGCCGGGTAGCCGAACGTGCTGCCGCGGGCCTGCGGAACGTAGCCGGCCGTCTCGGACCTGCGCACCGCCCCCTCCTGTACTGCCAGCAGGCCGGCCGCGCAGCGCACCAGTGTCGTTTTGCCGCTGCCGTTTGGTCCCAGAACCGCAGTCACGGTGCCCGGCGGCACCGAGAAGCTCAGATCCTTGAACACCCAGTTCTGCGGTGAGTAGCCAAACCCGGCCCCGCGCAGCTCAAGCACCGTCCCAGATCCTCTCCCGGTTCCGGCGCAACAGCACGAAGAAGACTGGTGCCCCGATCAGCGCGGTGAGGACGCCCAGCGGGATTTCGCCGGCCGTGGCGGTGCGCGCGATGGTGTCGATGGCGACGAGGTACGCCCCGCCGAGCAGGAATGAGACCGGCAGCAGGACCCGGTGGTCCGGGCCCACCCACATGCGCGCCAGGTGCGGGATGACAAGCCCCACCCAACTGATGACCCCGCTGACGGCCACGGCCCCGGCCACCATGAGGGCCACGGCGGAGAGGACCGTCCAGCGCAGCGGCCGCGGCCGGAGCCCCAGGGCCGTGGCGTCGTCGTCGCCGAGCGAGAGGACGTTGACCCGCCACCTCAGCGCCAGCAGGACGACGCCGCCGGCGGCGATCGGAATGAGGGCCACGAGCACCTTCCCCCACGTAGCGGTGGAGACGCTGCCAAGCAGCCAGAAGACGATCGCGGGAAGGGTGGTGAACGGGTCCGCCAGATACGTCACCAGGGCCACCAAAGCGGAGAAGAACGACGCCGTGACGATACCCCCGAGGACGACCATGAGGATGTGGGCCCCGCCCCGGCCGGAGGTGATGAGGAAGACGATGGCCAGTGCCAGCAGCCCGAAGCCGAACGATCCGCCCACGAGGGCCAGCGGACCCAGGCCCAGCAACAGGGCCAGGGCGCCCCCGAAGGAGGCCCCGGATGAAACGCCGATGACCTCAGGGCTGACCAGGGGGTTGCGGAACACAGCCTGCAGCGCGGCCCCGCCGATGGCGAGGCCACCACCGACCAGCAGGGCCAGCAGGACCCTGGGCAACCTGACCAGCAGCACCACGTTTTCCTCAGCCGCGGGCAGGGTTGATCCGATTGGAAATACCCGGGAGGCCAGGATTTCCGCGACATGGGGGAGGGACACGTTGTACCGGCCGCTGGCGAGTGCAAGGGCCGACACGGCGGCCAGGACGGCCAGGGAGAGCAGGCATGGCCCGAGAACCTGGCGCAGCCCTGGTCCGCGGCGGCCGCTAAGGTATCGCGTGGTCAGAGGCTGGGCCTCACGAAGCATCGAACTGCCGGTAGTTGGCCGAGGCGCCATTGACGTCAGTCCACAGGATCTTGTCCATTTCCGGCGCTGACGGCCGGTGGCGGTACAGGAAATCGAAGTAGTCGCTCGTCTCGTCCCGCAGCGCGGACCGGTTGCCGGAGGGGAAACTGATGTCGCTGAGCCAACGCCACATGAGCGGCGATTCCTGGCTGGGGGGATCCCAGCGGTATCCGCCCAGCGGGACCTTGTAGACACGCTTCGAACGCACGGCGGACACGCTTTGCCACACCGGGTTGCCGTAGAGGTCCCCGGGCATTGCGTCGTCGAAGTTCCCGAGGAGAATGACCTCCGGATTCCAGGCCAGGACCTGTTCGACGTCCACGCCCACCATGCCCTTGCCCTGGAGCCCCTGCGGGCCGGTTGCCGGATTGTGTGCGCCGACGAGCTTGATGTAGAAGTCGTTGTAGCTGCCGTTTCCGGCGACCTTGAGCCCGCCACTGAACCTGTTGAAGTAGATGATGCCCGGGCCGCCGGTGGCGCGCGAGGCGGCCTCGGCCTGAATGGACTTCTGGTGCTCGTCACTGCGCGCCTTCATCTGCACAGCGCGGTCCGGCTGTCCCAGCATCGTTGCGAAGAGCGAGGTCCAGGTGTCCACGTCCTGCTGCGTCCCGGAGTTGGTGATTCCCAGGACTTTCATTCCTGCCTGTTCCAGCGGGGCTGTCAGTTGCGCATCGCTCCACTGGACCACGACGTCGGGGTTCAGAGCCCGGATGCTCTCGACATTGGGCGTGAAATCGGTCGTGGCGATGTCGTGCGGGATATTCAGGGCCTCCGGGTACATGGTGCCCATGATGCCGTCGCGCATGGCGGCCCAGGAGGCGTTGTGCATCCCGGCGAGATGGCTTGCGCCCTGGTCGACGGCGACCAGTAGAGAGGCGGCCGGCATGGGGATGGTCACGACGCGGGTGACCGGGCGGTCGAAACTCAGCACGGTCCCGCGCTGGTCCGTCACCTGGATCCCGGCCGAACCGGAGGCGGAATTCGGTGGTGCCGTGCCAGACTCTGCCGTACCTGCCGATGGCGACTGTGGCGACGCGCTTCCCGGGGCACAGGATGCCAAGAACAGCGCCCCTCCGCCGTAGAGGGCCGCTGCCAGTACTGATCGTCGGTTGGCTTCGGGGATGTTCATCGGCCTACCTCCCGGGAAGGACCGCACAGCGGCGGCCATCCGCTCCGCGCCGGCAACACCAATGATCCCGGGACGGCATTCCCTCACAGCATCTGCCGAATGCGCAGGGGTGTCAATGCGTGTAACTCGGGCATTGTTAGTGGTCGGGGGCGGTGCTAGCCTCGCACTTATCCCCTGTGAAACGAGGCCACGGGATGCAAGTCAACGGCGCTCAACTCTTTGTCCGGTACGCATATCCGCCGAATTCGCGGGGTAGTTGCGGACCGCCTGACAGCGATGCGCTTTTGCACTACGGCCAGTCCGGGGTGACCGACGGGGGCTTGCGCGAACTTGCCAAGGGGTTCGCCGGTGCGTGGCCGTACCTGGAGCTCATCGCCGGTGCCACAGGCAACCCGGACCCGCTTGATTACGGGGTGGTGGAGGCCTATTGGGTGGGAAACGCGCTGCTGGACTCCGTGGGTGTGCGCAGCATCGGCAATTCCATGGAGGACAGGTTCCGCGCACGGACCGGCCATCAGTTTCCGCACCTGATGGAAGGGGTCATCGCCGGCGGCGTGCCGCACCACAGCTTCCATGTGCTGGAAATCTATCCGTGGCTCGGACTCCTGCGCGATGATCGACGCTCATCCACGGCACTGAACGTCCTTGACCAGTGCCGCATCCGGTGGGGCGAAGTGGTGGCCGTCGAAGGGGACAACGCCCTGGTGCGCTCAAGGCCCCTGGTTTGGGACGGAATAGCGCTCTCGCTCGGCGAGCCAGTGGTCGAGACCGCCAGGTACGCCGTGGCCGGGACCGGGTTCATCGCCGATCTCACGGCGGGCGACATGGTGTCCCTCCATTGGGACTGGGTATGCGACCGGCTGACGCCCGGCCAGCTCCACCGGCTCCAGCACTACTTTGCCCGCCACCTCAAGATCGCCAACTCCGGCGTGGAGCACCGCGGCGCCGCGATTGCCCTGGAACAGTGAAATCCGAACAGTGAAATCCGAACAGTGAATCCCGGACAGTGAGCCCGGGACAGTGGGCCCCGGACACCTGAGCAGGGAACAAGGCTAGGGAACGGTGTCGGTAGGGTCCGGGCCTCGACCCATGAGCTCAAGTCCGTTCATCGCACGGTCGGCGCCATCCTGGTCCACACGCTCCAGGGCGAAGCCCATGTGGATCAGGACCCACGTGCCGCCCTCCAACGGACCGTCGTCGAGGAGCCCGATGTTGATCTTTCGCTGCACGCCTGCCACATCCACGAGCGCCAGTTGCCCGTTGTAGCCGTCGATCACTTCAATGATCCGGCCCGGTATTCCCAAGCACATCCGCGCATCCTCCTCAGCCTGTTCTTCTCACCCTGCAGCATCTGGGCCCGCGCTCGCAGTCGCTGCGTCCGCGGACGATAGGCGGGCCGAGACCAAGGTGCGCACTGCCTCCACGGCTGCGGGGACGGCACGGGACACTTCCTCGGACAGTTCCATGCCGTCGTCCGTGCGCCCCGCGATGCAACCCACCAGGTAAGTCTCGGGCAGCGATCCGCCCAGGACGCGGAGGCGGCGCAGGACAGCCAACGGGTCCATGCCATGCGGATCGAACCCCGGGTTGACCGGCAGGCCGGCTGGCGTGAGCGGGCCGCCAGGCTCCAGATCCTCCGCCCGGATCTTCAGGATCCGGAGCGCCCCGGCGCTGGTGCTCCCGTCCGCCGGGGCCGGAAGCACATCCACGAGCACCAGCGCATCCACCCCGTCCAGGAGATCGTAGGCTAGGTGCAGCCCGCGGACCCCGTAGTCCCGCACCTGAACGTCCTCTGGCGCCCAGCCGGGCAGGCCGGACACCTCCTCCGCCAGGCGGCGGGCGACGGCCGGTCCGAATCCGTCGTCGCTCAGGAACACGTTCCCGACGCCGGCCACGAGAACCCCGCTCACATCGGGCCTCACATCCTGGAAATTCGCACGTAGCGCTTGATGTCAGGAATCGAACGCAGTCCGACGACGGCTGCTGCCAGGCCCGCGGCCAGCAGGAGCACGACGGTCATGATGCCCAGACCTTTCATGATGATGGTTCCTTTCCGTTATCCGGGGGCGGCGCCGCGGTGAGCGGCACGAGCTCCTCGGGGGCGAAATACAGGTATCGGCCGTACCATTCCTGCAGTTCGGCCGCCGGGTCGGCCTCGAGGACCACCGCGACGTGCGTTCCGCCGTCGACGTCGAAGTGGACTCCTGTGACGCGCCCCGATTTCCCGGCGAAGAAGAGGTCCTGGGCATCGGCGCGGCGCAGCGGAACAACCCTCACCCGGCTGCCGCGAGAGACCGGGACGCCGTCGATGAAGACGGTGTCCGATTCCGGATCGACGGCGGCGTCCCGGGCCGGATCCCACCAGGGCGTATCGGCGCCGGTAATCTCATAGCGGGTCTCGTCGGTGGTCTCGTTAACAGCACCGTCGCCCGGAACGGAGAATTCGGGAACGGAGAATTCGGGGCCGGAAAATTCCGTATCTGAATAGTCCGGGACCGCAAAGCCGGGGAAGTCTGTGTACCCGGAGGTCCCGGGTCCGCCCGGCGAACCGGTGTGCGGGTTCCGCAGGATGCCGTGCAACTGCTGTAGCTCCTCGGCTGTCATGTTTTCGCAGCGTTCGATGATCGCCGCCGCCCGGGCATCGGTTGACCGGGCCTCCGCCTTTTCCTCATCGGTCAGCGTGAGCACCCGCAGGGTCAGGATTTCATCGATCTCCGTCGCGTCGAACAGCTCCACGGTGCTCTCCGGCGCCACCGCGGGATGGTCATAAAGGATGATCGGGGACAGGAGCAGGACGTCGCGCTGCCCCTCGGGGCCGGCGAGCACGGGCCAGCAGCGGCGCTGGCGACAGGCAGCCGCCGCGGACGACGCCCACTCCGGCGGATCGATCACCGAGAGGAAGTCGGCATCGTGGACGGCGAGCAGGACATGGGCACCGATGAACGAGAGCTCGATGGCGGAACGTTTGTCGGCGGTGGCCGCCGCCGTGTTCTCGACCGTGACCCTGAGACGCCAGAGCGGGCCATGCGCCGGCACGGCCGTGCTGCCGGCAGCGGCCGGCACCTGCTCCGGCATCTGAGTCGGCACTTGCATCGCCATCAGGCGCAGCTCGCCGCTGAGGTGCCGACGCCGGCGCACCAGCCGGCCGGCCGTGGCGCCGTCGGCATCCAGCACCGGCTCGATGGCCTCGGACGCCGGGACGTTGAGCGGCGCGCGCACGCCCGCGGCAAGCTGGCCCAGGCTGTACGGCCCGAGCGTGATCTCCTGATCCGTTGCCTCGTCCCAGCTGAGCCACCGGGACGCACCGACAGTCAGTTCTTCGACAGGCGTGAAGCCGCTGTCATCCGCGCGCTCGGCGGACCGAGTCTGTAGGTGCAGGAAGCGAAGATGGACGTCCACCCGGGCTGCGGGTCCCGGCTCGAGGAGGCAGTCCGCAGCCATGTCCGGCTCTTCACCGGTGCCCGCGGCTGCAGCGCCCGGCGGCCCAAGCACCCCGAACTGCCAGCGCGCCTGGTTCTTGGCAGACGAGGCGCGGTACGGGTACAGGAGGTACCCCTCATAGAGGACAGCGTCGGCGACGGCGCGTGCCAGGCTGAGGCCGGCGTTCACGGTACCGGGTCACCCGCCCCGGCCAGCAGACCCTCGATGGCGGCCTCCCAGGACGTCAGGCCGTGGACGGCCTTGTATTTGGCCAGGGCAGCCAGGACGTCGCGGTCCAGCCGGATCCATCCCTGGTTCGGGAAGAACGCGTCCATCAGCGCGCGCCAGGCCGCCACGGGCAGGGCGTACCGGGCTTCCCGGTCCCAGGGGATCTGCTCGACGCCGAAGCCCGCCGCGCCGCGGGTGAAGACTGTCCCGGAGAAGAGGAATTCCAGCGGAATGGTCCCGTCCCGCAGGGAGTTCAGGTACTTCGCCGCGGAGACCTCGAAGTCGAAGGTGCAGGGGAGCGGCAGTTCCACGTCAACGCTGTCCGCAAATCCCTGGACCAGGACGCCGCTGTGCATCCACATGAACGGCTTGAGCGTGGCGGGCCACCGTCCGCGGTTGCCGAAGAGTTCCAGCAGCCCGGCTTCCTCGTCGGCGTCGTAACCGCGGCGCTGGGCCAGGATCCGCACCTGGCAACGCAGGGCCATGGCATGGATGGCGGCACCGCTTCGCTCCTGGATCCGCAGGCGAGCGATCAGCTGGGGTGCGGCCGCATAGAGCTCCGGGGCGATATCCAGCACGCTGAATTCGAGGTCAACCATGGCGTGCCTCCGGGTCTGCTGCGGCCGGAGCGGGGGCGGGCCTGCTGCGGCTGCTGATCCGGTCGAAGAAACCGGCGAGCTCCTGGCGGGAGTCCTGGCCGCCGTCGAAACCCTTCCACACCCGCCGCAGGCGGCCCACCAGCTCGTAGCATGCATCGATGGGGACCAGATGGCAGTCCGCCCGCTCCCGGTCGGGGCCGGGGGAGCGGATCAGCAGGGCCTCCGTGTCCGGGGCGAGCACGGTGATGGCCGGGTTGGCGGCCTGGACCGATGCCCAGGCGTTCAGGGGAAGTTCAGACTCCGTGGCGCCCGCCGGGCTCGGATAGAAAGCAGCGGTACGGCCTAGAGCGGAGTTGAAGAAGAAGAAGGCCAGGCCCACCGGGATTTCCAGCTCGTCCCATTGGGCAGGGCCGAGTTCGAAGGGCTCGAAGGAAAGGTAGCGGTCGGGGACGGAACGGTAGCGCAGTTGGGCCGACGAGTCCGTGAACAGGAGATAGCAGGGCCTGCACGTGCACAGCAGCGAGCGGCTCTCCATATCCACCACGTGCTGGTGGGCCTCCGCAATGGGCTCAGCACACATCTCGCAGCGCTCGCCGGCGGGCTGGGCCGGGCGGGTGGAGGCTATCCTGCGCAGCACGGCGAGCGCCGACGCGCTGTTGATCCCGGCCCTGTTGATCCCGGCGCCGCTGACTCCGGCACTGCCGGGGTCTGTGCCGCTGGTCACAGCGGCTCCGCCGTGGTGGGGACGGCCACGGAGGGAACACCGTCGCGGAGCAGCAGTGGAAGGGGATCAAGATGAAGCGCCGTGTCCTCGAGGCAGGCCCCGGCCTTCCGGACGTCGAAGTGGCTGCGGCAGTGCGGGCAGCGCAGCAGCCCGCCGCCTACCGGGGCAGCCAGCGCCCGCTGCAGCGAGGCGCCCGGCATGGAGTGGGTGCAACGGGGGCACCGGTCCACGAACGCGTAAACGTCCGGGCCGATCCGGCACGTGAGCACCTCGACGCCGGCCACCAGGAACCCTGCGACGCCTCCGGACTCCAGCTCGGCGAGGGCGGGGACCGCCTGCCATGTGCCGGAGGCCGGCGTGGCGGCTCCGTGGGCCGCCCACTCCGGCGCGTCGCCGGGTGCGCCGGCGCCCGGCGGGCCGCCCAACCCGTCCAGCCGCGAGCGCAGGGCGCGGACCGGGATCAGGGCAGGAACGGCGGCGGGGGCCGCCTCCTCCACCTCGATGCCGGTCACCTCGGGCGCGGCCGTTTCAATGGCGTCCTCGACGGCGAGTTTGAGGGTGACCGACGACGACGGACAGCCTTGGCAGCTGCCCAGGAGCCTCAGCCGGACCACGCCTTCTTCGCTGATGCCGAGCAGTTCCACATCCCCGCCGTGCGAGCCGAGGTAGGGCCGGACAGAGTCGAGGGCTCCCGCGACTCTCCCGGGCAGGTCCACGGGGTGCAGCCCGTGGATCAGCAGTAGGCCTGACACCAACGGGTCGGACGTGAGGGCGGAGACCGTTCCGGGGCCGAGCACACCCTGCGAATCCAGCACTTGCAGGATCCGTTCCAGCCCGGCACCGTACAGCTCCGTTACCTGCCGGACCAGTTCCTCTGCCCGGTCCCGGGCCACAGGACCGCCGGAACCCAGCGCATCGAGGAGGGAACTGATCCGTTCACCTGCCGAGCCCAACAGATTCTCCCGGTCCATGGCTGACTACTCACCGGTCAGCGACTGCGTCGGGGAGTGCAGCAGGTCCAGCGTCTGCCCATCCCCTAGATACATGTGGACGCCGCACGGCAGGCAGGGGTCGAAGCTGCGGACGGTGCGCATGATGTCGATGCCCTTGAAATGATCGCGGTCGTTCTCCTCGAAGATGGGCTGGCCCTGTACCGCGTCCTCATAGGGACCCGGCGTTCCCTCGGAATCGCGCGGGCTGGCGTTCCACGGCGTCGGCGGGTAGGGATGGTAGTTGGCGATCTTGCCGTCGCGGATCACCATGTGGTGTGAGAGCACGCCGCGGACGGCTTCCGTGAAGCCGCAGCTGATGGCTTCATCCGGCACCTCAAAGGACTCCCAGGTCTTGGTGCGGCCCGCCCGGATCTCCTCGAGGGCCTTTTCGGCGAAGTGCAGTGCCGCGGCGGCTGCGTAGGCCTGGAAGTAGGTCCGCGCACGGTTGCGCTCCAGTGTGTTGCTCCACTGTGGGATCTTCCATTCCAGGGTCACCGGGCCCTTCAGCGCAGTCTTGGGCAGCTCGATCTGGACGCTGCTGCCCGTTGACTTCAGGTAGCCGGTGTCGACCAGTCCCGCGAGGGCGGTCGACCAGAGCCGGGCCAGCGGGCCACCGCCGGTATCGAGCGCCAGGTTGCTTTGGCCGTCAGACCACCGCGGTGACATGACCCAGCTGTACTTGTCCTCCAGGTCGCGTTTCTGCGGCCGCGGGTTGGTGTGCTGGTTCCAGGGGTGCCGGCGGTCCACCGGATTGCCCAGTGGATCGCGGGTGACGAACATTTCCTGGTCGCCCCAGTCCTCGTAGTACGACGAGCCCAGCATGATCCGGATTCCCAGGTTGATCCGGACCAGGTCCGTGGTCACGAGTTTTCCGTCCACCACGACGCCGGGGGTGACGAACATCTTCCGGCCCCACTCCGTCATGTCCTTGTAGGCGAAATTGCAGAACTCCGGATCCTGGAAGGAGCCCCAGCAACCCAGCAGCGTGCGCCGCAGCCCCACCTGCTCGTACCCGGGCAGGGCCTCGTAGAAGAAATCGAAGAGGTCATCGTGCATCGGCACCACCTTCTTCATGAACTCCACGTAGCGCATGAGTCGCGTGAGGTAGTCCGTCATCAGCTGGATGGTCGCAACGGTGCCCACGCCGCCGGGGTAAAGCGTGGAGGGATGGACATGCCGGCCCTCCATCAGGCAGAACATTTCCCGGGTCATCCGGCTGACCTGCAGCGCTTCGCGGTAGAACTCCCCGGTGAAGGGGTTCAACGAGCGCATGATGTCCGCGATGGTGCGGTAGCCGTGGTCGCCTGCGTGCGGGGCCGGCGTGTTCTCGGCTTTGGCGAGCACCGACGGGTTGGTTTCGGAGACCATCTTCTCGCAGTAGTCAACGCCGACCAGGTTCTCCTGGAAGATGTTGTGGTCGAACATGTACTCGGCGGCCTCGCCCAGGTTTACGATCCATTCGCCGAGATGCGGCGGCTTCACCCCGTAGGCCATGTTCTGCGCGTAACAGGAGCAGGTGGCGTGGTTGTCGCCGCAGATTCCGCAGATCCGGCTCGTGATGAAGTGGGCGTCCCGGGGGTCCTTGCCGCGCATGAAGATGGAATAGCCGCGGAAGATCGATGACGTGCTGTGGCATTCCACCACTTGATTGTTCTTGAAGTCGACCTTGGTATAGATGCCGAGGCTCCCGACGATCCTTGTGATCGGGTCCCAGGCCATCTCCACCAGGTTCTCGCCCGCGGAACCGTCCGCCGGGGGCATCGGAATCGTCGAAGTCATTGCATTGCCTCTCTGCCTAGCGTCCCTACCAGGTCCGCTTGGCGCCGGTCAGCAGATCATTACCGGGTTTGCGCCAGCGTGGTTCCTGGTCCAGCGTGTGCTTCGTGATGTTCCGCAGCGTCCTGATGGTCTTGCCGTAGGGCATGACCGACGCGGTAGACAGCTTGCCGCCAGGAGGTTCGTCCATGAACGGCATGAACTTGTCCGGGAATCCCGGCATGGTGCAGCCGATGCAGATACCGCCCACGTTCGGGCACCCGCCGATTCCGTTCATCCAGCCACGCTTGGGCACGTTGCACTTGACCACAGGTCCCCAGCAGCCGAGCTTGACGATGCATTTCGGGGACCCGTATTCGGTGGCGAAGTCGCCCTGTTCGTAATATCCCGCGCGGTCACATCCCTCGTGCACCGTCTGGCCGAACAGCCATGTTGGCCGGAGCGCCTCGTCAAGGGGAATCATGGGTGCCTGCCCGGTGGCCTGGTACAGCAGATACGTCATGGTTTCGGACAGGTTGTCGGGCTGGATGGGGCAGCCCGGGACGCACACGATCGGGATCCCGGCCTTGGACTTCCAGTCATAGCCGAGATAGTCGGGCACGCCCATGGCCCCGGTGGGGTTCCCGGCCATGGCATGGATGCCGCCGTAGGTCGCGCAGGTTCCCGCCGCGATGATGGCCGTCGCCTTGGGGGCCAGCCGGTCCAGCCACTCGCTGGTGGTGATCGGCTGTCCGGTGTCGAGGTTGTTGCCGAAGGCCGCCCAGTAGCCGCCCGGGGCGTGCAGGTTCTCATTCGGGATGGACCCCTCAACCACCAGCACGAAAGGTTCCAGCTCGCCGCGGTCCGCCTTGCGGAACCACTCGAGGAAGTCGTCGGCCCCCTGCTGCGGGCCGCATTCGAAGTCGATCAGCGGCCAGTGCATGGCGATCTTGGGAAGTCCGGGAAGTGCCCCGAGGGCTATCTCCTCGACACTTGGCTGGGTTGCCGCCGTCAGGGCCACGGAGTCACCGTCGCAGCTGAGTCCGGCGTTAATCCACAGCACGTGGATCAAAGTTTCTTCCGCTTTCAATGCAGTAGCTGTAGGCATCGTTGCCTCCTTCGGAGCCCCGCCCTGCGGCTGCGGCTCGAATGTTGCGTCAGCAGGTCAAACGCGTAATCCACCGGAGCGCGGCGCGCCCCCGGCGGCAGCCGCCGCCAGATGGGGATTCTTCCGGATCCACTCCAGCCAGCCATCCATGCCGTCGCCGGTGGTAGCTGACAGGGTCAGGACGTCGACGCCGGGATTCAGCTGGCGCGCCTGGCGCACGCAGCGTTCGACGTCGAACTCCACATAGGGGAGCAGGTCTGCCTTGTTGATGATCACCAGGTCGGCAGCAAGGAACATGTGGGGGTATTTCTGCGGTTTGTCATCGCCCTCCGTAACTGAGATCACGACGACCCTGGCCGATTCGCCGAGGTCGAACAATGCCGGGCACACCAGGTTGCCCACGTTTTCGATGAAGAGTGCCGAGCCGGGCACGGGGTCCAGCGCGTCCAGAGCACGCTGCAGCATCCCGGCATCGAGGTGGCAGCCTGCTCCGGTGTTGATTTGGATCACTGGGCGCCCCGTGGACCGTATCCGGTCGGCATCCAACGACGTCTCCTGGTCCCCTTCGATGACACCGATGTCCAGTTCCCCGGCCAGTTCCTGAATAGTCCGCACCAGCAGCGTGGTCTTGCCGGCCCCGGGGGAACTCATGACGTTAAGGGCCCGAATGCCGCGTCCTTCCAGCCATCCACGGTTGCGTGCGGCGAGGAGGTCATTCTTGGCGAGAAGATTCTCTTCCAACGAAATGACGGTCCGTCCGTCCGGCGCGTGGCTGTGAACATGGTCGTGATCGTGCGGATGGTCGTGGTCGTGATCGTGCGGGTGTTCGTGATCGTGATCGTGGGGGTGCGGATGCTCGTGCGGGGCTGCAAGGGGGTGTAACGTTCCCTCGACATCGGAAACCCTGGTCCCGGCGTCGTCGCCGCATCCGCACGTGGCACACATGTCTACGCAACCTCCACCGAGGTGACCACGAGTTCCCGGCCACTGACGATTTCGACATCGGCACTGCCGCAAGGACAGAGCAGAAACATGTCCTTAAGGACGAATTCGTCGAGGCAGCTTCGGCACCTGGCCCGGCCCTCGGACTCATCGATCGTGAGGACTGCCCCGGCCAGCGGCGTGTCAGCTGAAACGACTTCGAAGCAAAAGCGCACGGCATCCGGCAGGACGCCGCTCAAGGGGCCAATCCGCAGGTTAACGCCCGTGACGGGGCGGTCGCCGGTCCGGTTCAGGACCGCCTCCACAAGACCTTCGGTAATCGCAAGTTCATGCATGAGCCGTTGCCACCTCGTCGTTTCAATGTAGGCCCGCAGGGTACAAACTTCAATACGCCCGCCATAGCCCCGCCATACCCCCGCAATAGGGTCGCGAAAGGGTCGCGGCCGCCGGTCGCCGAGCCCGCCGGCCGCGCCTGCCGCCTCCCTTTAGCCGGTTCCGGCACAGCTGCCAGCGTGCTCCGGCCGCCGTGCCCGGCCGGGAGTGCAACCTTCGACCTCAACCAGAACGTCAAGGCACAGCGGCCGCCCCGGTGTCAAGGTCCGGCGAATACCGTGTCGGGCGCTGTAACCTTGGGAGGAACGCGCTGGGCTCTGAGAGCCCGGAGGCGGCAATATGAAGCACGACAATCACCGTCATCGAAAGTGTGGATAGATACGTGAGCAGCGAGCAGGGTTCAGCAACTCTGGAAGGCATCGAACTCGACCTGGAAGACGCCGTCATGGGCCCCACCGGGCGGCCCCAGCGCGACTTTCCGGAGCCCGCACCGCTGTCTTCCCACGGCCCTGCCCGGGTCATCGCCATGGTGAACCAGAAGGGCGGGGTGGGCAAGACCACGTCCACGATTAACCTTGCCGCTGCCCTGGCCGAATACGGCCGCCGCGTGCTGCTGGTCGATTTCGATCCGCAGGGCGCCCTGTCCGCCGGCCTGGGCACGAACCCGCATGAGCTCGATCTCACCGTGTATAACGTGCTGATGGACCGCAAAGTGGACATCCGCGACGCCATCCAGAAGACCGGCGTGGAAAACGTGGATCTGCTCCCGGCCAACATCGACCTCTCCGCCGCCGAGGTGCAGCTGGTCAACGAAGTGGCCCGCGAGCAGGTCCTGGATCGGGCACTGAAAAAGGTCGAGGACGACTACGACGTCGTCCTGATCGACTGCCAGCCCTCACTCGGGCTCCTCACCGTCAACGCGCTGACAGCCGCCCACGGCGTCATCATCCCGCTGATCTGTGAATTCTTCGCCCTGCGCGCCGTGGCGCTGCTCGTTGAAACCATCGACAAGGTTCAGGACCGCCTCAACCCGCGCCTGCAGGTCGACGGCGTGCTCGCCACGATGTATGACGCCCGGACCCTGCACGGGCGCGAAGTGATCGCCCGCCTGGTGGAGGCCTTCGGTGACAAGGTCTTCGAAACCGTCATCAAGCGCTCCATCAAGTTTGCCGACGCCACGGTTGCCGCCGAGCCCATCACCACCTACGCGGGCAACCACGTCGGTGCCGACGCCTACCGCCGCCTGGCCAAAGAGCTGATCTCGCGCGGCGGCGCGCCCTAGCCAGGATCGTGGCAGGCGTCTCCTCTCCGCCAGCGGATCTCGACATGCCAGCGAGTCCTGACGTACCGGTTGAGCTCGACACACGCGCGAATTCCACGCAGTCCATCGGCCCGGCCGTCCCGTCAGAGCCGGGCGTCATCGCAGCACCTGACCTCCCAGCACCTGATTTCCCGGCGCCGTCCGGGAAGAAGCCCGGATTCGAAGTGCGGCTGGCCAACTTCACCGGCCCGTTCGACCTCCTGCTCGGCCTGATCTCCAAGCATCAGCTGGACATCACCGAGGTGGCGCTGTCCACGGTCACGGACGAATTCATCAAGTACATCCGGGGCCTGCAGCAGCTGGGGGAGGAATGGGCCCTGGATGAAGCCAGCGAATTCCTGGTGATTGCGGCCACACTCCTGGATCTCAAAGCTGCCCGGCTGCTGCCCGCAGGCGAGGTGGAGGACGATGAGGACATCGCCCTGCTCGAGGCCCGGGATCTCCTGTTCGCCCGTTTGTTGCAGTACAAGGCCTTCAAACACGTGGCCGGCATGATCGGCTCGACACTTGAGCTGGAAGCCCGACGGTATCCCCGGCAGGTTGCCCTGGAGGGACACTTCGCTGCCCTGCTTCCGGAACTCCTTTGGCGGCACACCCCGGAGCAGTTCGCTTCCCTGGCCGAGGCGGCCCTCAAACCGAAGGACGCGGCCCCTACGGAAGTCGGCCTCGCGCACCTGCACGGTACGCCCGTGAGCGTCAAGGAACAGGCCGAGCTGCTCGGGAACCGGCTGCGGCTGGGGACACCGCTGACGTTCCGGGCGCTGATCGCCGACGCCGAATCCACGCTGGTGGTGGTGGCGCGGTTCCTGGCCCTGCTGGAGCTGTTCCGCGACCGCGTGGTGGGCTTTGACCAGTTGCTCCCGCTGGGCGACCTGACCGTGCACTGGACGGCTGATTCCCACGGGTGGAGCAGCGAAAACCTGAGTGAAGAATACGAGGACAAGCCGTGAACGAACGATTGCCGGACACCGAGCCGGACACGCGGCCGGACGTCGCGAATCTGCCCGGTGGGGCCCGAGCGGCCCTCGAAGCCGTCCTGATGGTGATCGACGAACCGGCCACGGCCACGGCCCTCGCCGCCGGACTGGACCTGACGGTGGACGTCGTCGAGGGTCTGCTCGAGGAACTGCAACGGGAGTATAACGGCTATACTGTTAATGCCCCGGATGTGGACGATGCCAGCCATAGCAGCAGAAATGACGGCTTCAGCGCCACCGCCCGGGGTTTTGAATTGCGGAATATCGCCGGAGGCTGGCGGATCTATTCCCGCGCTGAATTCGCCGATATCGTTGGCGAATTCGTGCTGGAAGGACAGACAGCCAGGCTGACGCAGGCGGCGCTCGAAACGCTCGCCGTCATCGCTTACCGCCAGCCCGTATCAAGGGCGCGGGTGTCTGCAATTCGAGGAGTCAACGTTGACTCTGTCGTGCGGACGCTGACGCAGCGGGGGCTGATCGAGGACTCGGGAACCGATCCCGAATCTGGAGCAATCCTGTACCGCACGACGTCGTATTTCCTGGAGCGAATGGGAATCGGGTCGGTGGCGGAATTGCCGCAGCTTTCACCCCACCTTCCGGGGCTTGAAGGCATCGAAGAGTTTTACGACGCTGGAAGAATGTAGGCAGGAACTACTGCCTGCGCACGAGTATCCAACAGGGCAGAATCATTTTGCCCCGTCGGCGGGTGTTGTCGGGAGACAGCGGCCGTCGGCCAACAAACGAAGGACGGGTCATGACACAGGCGGGACGCCAGGGTTCACCACGTAACAGTTCGGGACGTAACAGTGCCGGACAAAATTCAGCGCAGGGCTCAGGCCGCGGCGCACAGGGCGGCTCAGGCCGCGGCGCCCAGGGCGGCGGAAGCCGCACTGGGGGAGCAGGATTCAAGGGCGGCGGAGACCGCCCCTTCAAGCACCCCAAGCCTCGCGAAGAGGCCTTCATCGATCCGGACCTGCAGGGTCCCGACGGCGCGCCGTCGGCTGCCCGCCCGGCTTCCGCTGACTGGAAGTCCAAGGCGCCCTCCGGCAAGGAAGCAGCCCGCAAGGCGGCCGCCCGCAAGCCCGGCTTCGGCAAGGCCCCCGGCACCCCCGGTGCCCTCAAGCCCAAGCCTCGCACCGGTGCCGCCAAGTTCGCCGGTCCCCGCGCGTTCGGCAGCGAACGCTTCGGCCAGAACCTTGGACCGGTCCGCAAGCCGGCCCGCAACCGCGGACCGCGCCGCGAGGTGCCGCAGTCTGAGCTGCACGACGCCGACGGCACCCGCCTCCAGAAGGTCATGGCCTCCGCCGGGGTCGCCTCACGGCGTGTCTGCGAGGAAATGATCGCCGAGGGCCGCGTCGAGGTCGACGGCCAGGTGGTCACCGAGCTCGGCGTGCGCGTTGACCCGAAGTCGGCAGTAATCCACGTCGACGGACTGCGCATCCAGCTGGACGAGAACATGGTTTACATGGTCTTCAACAAGCCCAAGGGCGTTGTCTCCACCATGGAGGACCCGGACGGCCGCCCGTGCATCAGCGACTTTGTCCGCAACCACCATGGCGAACGCCTGTTCCACGTGGGCCGGCTCGACGTTGCCACGGAAGGGCTGCTGCTCCTGACCAACGACGGCGAGCTCGCCAACCGCCTGACGCACCCGTCCTATGAAGTGCCTAAGACCTACCTCGTGCAGGTCCGCGGGCCGTTCCCGCAGGGGATCGGCGCCGAGCTCAAGGCCGGCGTCGAGCTCGAGGACGGTATCGCCTCGGTGGATTCCTTCAAGCTCGTCGACTCGACCCCGGGCCACGTGCTGATTGAGGTCGTGCTGCACTCGGGCAAGAACCGGATCGTCCGGCGCCTGTTCGACGCCGTCGGCTTCCCCGTCCTGCGCCTGGTGCGCGTCAAGGTCGGCCCCATCGGGCTGGGCGACCAGCGCCAGGGCAGCATCCGCAACCTCGGCAAGCAGGAAGTCGGCCACCTGCTGGCATCTGTGGGGCTGTAAGCGTGTCCGCCTTCCGCACGCACGGCCGCGGCCACCTGAACGGCCCGGTGGTCGTCTTGGGCTCCGGGCTTCTGGGCACCAGCATCGGGCTGGGGCTGCGGGGGCGCGGTGTCGTTGTGTTCCTCTCTGATCCCTCGCCAACCAACCAGGCCGTCGCCGTAGACATCGGCGCCGGCCTGCCATTGGCACGCCTGAACACGACACAACCTGACTACGATCAGCCGGAGCTCGTCGTTGTGGCTGCGCCGCCGGATGTCACGGCGGACGTCGTTGCCAACGCGCTCCGGGACTACCCGCACGCCGTCGTGGTGGACATCGCGAGTGTGAAGGCGTCCATCCTGGCCGATCTCCGCAGCCGCGGCGCTGACCTGGGCCGCTACGTGGGGACTCACCCCATGGCCGGGCGCGAGAAATCCGGTCCCGTCGCTGCCCGCGGCGAGCTGTTCACGTCCATGCCATGGGTTGTGTGCCCGGCGGAAGAGACTCTGCCGGAGTCCCTGGAGGTGGCGCGTGCGCTGGCCGGCGACCTCGGCGCCGTCGTATCCGAATTCGCCGCTGACGAACACGACGAAGCCGTCGCGCTCGTCTCACACGTGCCGCAGGTGATGTCCTCGCTCGTGGCCAGCCGCCTGCAGGGCACACCCCTGCACGCCCTGTCCCTGGCGGGAAACGGGCTGCGGGACGTTACCCGGATCGCCGCAAGCGATCCCACGCTCTGGGTGCAGATCCTGGGCGCGAACGCGGACAAGGTGGTGGAGATCCTGCACGGAGTCCGCGAGGACCTCAACCGGCTCATCGGCACCCTGGAGGCCCCCACGGCTCCCGGGGCCCGGCTGGACCTTGCCCAGCTGTTCAGCGAAGGCAACGCCGGCCAGTCCCGGATCCCGGGCAAGCACGGTGGACCCCCGCAGGCCTATGCATGGCTGACGGTCCTGGTCGATGACACGCCCGGACAGATCGCGAAGCTCCTGACAGAGATCGGCGAGATCGGCGTCAACGTAGAGGACCTCCGCCTGGACCACTCCTCGGGACAGAATGTGGGCATGGTGGAAATTTCCGTCCTGCCCAACAAACACGACCTTTTGATCGAAGCCCTCAACGACCGCGGATGGCAGGTACTCCAGTAATGACCCAGGAACTCATCGAGACCGTGGACGTGCTCCGGCCCGGAAAAAGCCTAGTGGTCGCCATCGACGGCCCCTCCGGTTCCGGCAAATCCAGCGTCAGCAAGGAAGTGGCCCGCCGGCTCAAACTTGCCTACCTCGACACCGGAGCAATGTACCGCGCCCTGACGTGGTTCTGCCTGGAGAGCGGAACGGACCTGGACGACGCCTCGGCCGTCGAAGTAGCGGCCGAGGCGCTGCCCCTGGACATCAGCACGACCCCGCAGGAAGAGTACGTCCGCGTCGGGGGGCACGATGTCACTTTGGCCATCCGTGAACCCGCCATTTCCGCGGCGGTCAGTGCCGTTGCCACCACCCTGGGCGCGCGTACAGAACTGATCCGCCGGCAGCGCGAGCTGATCGAAAAGCACCACCGCCGCATGGTGGTCGAGGGCCGGGACATCACCACCGTCGTCGCGCCCCATGCCGAGGTGCGGATGCTGCTGACCGCGAGCGAGGAAGCACGGCTTCGCCGCCGCGGCATCCAGCTGGGCGGCAGCCAGAATGCCGAGCAACTGGCAGCCCAGGTCACTCACCGCGATGCCAAAGACTCCACCGTTGTGAACTTCACCACGGCCGCCGACGGCGTCGTCACCCTGGACTCCTCGGAGCTGGACTTTGACGAGACGGTCCAGGCCGCCCTCGACATCGTCGAGACCGTGGTCAACCACACCGCCGTTCCACGCCGGGCCATCCACGGTGACTGAGGGGCGCACCGGACGGCCGGCGGGCGTGCCCGCCTCCGTGCCCGGCCACTGGACGACGGCGTGGAGCCGGCCTGTGGGCTGGATCCTGGACCACCTCGTCTACCGCACCTCGGTCACCGGACGGTCCAACGTCCCGGCGGCCGGCCCCGTCATCTTCGCGGGCAACCACATCAGCTTCCTCGACGGGCCCGTCATGTTCGGCGCCTCGCCCCGGCCCATGCACATACTGGTCAAGCAGGAGATGTTCGCCGGGTTCCTCGGCCGCATCCTGGCGGCGTCGGGCCAGCTGCCTGTCGACCGCCGCGCGGGCCGTGCGGCGCTGGCCACGGCCCGGAGCCTGCTCGCCGCCGGGCGGTGCGTCGGAATTTTGCCCGAAGGCACCCGGGGGAGCGGTGAGGCCGCCGCGATCAACAACGGCGTCGCCTGGCTGGCGCTCAACTCCGGCGCCACCGTAGTCCCCGTGGCCATCCTGGGCACCAGAATCGGCGGCGAACACCTGGACACGGTTCCCGCACCCCGCCGGCGGCTGCACGTCAGCTTTGGCGGGGCCATCAACGTCAGCCGCAGGCCCGGTGAGACCGGCCGTGTTTCAATGGACAGGGCGGGAACCGAAATTCGGGCCGCGTTAGCGCGCCATGTCCAGGACTCAGTACTAAGAACCGGGCAGTCCCTGCCCCACGCGGAATCCCCGCATGAACGTCACGAAGAAGTAGCCGGGACGCCGGCAGATCATCACCTAAGGAAAGTGCAATGAGCGATACGACTCAAACCTCCGGCAATTTTGGCGCCGGCGAAGACGAATACACGCCCACCGGCACCGACCAGGTGGCTGAACACCTTGCCGCCCTGGACGATGACGAGGCGGAGCTCCGCGCGGCCTCCCTTCGGGCCGGGCTGGACGACTACGAGCTGGACGAGGACGACGCCGCGCTGCTGAGCGGCCAGTTCGACGACGAGGACTTTGACGGTCCGGTCAAACTGGATCCGGTCCTGGCCATCATCGGCCGACCCAACGTGGGCAAGTCCACCCTGGTCAACAGGATCCTGGGCCGCCGCGAGGCAGTGGTCGAGGACACCCCCGGCGTCACCCGCGACCGCGTCATGTACTCGGCGAACTGGAACGGCCGCAACTTCACGGTGGTTGACACCGGCGGCTGGGAACACGATGCCCGCGGCATCCACGCCCGTGTGGCGGAGCAGGCCGAGATGGCCGTGGAACTCGCGGACGCCGTCCTGTTCGTCGTTGACTCCGCCGTGGGCGCAACCGCGACCGACGAAGGCGTCATGAAGATGCTGCGCAAGTCGAAGAAGCCGGTCATCATGGTGGCCAACAAGGTGGACGACTTCGCGCAGGAAGCCGATTCGGCAACCCTCTGGGGCCTGGGCTTCGGCGAGCCGTACCCCGTGTCGGCCCTGCACGGCCGCGGCGTGGCCGACCTCCTGGACCACGTCATGGACACTCTCCCGGAGTACTCCTTGATTGAAGGCCTGGAGCGCTCCGGCGGGCCCCGCCGTGTGGCCCTGATCGGCCGCCCGAACGTCGGCAAGTCCTCGCTGCTGAACAAGCTGGCCGGTTCCGAGCGTGTGGTGGTGGACAACACCGCCGGCACCACCCGTGACCCGGTCGATGAATTCATCGAACTCGGCGGACGCACGTGGCGTTTCGTGGACACCGCCGGCATCCGGCGCCGCCAGCACATGGCCCAGGGCGCGGACTTCTACGCCTCCCTGCGCACGCAGAGCGCGCTCGAAAAGGCCGAGGTCGCCGTCGTGCTCCTGGCCGTGGACGAAGTCCTCAGCGAGCAGGATGTCCGCATCCTGCAGCTCGCCGTCGAATCCGGCCGCGCCCTGGTGCTCGCCTTCAACAAGTGGGACCTCCTGGACGACGAGCGCCGCCGCTACCTGGAACGCGAAATCGAGCAGGACCTGGCGCACGTCGCCTGGGCCCCGCGCGTGAACATCTCGGCCTTGACCGGCTGGCACAAGGACCGGCTGGTCCCGGCCCTGGACATCGCCCTGGAAAACTGGGACAAGCGCATCCCCACCGGACGCCTCAACTCGTTCCTGGGCGAGCTGGTGGCGGCGCACCCGCACCCGGTCCGCGGCGGCAAGCAGCCCCGCATCCTGTTCGGCACCCAGGCCTCGAGCCGGCCGCCGAAGTTCGTGCTGTTCACCACCGGATTCCTGGATCCGGGCTACCGCCGCTTCATCACCCGGCGCCTGCGCGAGACCTTCGGTTTCGAGGGCACGCCGATCGAGGTCAACATGCGTGTGCGTGAAAAGCGTGGCAAGAAACGTTAATTCCGACACACCGTGGCTGTGGCAGGATGAAATTGTCACAGGCACCCTCCGGGATCGTGTAAGCTTTTGGAGGTGGTTCGGCCGGACTGCTTGGAAGAAAACCTGGAGAAAATCCGGGACGACTTCCGGGCGGAGAACGGTGGAACCAGCGGGCTGTAGCGCAGCTTGGTAGCGCACTTGACTGGGGGTCAAGGGGTCGCAGGTTCAAATCCTGTCAGCCCGACCAACAGACGAAACCCCGCCATTCCTGATAAAGGAATGGCGGGGTTTTCTGTTTCTCAAACATCCGCGGGGAAGGACGCACTGAGTGCCGCAACGACTCTGCCGAAGATTTCATCCTCGCTTCCCGTGCCCACGACGCTGAGCAGGATCCCGCGCGCCGAGTAGGCGGAGGCCACCGGTTCAGTCTCGTGGTGGTAGAGCTCCAGGCGGTGCCGGATGACGTCCTCGGTATCGTCGCTGCGTCCGGTCATGGTGGCGCGGTGGAGCAGTCGGCGGACGAGCTCCGCGTCGTCAACCGTCAGTTGGACTGCAGCGTCCAGTTCTTGCCCGTTGGCGGCAAGCATGACGTCGAGTTCGGCAAGCTGCGCCGTGTTCCGGGGATACCCGTCCAAGAGGAACCCGCCCCTGACGTCGTCCTGGTCCAGCCGGTCACGCACCACACGGTTGGTCAGGGTGTCAGGCACCAGATCCCCGGCGTCCAGGTGCACAATGACTTCCTGGCCCAGCGGCGTCAGGTTCTTCACATGGTCGCGAAAAACCTCCCCAGTGGACACCACGGTGATGCCGAGGCGCCCGGACAAACGTTCGGCCTGGGTGCCCTTGCCGCACCCCGGGGGACCCATAATCAGCATGCGCATCGTCGAGACAACTCCCTCAGGCGCCCTTGAAAGGCGTACTTGTATCGTCTTCGCTGGGAGGCGCCAGCGCAAGGGATCGGGACGCCGGCGCCCGTTTCAGGAAGCGCCCGTTTCAGGAAACTCCTATTTCAGGAAGCGCGACGTCCGCCGGTCGGCCAGGATCTTTCCCTTCGTCTGGCACGTCGGGCAGTACTGCAGGGCGGTGTCCGCAAAGGAAACCTCACGGACCGCATCGCCGCACACCGGACACGCTTCGCCGGTCCGGCCGTGGACCCTCATATGGCTCCGCTTGGTGTCTTTGAGTTCGTTGGGCGGCTTGCCTTGGGCTTCCGCCACGGCCGTTCCCAGTATGGTGTGGATGGCGTCGTAGAGGCGCTGGACGTCCGTCCGGTCCAGGGACTTGGCGAGGGCGAATGGCGAGATCCTGGCGGCGTGCAGGATCTCGTCGCTGTAGGCATTCCCAATCCCGGCGATGATGCTTTGGCTCCGCAGGACACCCTTGATCTGCTGGGAGCTGGAACCGAGAATCCCGGCCAAAGCGTCGACGTCGAAGTCCGGACTGAACGGATCCGGTCCGAGCGCCGCGATGCCGGGAACATCAAGCGGATCGCGGACCACGTAGACCGCCAGGCTCTTTTTCGTGCCAGCCTCGGTCAGGTCCATGCCCGCCGGGCCGGCTGCGCCGGTAAATGTCAGCCGCAGGGCGATGTGCCCCTTGCCCATTTTCAGCTGGGCGTCGGTGGGGGTGTCAGTGAAGCGGACCCAGCCGGCCCGCGCCAGGTGGAAGACAAGATGCAGCTCGTCCGCGTCCATGCTGACGAACTTGCCGAACCGGCGCACTCCGGTGATGGCCCTGCCCTGGAGGTCGGAGTAGAGGGGGTCTGCCGTCTTAAGCACGGCGAAGGAGACCAGCTGGATCTTCGCCACAGCTGCTCCCCGCAGGTGGTCGTCCAGAAAGTCCGTCAGGGCCGCAACTTCGGGGAGCTCAGGCATGGCCTAGCCCTGGCCGGTCCGGAGGGTCCCGGCGCCCCGGTTGTTCACATTCCTGACATTTGGCGGCGCATGTTCTGCCATCGCACCATCATGACAGAACCCTCCCCGGCCCCTGCCCGATATGCCTATACTTTCAGCGGCGGCTAGAACAAACGACTGCCGCCGCATAGGTGATTGACCCGATGAAAGGCCCGTCATGAGCATCATTCCCGAAGACCTGTCCTACACCGCAGAACACGAATGGGTTTCGGCCCCCAATGTCGACGGGATTGTGCGCGTCGGCATCACCGATTTTGCCCAGGACGCCCTCGGGGATGTCGTGTACGCCCAGATGCCCGAAGTGGGGACAACCATCAAGGCCAACGACGTGGTCGGAGAAGTTGAATCCACCAAGAGCGTCAGCGACATTTACGCCCCTGTTACGGGCGAAGTCGTGGCCCGGAACGAGGCTTTGGACACCGATTCTGCCCTTATTAACTCCGATCCGTACGGCGAGGGCTGGCTGATCGAAATCAAGCTCGCGGAAGCCGACGCCGTGGAGTCCCTGCTCAGTGCATCCGAGTATGAACAGCAGGTAGGCTAAAGACAGAGGTCGTTCGGTCCGGGGTCGCCGGAGAGTGTTGTTGGGATAACAAAACAAGCCGCGCCCCGCCGAAAGGCCTCAATACCGGGACTGCGAGGCTTTTCCGGACGGCATGCGTTGTTTGCAGGGGGGACACCTGCAACGAATGAGGAGGACTCAATGTTTGGGCACGAACGGAACGACACCGGTGATGGTTACGGCACGGGTGGAGTGAAAGCTTCGGAGACCACGTCGATCAACCTCACTCCGGTGCGCGATGAACCAAACTTCACGCCGAAGCTCTCGACCGAGGAGAGGGCAGCGGTCGAGGCCCTTCCCTTCGGATCGGCCCTGCTCGTGGCGCACAGCGGCCCCAACGCCGGCGCCCGGTTCCTCCTGGACTCGGACGTCACGACGGCGGGCCGCCACCCGGACGCCGACATCTTCCTCGACGACGTCACCGTGTCCCGCAGGCACGTGGAATTCCGCCGCACCGCGCGCAGCTTTGAGGTAGTGGATACCGGGAGCCTGAACGGCACCTACGTCAACCACGACCGCGTGGACTCCGTGGAGCTGAAGTCCGGCAATGAGGTCCAGATCGGCAAGTTCCGCCTCACCTTCTACCTCAGCCCTGCCCGCGCAGCAGGCAACGTCTGATTCCGGGGTAGTTGCCTGTGGCCACGGCACATGCGGATCGGCGCGGACCCCAGGTTCTGAACATCGGGGAAGTCCTGGCTCAACTGAGCGACGACTTTCCCAGCATGACGGCGTCAAAAATCCGGTTCCTTGAGGAAAAGGGACTCATCAACCCGCAGCGGACTCCTGCCGGCTACCGGCAGTATTCCGAGAACGACGTCGAACGGCTGCGCTTCGTCCTGTCCCTCCAGCGTGACCAGTACCTGCCGCTAAAGGTGATCAAGGACTACCTTGACGCGATCGACCGGGGCGAACGGCCGGAAAACTTGCCGGCAGGCATCACGCTCTCCCCGCGGATCGTCTCCGAGGAGCTCGCCACCGAGCTGCAGGGCCGTGCGCGCCGGCTCAGCGAGGAGCAGCTGCGTGCGGAATCCGGGGCGAGCGTCCCCCTGCTGGAATCGCTCTTGAGCTACGGCCTGATTGGGCACGTCAACGGCAAGTTCGACGAACACGCCTTGCAGGTGGCGCGGGCTTGCGTCCAGCTGGAGAGCCACGGCCTGGAACCCCGCCACCTGCGGCCGTTCCAGGCGGCTGCCGACCGCGAATTCGGGCTCGTGGAACGGGCCGTGGCCACGCTGACGTCCCGCAAGGACGCAGCCTCCCACGCCCGTGCGGCCGAGGCGGCCCGGGAAATCAGCGACCTCTGCCTGTCCCTGCACCAGGCGCTGGTCCACGACCGCATCTCAAGGATGGACATCTGATGATTGAGGTGGAGATTGTCGGCGTGCGGATTGAGTTGCCGTCCAACCAGCCGCTTGTCCTGCTCAAGGAAATCCATGGTGAGCGCCACGTCCCGATCTGGATCGGGACTCCGGAAGCCAGCGCCATCGCCCTGGCCCAGCAGGGAGTCGTCCCGCCCCGGCCGATGACCCACGACCTCCTCGTGGACGTTGTCGAGGCGCTGGGTCACACGATCGTCAGCGCCAACATCGTCGCGGTGGAAGACAACATCTTTTACGGGCAACTGCAGTTCGAGAACGGCACCACGGTGAGCTCCCGGGCCTCGGATGCCTTGGCGCTTGCCCTGCGCGCAAAGTGCCGGATCTGGTGTGCCGACGCCGTCATGGACGAGGCCGGCGTCCGGATCACCGAACACGACGAGGGCGAGGACACGCACCCCGGACCCGCCGTGGACGAGGAAGGCGAACTGCGGCGCTTCCGCGAGTTCCTCGACGACGTCGAACCGGAAGACTTCGGCGGCTGAACGGCACTGAACTGCACTGAACTGCGCAGGCAACCAACCGGGGCCGGGGAGGCTGCCGGGGTGGCTGGTGTGTCTGTGACGGCTGAGGTTTCTGAAACGCCCGGGACAGCTGTGGCGGCGCCCAACGTTAAAGTCGAGGATGAAACTTTCGACACGCCCGCCAAATAGCCCCAACGTCTTTGACCTTGGGCCCGAGCAGGCCTAACGTCGGAGGTACAAGTTCCCATTGCATACGGTAGCCGCGCAAGTCACACTTGAAAGTGCATCCTCGGCTGAATTACACGGATGAAGTCATCATCCGGTGTCATGCAGCTGTTCACAGATATTGCTGCCGATGCAACTTACCCAGGGGAACCCACGACAAGGAGGGTCCACGTGAGTCCGAAAGGCGAAGCAGGCGAGCTGAAGCAGGCCGCAACGGCCGGCATTGCTGTGCCCGCCAGCGGTGCCCAAGGCCTGCTGTTCACCGAGGATCTTCCCGTTCTGGACGAAGACGCGGGCTACCGCGGCCCCACCGCCTGCAAGGCGGCCGGCATCACCTACCGCCAACTCGACTACTGGGCACGCACCGGGCTCGTTGAACCCGCCGTCCGAGGCGCGGCCGGCTCCGGCTCCCAGCGGCTCTACGGCTTCCGCGACATCCTGGTCCTCAAGGTGGTCAAACGGCTCTTGGACACCGGCGTCTCCCTGCAGCAGATCCGCACGGCCGTGGAGCACCTGCGGGAGCGCGGCGTCGAAGACCTCGCCCAGATCACGCTCATGAGCGACGGTGCCAGCGTCTACGAGTGCACGTCGGCGGATGAAGTGATTGATCTCGTCCAGGGCGGCCAGGGGGTGTTCGGCATCGCCGTCGGCCGTGTGTGGCGCGAAGTTGAAGGAAGTCTCGCAGCCCTCCCCAGCGAACACGCCACCGACCAGTCCTTTCCCGACGACGAACTGAGCAAGCGCCGCGCGGCCCGCAAGATCGGCTAGCGCACACCGTTACCGGCAAGATCGATACGGACACGATCGATACAGACAAGACTGAGGCCGCCTCCCGGACAGGGAAGGCGGCCTCAGTTCGTTGAGCCATGTTCGTTGAGCCTTGAGTGGCGGGATTCCGGCCCTTGGGCCGTGGGCCCGGTTAACGCTGGCTGCGGTTGCGGACAGTTCCGGCCGGGGCCATGCCGTTGGGATGCAGCAGGTTCTGCAGCAAGGTATCGAAGAGCCCGGCCGCATTCTTGGCCGAGTCTCCGGGCCAGTGGTGGATGGAGTGGGCCGCGCCCTGGATCTGCTGCCAGTTGGCCTGCTCCGGGATGTGCGGGCTCAGCAGCAGTTCGCCGAACATGGACTCCATCTCCGAAAGCCGGAACGTGTGCTCGGCCGAACCGCTGCGCACCCGGTTGGCCACAATGCCGGCGGGGGACAGCTTGGGGGCGAATTCCTGCCGGAACAGCTGGATGGCGCGCATGGTGCGTTCCGTGCCGGCCACCGAGAAGAGCCCCGGTTCGGCCACCAGGGTGACCTTGTCGCTGGCGGACCATGCCATCCGGGTCAGGCCGTTCAGCGACGGAGGGCAATCCACCAGGACGAGTTCATAGTTCGTGGCACCGGCGAGGACAGCGGAGAGCCGGCGGAGGTCGCGGCGGCCCAAGTCAGGCCGGTCGTAGATGCCGGTGTAGGCAGAGCCGACGGCGACGTCGAGGACGGAAGTTGCAGTGCCGGATCGTGTTGTGCCGTTGGCACTGCCGTTGGTGCGGCCGTTGGCACCACCGTTGATCCTGGCGTGTTCCACCCAGCCGCTGGGCACCACGTTGTCCGCCAGGTGCGCCCGCCGGGGCGACCTCAGCATCCTGCCGATGTCGAGCTGATCGTCCGGGCTCACGCCCAGGGCAGTGCTGGCGTCAGCATGCGGGTCAAGGTCGACGACGAGGGTGGGGATTCCGGCGGCCAATGCCGCTGACGCCAGTCCGGTGGTCACGGATGTCTTGCCGACACCGCCTTTGAGGCTGCTGATGCTCACTACTTGCACTTGAAAAACCAATACCTAACGCCGGTTGCCGAGACGGGGTCGTGCCGGCTCCTGCGTTCTTCGGAGCCGGGGCGTGCATGCGCCACCCACCCACTCATCATATGTTGATGCTCCGGCGAAACCCGTTTCATCCGGCGTGGGAGCGCCAGAACCTCCCGAACCGGGCAGGCCGGGAAAGGTCCATGGCCAGGGCCCTGCCCATCGCGGCGTCCGTGACGGATAATGCTGTGACAGTGGCCACAATGATTTGTGTTTGCCCGCACAGGTCCTAGACACTGTGAGCACTTACCGATACGCCCGCGATGAAGCAGGAGAAGCATGTTTTCAAAGATTCTGGTGGCCAACCGCGGCGAAATCGCGATTCGCGCTTTCCGCGCGAGCTACGAGCTGGGTGCCAAGACTGTCGCTGTGTTTCCCCACGAGGACCGCAACTCTATTCACCGCCAGAAGGCCGATGAGGCGTATCTGATCGGCGAGGAGGGACACCCCGTCCGGGCGTACCTCGACGTAGACGAGGTGGTGCGCGTAGCCAAGGAGTCCGGGGCGGACGCCATCTACCCCGGCTACGGCTTCCTTTCCGAGAACCCTCGCCTGGCGCGCGCCGCGAAGGAGGCCGGCATTACGTTCGTCGGCCCGCCGGCTGCGGTCCTGGAGCTGGCAGGCAACAAGGTTGCCGCGCTCGAGGCCGCCCGCAAGGCCGGTGTCCCGGTGCTCAAGTCCAGCCAGCCGTCGAAGGACCTCGACGAGCTGATAGCGGCCGCGGATGAGATCGGCTTCCCGATCTTCGCCAAGGCCGTCGCCGGCGGCGGTGGCCGCGGCATGCGCCGCGTGGACACCCGCGAAGCACTCCCGGAGGCCCTGCAGGCTGCCATGCGCGAAGCCGACGCTGCGTTCGGGGATCCCACCATGTTCCTGGAGCAGGCCGTCTTGCGCCCGCGCCACATCGAAGTCCAGATCCTGGCCGACGCCGAGGGCAACGTCATGCACCTCTTCGAGCGGGACTGTTCCATCCAGCGCCGCCACCAGAAAGTCATCGAGATCGCGCCCGCACCGAATCTCGATGAGGGCATCCGGCAGGCGCTGTACCGCGACGCCGTCAAATTCGCGAAGGCGCTGAACTACGTCAACGCCGGCACGGTTGAATTCCTTGTCGACACGGTGGGGGAGCGCGCCGGCCAGCACGTGTTCATCGAAATGAACCCGCGCATCCAGGTCGAGCACACCGTTACCGAGGAAGTCACGGACGTCGACCTCGTCCAGGCGCAGCTGCGTATCGCCGCCGGTGAGACCCTCGCGGACCTGGGCTTGTCGCAGGAGAGCGTCCAGCTCAAGGGCGCTGCCCTGCAGTGCCGTATCACCACGGAGGACCCGGCGAACGGCTTCCGGCCCGACGTCGGCAAGATCACCGGTTACCGCTCGGCCGGCGGCGCCGGTGTCCGGCTCGACGGCGGCACCGTCTACTCGGGCGCGGAGATCAGCCCGCACTTCGACTCCATGCTGGTCAAACTGACCTGCCGCGGCCGGGACTATCCGGCGGCCGTCGCGCGGGCCCGCCGCGCCCTCGCCGAGTTCCGCATCCGCGGCGTGTCCACCAACATCTCCTTCCTGCAGGCCGTCCTGGACGATGCCGACTTCGTGGCCGGGAATGTAGCCACCTCATTCATTGACGAACGGCCCCAGCTGCTGAAGGCGCGGGTCTCTGCGGACCGCGGCACCAAGTTGCTGACCTGGCTTGCCGAGGTCACTGTCAACAAGCCCAACGGCGAACTCAAGGTCCACACGGACCCGGCGGACAAGCTTCCGGCCCTTGATGACAAAGAGGCCCGGCCGGGATCCCGCCAGCGGCTCCTGGAGCTCGGTCCGGAAGGCTTTGCACGGGCCCTGCGCGCCCAGAATGCCGTGGCCGTCACGGACACCACCTTCCGCGACGCGCACCAGTCCCTGCTCGCCACCCGTGTGCGCACCCGCGACCTCGTGGCGGCCGGGCCGGCCGAGTCCAAGCTGCTCCCGGAGCTGCTGTCGGTTGAGGCCTGGGGCGGGGCCACCTACGACGTCGCCCTGCGCTTCCTCGGCGAAGACCCGTGGGACCGGCTTGCCGCCCTGCGCAAGGCAATGCCGAACCTGTGCCTGCAGATGCTGCTCCGCGGCCGCAACACCGTCGGCTACACGCCGTACCCGGAAGAGGTCACGGTGGCGTTCGTCAACGAGGCCGCCGCTACGGGCATCGACATCTTCCGCATCTTCGATGCCCTCAACGACGTCAACCAGATGGCCCCGGCCATCCGGGCCGTCCGCGAGACAGGTACCGCCGTCGCCGAGGTCGCACTTTGCTACACCGCGGACATGCTGGATCCGGAGGAAACCCTCTACACCCTGGACTACTACTTGGAGCTGGCGCAGAAGATCGTCGACGCCGGGGCGCATATCCTCGCGATCAAGGACATGGCCGGGCTGCTGCGTCCGGCTGCCGCGGCACGCCTCGTCTCGGCGCTGCGGGAGCGGTTTGACCTCCCGGTCCACCTGCACACCCACGACACCGCTGGCGGCCAGCTGGCCACGCTCCTCGCGGCCGTGGACGCCGGCGTGGACGCCGTGGACGTGGCTTCGGCCTCGCTGGCCGGCACCACCAGTCAGCCCTCGGCCTCCGCCCTCGTCGCCGCGCTGGCCCACACGCCGCGCGACACCGGCCTCAGCCTCGCGAACGTCTGCGCCCTTGAGCCCTACTGGGAAGCCGTCCGCCGGGTCTACGCGCCGTTCGAGTCCGGACTGCCGGGGCCCACGGGCCGGGTCTACCAGCACGAGATTCCGGGCGGGCAGCTGTCCAACCTGCGCCAGCAGGCGATAGCACTGGGCCTGGGCGAGCGTTTTGAAGCGATCGAGGACATGTACACCGCGGCGGACCGGATCCTCGGCCGCCTGGTGAAGGTGACGCCGTCGTCCAAGGTGGTGGGCGACCTCGCCCTGCACCTGGTGGGCCTCAACGCCGATCCCGCGGACTTCAACGAGAACCCGGACAAGTACGACGTCCCGGATTCCGTGATCGGCTTCCTCTCCGGCGAACTGGGCGACCCGCCCGGCGGCTGGCCCGAGCCCTTCCGGACCAAGGCGCTGCAAGGCCGCAAGGTCAAAGTCCGCGACGTCGAGCTCAGCCCCGAGGACAGCGCCGCGCTCAACGGCGACTCCAAGACCCGCCGGAGCACGCTCAACCGCCTGCTCTTCGCCGGTCCCACCAAGGACTACCTGAAGAGCGTTGAGTCCTACGGCAACCTCTCGGTGCTGGACACCCGCGACTACCTCTTCGGGCTGCAGCGCGGCGTGGAGCACGAGATCGAGCTCGAGAAGGGCGTCCACCTGATCGCTTCGCTCGAAGCCGTCTCCGAGCCGGACGAGAAGGGCATGCGCACAGTCATGTGCACGCTCAACGGCCAGTCCCGGCCCGTGGTGGTCCGCGACCGTTCAGTGGTGAGCAACGTCAAGGCCGCCGAACGCGCCGACGCCTCCCAGCCGGGCCAGGTGGCTTCGCCGTTCGCCGGTGCCGTCACGCTGACGGTCAAGGCCGGCGATACGGTCAAGGCCGGCGACACGGTGGCCACGATTGAGGCCATGAAGATGGAAGCGTCGATCACGACGCCGGTGGCCGGCACCGTGGCGCGCCTCGCCGTCGGTGCGATCGAGCAGGTCCAGGGCGGGGACCTGTTGCTCGTCATCGAATAGCAAAGCGCAACAACCCGTAACACCAACAAAAGCAACGCGGGGTCAGATACGGCCCATCACAGGGCACTGGATGGGCGGTATCTGACCCCGCGTTGGGGTGGTGCGGGGGATTGTCCTATGCCAGGGTGGCGCGCCTGGCGTTGTACATTTCCTCGATCACGGTCTCGAAGTCCTTGAGCACCTGCGCCCGCTTGACCTTCATGGAGGGGGTCAGGTGGCCGGAGGCCTCGGTGAAGTCGGCCGGCACGATCCGGAAGGACTTGATTGCCTCGGCCTGGGACACCGACTGGTTGGCGCGGTTGATGAGCTCCTGGACGGCGGCCTTGACTGTCGGATGCTCGGCAGCCTCGGTGAGCGGGGTCGAGGCCGGGAGTCCGTGGCGGCCCAGCCAGCCGGGGAGGGCCTCTTCGTCCAGGGTCACGAGGGCTCCGATGAACGGGCGGTTGTCGCCCACCACCAGCACCTGCGAGACGAGTGCGTCCGCCCGGATCTGGTCTTCCAGCAGGGCCGGGACCACGTTCTTGCCGCCGGCCGTGACGATGATTTCCTTCTTGCGCCCGGTGATGGTCAGGAACCCCGCGTCGTCCAGCTGGCCGATGTCTCCGGTGCGGAACCAGCCGTCGTCGTCGAAGGTCGCGGCGGACAGGTCATCGCGCTTGTAGTAGCCGCGCATGACGCACACGCCCTTGGCGAGGATCTCGCCATCGTCCGCGATCCTGAGCGAGTTGCCGGGAATCGGGGCGCCCACGGTGCCGATCCTGATCAGCTGGGGTGTGTTCACCGTGACGGGGGCCGTGGTTTCAGTCAGTCCGTAGCCTTCCAGGATCTGCATGCCGATGCCTTGGAAGAAGTGGCCCAGCCGTTCACCGAGCGGGCCGCCGCCGGACACGGCATGGGCGACGTGTCCGCCCATGGCGGCCCGGAGCTTGCTGTACACGAGTTTGTCGAACAAGGAGTGCTTGAGCCGGAGGCCGAGGCCCACCTTGCCGGCCTGCCGTGCCCGGGAATAGGCGATGGCGGTGTCCGCGGCGCGGTGGAAGATGGCGCCCTTGCCGCCGTCCTCGGCCTTGGTCAGGGCGGAGTTGTAGACCTTTTCGAAGACACGCGGGACCGCGAGGATGAAGGTCGGCTGGTAGCTCTGCAGGTCCGGCAGCAGGTTCTTGATATCCGGGGTGTGCGCCACCGTGACGCCGGCGGCCACCGCCAGCACGGAGATGAAGCGCGCGAAGACGTGGGCCAGGGGCAGGAACATGATGGTCTTGGCGTGCTCGTGCACCACCGTACCCAGCGAGGTGGCCAGCACATTCTCGGAGAGTTCCACGAAGTTGCCGTGGGTCAGCTCGCAGCCTTTGGGCCGGCCGGTGGTCCCGGAGGTGTAGATGATCGTGGCGACATCGTTCAGGGAGGCCGTGCCACGCCGCGCTTCGAGCTCGGCGTCGCTGATGCCGACTCCGGCCGCACGGACCTCGTCCAGACTGTTGCCCTCGAGCTGCCAGACATGCCGCAGGGCGGTGAGGCCCTCGGAGGTGGCGGCCTGCCGGATGATGTCCTCGTGGTGCTCGGATTCGCCGAACGCGGCCACGGCGCCGGAGTCGCCAAGGTTCCAAGCCACCTGGGAAGGGGAGGAGGTCTCATAGATCGGGACCGAGACGGCCCCCGCGAACCAGATGGCGAAGTCGATCAGGGCCCATTCATACCGGGTGCGTGACATGATGCCCACACGGTCACCGGCGGCCACACCGCTGGCCATCAAGCCCTTGGCGAGGGCCGAGACGTCGGCCAGGAAATCCGTGGCACGGACGTCCTGCCATTGGCCCGCCGCGTCGAGCCGCGAGAACAGCGCAGGGTTGGAGGCCTTGGCCGCCTGGCGTACCACGAGATCGGTGACGTTGGTGTCCGGATCGACATTCACCAGGGGCGGGACAATGATTTCTCGCACGACAGCTCCTTAGGTATCCATAGGCCCGCAGGGGGTACCGCTAAGCCTAGTATGCGGTCCCACTAAGGTGTGTCCTGCGACACCTACTGGCCAGTAACTTTACGGTCAGGCCCGCCGTTCCGCCAGTCGGGGATGCTGCGGAGACGCCGCTGCGTCATCCCGGCGCGTCATGCTGCCGGGCCTTCGCGGCTGCGGCGGCCCCGGCGAATAGAATGAGGCACCATGCAGACACCAACACCCGGCCGGCAGCCCGGCCTGCGCGGCCGGACCGCGGCCTGGCGGAGCAGGACCCTGGGCGGAGCGGCGGCCGCCACCGCAGGGCACGACATCCGCTCACACCTGCGGCTGGGCCGCAAAGGCCTGGCCATCGGCGTCGATATCGGGGGAACAAAGGTTGCCGCCGGGGTGGTCGATGCCGAGGGCCGGATCCTCAGCCAGGCGAAGCGCTCCACGCCGGGCAATGATCCGCGGGCCGTGGAGCAGGTCATCGTCGAACTGGTCAACGAACTCGGTGCTGGGCACCGGATCTGGTCGGTCGGAATCGGTGCCGCCGGCTGGATGGACCTCGACGGCGGCACGGTGCTCTTCAGCCCGCACCTGGCCTGGCGCAATGAACCGCTGCGGGAGAACCTGCAAAGGCTGCTGCGCCGCCCCGTCCTGCTGACCAACGACGCCGACGCCGCCGCTTGGGCGGAATGGCGCTTCGGCGCCGGGCAGGGACAGAACCGTCTGGTCTGCATTACCCTGGGCACCGGGATCGGCGGAGCCATGGTGATGGACGGACGCGTGGAACGCGGCCGCTTCGGAGTGGCGGGGGAGTTCGGCCACCAGATCATCATGCCGGGCGGGCACCGCTGCGAGTGCGGCAACCGCGGCTGCTGGGAACAGTACGCCTCAGGCAACGCGCTCGGCCGAGAGGCCCGGGAACTGGCCGCCGCGAATTCTCCGGTTGCCCAGGAACTGCTCAAGGCCGTGGACGGAGACGTAGGACGCATCACGGGCGTGATTGTGACCGAGCTGGCCAAGGCAGGGGACCAGACCTCCCGCGAACTCCTCGAGGACGTCGGGGAATGGCTGGGCCTTGGCCTGGCCAACCTCGCAGCAGCCCTGGACCCCGGAAAGTTCGTGATTGGCGGCGGCCTGTGCGATGCCGGCGAGTTGCTGGTCGCGCCGGCCCGGAAGGCCTTCGCGCGGAACCTCACCGGCCGCGGGTTCCGGCCGGCAGCGGAGATCGAACTCGCTGCCCTGGGACCCAACGCCGGACTGATCGGCGCCGCCGACCTCTCCCGGGTCAGCAGCCGCATGCACACGTAGCAGCACGATCCTGCGAACCCTGCAAAAACCAGCCCTGAATACCCGCCCTGAAATACCCAGCGGAATAGCCCGTGGACTGATGACCGGGCGGACTAGATGCGGGCCCCGTCGTCGTGCTCGTCCTTCTCGCCCGGCAGCTTCATGATCAGGAAGACCACCGCGGCCGCGAACGCGCCCACCATGCCGAGGATCGCCACCAGCGGGGCCGACCGCCAAAACATTGTCGAGAGCACCAGGGCAATCGGGCCGCCCACCGCGCCAATCCAGGCAAGGACGGTCATCGGATCTGCCCCGGCCAGACTCGGCGGCTCCTCCGGGACGAACGCGCCGTCGTCGTCGTCGGTCTCGTAGTCGCGGGGCCCGGTTGCTGTGTCGGGGATCTCGTTGCTGCCCGCAGCCGGCTGCCCCGGGGCGGGGGCGAGCCGCTCCTTGGCGGAGAGCTCGATCGGCGCCGCGCCGGAGAGGCCCAGCGGGTCAAAATCGCGGAACGTCTTTGCTGTTGGGGAGTTGGCAACAAAGCCGGCGCCGGCGCCGGTGCTGCCGGCGGGGCCGCCAGTTTCCTCGTCCCCGGCAGCCCAGACCCCTTCAAGCCTGGCGACAAGATCGAGCCAGACGGCGTCGTCGTCGGACGGCACGTCCGCAGCGGGAGAGCCCTGGGGCTCTTGGGGCTGGGATTCTTGGGGCGTTGTGGTGCCCGAGTGCTCGGCAGCAGCATCAGAGGCGGGGGGCCCGGCGACAGCGGGATCCTGGTCCGGGGTCTCGGGGTCCGGGAGGTTAGGGTCTGGTTTAGTCATTGGCCGTGTCCTTCCGGCTGGCGCGGGCGGCGCCCGGACCGGCTGCGGATGCAACGGACCGGACAAATTCTGCCGTGCCACGGAAGATCTCGGGCGCGTCGTTGTCCATGGTAGCCACGTGGTAGCTGTTTTCCAGCCGGATCACCTCCAGCGGGGCGTTGGTCAGCCCGTGGCGCAGGGCCACCATGCTGGATTCGGACACCACATGGTCCACTGCGGAACGGTATACCCGGACGGGTGCGGTTACGCGGGGCAGCAGCCGCACGGTGTCCTTGAACATCTTGTTGAGTTCGTGCGCGGCGGCCACCGGCGTGCGCGGGTAGGCGCCCTCATCCATGTCCGGTTTGAGGATGTCATTGGCGATCGCGGGGGTGCTCTTGAGGACAAACTTCAGGATGCCGGCCAGCGGGGCGCGGGGATCGTCGATGACCAGGCCCGGGTTGACCACCACAACCCCCGCCACGGGACGGGTGGCCGCAATCCGCAAGGCCAGGGCACCACCCATGGACAGCCCGGCCATCACCACGACGTCGCATTCTTCCGCAAGCTCCAGGTAGGCAGCATCCAGGGCCGCATGCCAGTCCTGCCAGCGGGTTTTGGCCAGCTCCTGCCAGCTTGTTCCGTGGCCCGGCAGCAGGGGCAGCCGGACGGCGAACCCGGCACCGGCCAGGGACGACGCCCAGTCCCGGACACCGTGCGGGCTGCCCGTGAAGCCGTGGGACACCACCACGCCGGTCCGGAGACCGGTACCCGAGAACGGGCTACTGAACGGCGAGTGGTCCGGGAGGATGCTCATGGGGTCTCCGAGGGGGCGGCGGGCCGCATGGTGGACCCTGTGTGGGTGGCGTGGGCGTGCTGAAGGAAGAAACGGACTGATTCTTCAAAGAGTAGCGGCGCATCGGCGTCCATAGTGGCAACGTGCCCGCTATGCGGCAGCGGGATCACCGTTAGGTCCCGGGATCCGAGCCGCCTGCGCAACAGCGCCAGGGACGACGGCGGAACCACGGCGTCGGTGCCGGACTTGAAGACCAGGGCCGGAGCCTGGACTGACGGCAGCTCCCGCAGGGTCGCGGAGAACAGCCGGCGCAACTGGTGGACGGCGGCCAGCGGCGTCATGGAGTAGTCGCCGTCGTCCGTGGTGACTGCCGTGGAATTCTCCTCCTGAATCGGCGTGGTGGTGCGTTGGAAGTATTTGAGCAGTCCCACGATCCTGACCCTGCGGTCATAGAAGCTCAGGCCGGGGTTGACTGCGGCCACACCGGCCACGCTGTGGCGGGCCGCGGTGCGCAATGCAATGGTGCCGCCCATGGACAGCCCCGCGACGTAGCAGTCATTGGTCCGGGCCGCCAGTTCCAGGTATGCGGTTTCAAAGCTCGCGTACCAGTCCTGCCAGCGCTGCCGGGCGAGGTCGCGCCAGTGGGTGCCGTGCCCGGGCAGGAGTGGCACCGATACCGCGAAGCCCTGGTCGGCGAGGTGGCGTGCCCACGGCATTACGCTGTGCGGGCTGCCCGTGAAGCCGTGGCAGATGGCCACGCCGGTCCGGGCATTGGGGCCGTGGCCGGGGTAGCTGAAAGCGGCGGGCGCCGGGAGATTGCTGCTTTCAGTCATGAGCCCATCGTGTCACCCTTGGCGGCAAAACTCACTAGAGTAAGGTGTCCATTGAAGTCCTGGCCGGACCCGATTTGGACGGCCGGCCAGACGCCTTCCGGAGAGGTCGCCGAGTGTTTTATTGGTTCATGAAGACGTTTGTCCTGGGACCGGTGGTGAAGCTGTTGTTCCGGCCCTGGGTCAAGGGTCTCGACAACGTCCCGGCCGAGGGCGCCGCGATCCTGGCCTCGAACCACCTCTCCTTCTCGGATTCGATCTTTATGCCGCTCATGGTGCCGCGGCCGGTCGTCTTCCTGGCGAAATCCGAATACTTCACCGGGACGGGAATCAAAGGCAGGCTGACCGCGGCCTTCTTCCGGCTCACCAACCAGCTCCCCATGGACAGGTCCGGGGGAGCCGCGTCCGCCCAGTCCCTGAACGCTGGCATGGAGGTGCTCAGGAACGGCTCGCTCATGGGCATCTATCCCGAGGGGACTCGCAGCCCCGACACACGCCTGTACCGCGGCAAGGTGGGCGTCGCCCGCTTGGCGCTGCAGGCCCGCGTCCCTGTCATTCCGGTGGCGATGATCGGAACGGACAAAGTCCAGCCGATCGGCAAGCGCGTTCCCAACATCCGTCGCATCGGCATGATCTTTGGCGAACCGCTCGACTTCAGCCGCTACTACGGGATGGAGGATGACCGAATGGTCCAGCGTTCCGTGACCGACGAGATCATGTATGAACTCATGCGGCTGTCCGGTCAGGAATACGTGGACGAGTACGCCGCCGTCGTGAAGCTCCGTCTGGCAGGCAAAGCGCAGGAAGCATCACCGGTAACAGCATCCGCGAATCCGGACGCGCGTCAGGAACCGGCCGCCGACAAGACACGCGGCACAACTCCCGACCGGACACCCGGCACAACGCCGGACAAAACACCCCACACAACCGACGAAAACTCTCGCAATCCCGGCGCGCCGGCGACGCCCGCGGATGACGGCCCCGAGCTTCCCGGGACCGCCTGACTGGCGCCATGGGTGCCATTTGACGGCAACGGAGCTGTCAATGACAGGCCGGGCCGCCGAACGTCGATGGGGCAACTATCCTTAGAGAGTGACCGAGCTATCTGAGAAACCAGTTTCCCCGCTGACCAGCACCGCCCAGAGCGGAGCCGCCAACTATCCCGGACTGGACAACTGGCGGGAGATCCCGGCCTCGCAGCAGCCCACATGGTCGGACCCGGCTGTGTTCGAGGCGTCCGTCAAGGAACTTTCCGTCCTCCCGCCCCTCGTGTTCGCCGGCGAAGTGGACATCCTTCGCGAGCGGCTCGCCGCCGCCGCACAGGGCAAAGCGTTCCTGCTCCAGGGCGGCGACTGCGCCGAGACCTTCGAAGCGGCGACGGCGGACAAGATCAGCGCCCGCGTCCGGACCATCCTGCAGATGGCCGTCGTCCTGACCTACGGTGCGGCCATGCCCGTGATCAAGATGGGCCGCATGGCTGGCCAGTTCGCCAAGCCCCGATCCTCCAACGATGAAACGCGCGATGGCGTCACCTTGCCGGCCTACCGCGGCGACATCGTCAACGGCTACGACTTCACGCCTGTTTCCCGCGCCCATGATGCCGGCCGGATGTTGAAGGCGTACCACACCTCCGCCTCGACCCTGAACCTGATCCGTGCCTTCACCCAGGGCGGCTTCGCGGACCTGCGCCTGGTGCACCAGTGGAACAAGGGGTTCACCGAAAACCCGGCCCACGCCCGCTACGAGTCCCTGGCACGGGACATCGACCGCGCCATCAAGTTCATGTCCTCCTGCGGCGCCGACTTCGAGGCGCTCAAGCGCGTGGAGTTCTACGCCAGCCACGAGGCCCTGCTGCTGGACTACGAGCGCGCCCTGACCCGCATCGACTCGCGCACCGGGCTGCCCTACGACACCTCGGCGCACTTCCTGTGGATAGGGGAGCGCACCCGCGAGCTGGACCATGCTCACGTGGACTTCCTCTCCCGCGTCCGCAACCCGATCGGCGTGAAGCTCGGCCCGTCGACGAGCGGCGACGACGCCCTGCGCCTGATCGACAAGCTGGATCCGGACCGGGAGCCCGGCCGGCTCACCTTCATCACCCGGATGGGCGCCAGCAATATCCGCGAGAAGCTGCCGGCGATCGTCGAGCGCGTCACCGCCTCCGGGGCCCAGGTCCTGTGGGTCACCGACCCCATGCACGGGAACACGGTCACCTCGCCCAACGGCTACAAGACCCGCAATTTCGACGACGTCATCGACGAAGTGCGCGGATTCTTCGAAGTCCACCACTCGCTGGGCACCGTTCCCGGCGGACTGCACGTGGAAATGACGGGCGACGACGTGGCCGAGTGCCTCGGCGGAGCCGACCCGATCGACCAGGAAGCGTTCCTCGACCGCTACGAATCGGTCTGCGATCCGCGCCTGAACCACATGCAGTCGCTCGAAATGGCGTTCCTCGTGGCCGGTGCCCTCGCCAAGCGCTGACCCGCAACAAAGCTCACAAATAGAGTAGCTCTGACAGAAAAGCTCCGCCCGGCTGATGCAGCCGGGCGGAGCTTTTCTGTGGAGTGGGTCGGCCGCGGGCAGCGTCCGGTCAGAGGGTACTGTCAGACCACCTTCAGGGTGATAAGCGAGCCTTCGGGGACGCTCGTGTCCACGGGGAACTGGTCACGGACTGTTCCGAAGAATCCTCCCAGGATCTCATCGACCTGGACCTTGAAGCCGAGCTGTTCGAGGGCGTCCTGGGCGTCCGTGGCCTGTTTACCGATGAAATTGGGTACTTCGACGAGCTTCGGGCCCTTCGAGATGGTCAGGGTGACGGTACCGCCCTTGGTCAGGTTGCCGGAGGCGGGGTCCTGCGCCACCACGGCGCCCTTGGGTACAGTCTTGTCGTTGACCTGTTCCGGGGCGACTACGGCCTTCAGCCCGGCGCCTTGGAGCGCGTCCACGGCGGCACGCTGCTCCTGGCCCCGGACATCCGGGACCGGGATGGGCTGCGGGCCCTTCGAGACAGTGAGGCCCACGGGCGTCCCGTGCCGCACCGGGTTGCCGCTGCGCGGCGCCATGGCAAGGACAGTCCCGGCAGGCGCCTTCTCATCGAACGTCTCGGTAATTGGTCCCAGGGCCATCTGGGCGCCGTTGAGGGCTGCCTTGGCCTCGTCCAGGGTCTTGCCGGTCAGATCCGGCAATGGGAACAGCTGCGGGCCCTTGGAAACGGCCAGGGACACGGGTTGGAACTTTCGGATGACCTCGCCGGCTTTCGGCTCCGAACCGACCACCAGGCCCGGGGAGACGTTGTCGTCGTAGACGTCCTTGACGATCGACTGGAACCCGGCCGTGCGGAGCAGGTCCTGGGCCTGGGCAACGGTCTTGTTCGCCACCGGGGGGATGGTTCCTGGCGAGCCCGGACCCATGCCGAAGAACCAGCCGGCGACGGCGGCGAGCAGCGCCGCGACCACGAGGAGGACAATCCATAGCAGCCCGCGGCGTCGCGGGTTCCCCTCGTGCAGGGTCTTGGTGGGCGTGGCCGCGGCGCGCTGGCGCGCCTTCTCCTCGTCCTTGTCCAGCCTGCGCTGGGCGCGTTTGCTGGGGGCTGCCGCGACTTGCGCCGGATCGCCGTCGTACCCGGCGGCGCCGTAAGCCGCCTCGTCCGGAGTGGACAACGGTCCGTAGGCCGGACGCCGCGGGGCGCGGGACATCACGGTGGTCGGGTTGCCGCTGGCGCGGGAGATCGTCTCGGTGGGCTGGACGAGGCTGCCGTACATTTCCGTGGGCATTTCGGTGGGCGCCGGCACGTAGGCTGTATTCTGTGCGTCCCGCACGGTCTGCTCGTCCGACGGCGGGCCGGTACCGCCGGGCGGCCGGCTTGGCGGGGCGGCCACGGCCGGCAGCGGGCTGCGAACGGCCGCCGGCGGCTGGAGGTCGAGTTCGGCGTCGCTGAGGTTGGTCCTGATGTGCCGGAGTTCGGACAACAGTGCGCTCCCGTCGACGGGGCGTTTGTCCGGGTCCCGGTCAGTGCACCACTGGACGAGTTCGTCGATCTCCGTGGCGAGCCCGGGCACCTCCAAGGATGGAGCCTCCACGGTGGAATTGACGTGCTGGTAGGCCACCTGGATGGGAACGTCGCCGTCGAACGGCTGCCGGCCAGTGATCATTTCGTACAGCATGATTCCGACCGAATAAATGTCGCTGCGGGCGTCTGCCTGTTTGCCCAGGACAAGTTCGGGGGAGATGTAGGCGACAGTCCCGATCAGGGCGCCGGTGCTCGTGGACGAGGAGATAGCGCGGGCCAAGCCGAAGTCGCCGAGCTTGATCCGCCCGTCGTCGGCGATCAGGACGTTTTCCGGCTTGATGTCCCGGTGGATCATTCCGGCGGCGTGCGCGGCGCCGAGTCCTTCGACCACAGGGTCGATCAGCGCCAGGGCCAGCCGCGGCGACAGGGCGCCCTTGTCATTGAGGACGTCCCGGAGCGTGTGGCCCTTGATGAATTCCATGACCAGGTAGGCGATCCGGCCGTCTTCGCCCTGGTCCAGGACGCCCACCACATGGGGATGGGAAAGGCGCGCGGCGGCCTTGGCCTCGCGCCCCAGCCGGTCGAGGAACTGCGGGTCATCGGCCAGATGGGGATGCAGCACCTTCAGCGCGACATCGCGCTCAAGGCGCTGGTCAGTGGCGAGGTACACGGTTGACATCCCGCCGCGGGCAAGCCTGGATTGAACCTGGTAGCGGTTGTCCACCAGGTTCCCTACGAGAGCGTCCTGCACGTAATCTTGCACCTTACAATCGTAGTCGCTGGACAGAAACGGGCCCGAATCAACATGCGATCCGGGCCCGTAGCGTCAATCTCCGTTGTAAAAGAGCTTGTGCTGGAGTCTTTATTTAGCCGAACAGGCGCTGGTTGGCCTTGATGGCGGCGACGTACCCCTTGGTGTCCTCGAACATGCCATTCTGGCTCACCGAGTACTGACCCTGGTAGTAGCCGGCGATCGCATTCTCGAGATCAGGGCTCGTGCGGACCAGTTGGCGGATGATCGCGACGCCTGCCGTGGCGTTGTCGTACGGATCCAGGAGGTTCAGCTTGCGGCCCACGAGATCGGAGGCCCACTGGCCCGAAGACGGGATGACCTGCATGGTGCCGATCGCATTGGCCGGTGACACCGCACGCTGGTCGAAGCCCGACTCCTGGTAGGCAAAGGCCAAGGCGAGGCTGGCGTCCACGCCCATGCGCCGTGCCGTGTCCGCCACGATGGACTTCATCTGCGTACGGCTGGGCACCGGCGAGGCGTTGAGCAGCGCCTTGTTCTGGTTGGCCGAGCTGACCACGGCGGCCGGGTAGCTGAAGCCGAGGAACGTGCTGGGCACGAGAGGCGTAGTGGCAGCAGGCTTGCTCGAGGCCGGTGCGATCGTCGACGCGCCGGGGATGACGAGCTTCTGGCCCGGGTAGATGATGCTCGACATCGTCAGCCGGTTGGCCGACAGGACGTCCGAGAGCCTGACGCCGTTGCGGGCCGCGATGCCGGAAAGGGTGTCGCCGGCCTTGATGGTGTACGAGCCCGAGCTGGCCGGCGCGGGCGCCGACGACGCGGGCTTTGTCGCCGGCTTTGTCGCGGTGGGAGCCGGGGTGCTGGAACCGCCGCCGACCTTCACCTTCTGGCCGGGATAGATCACGGAGCTCATGCCGAGCCCGTTCCACTTGAAGACCTCGGAAAGTCCGACGCCGTGGCGCGCGGCGATTCCGCCCAGCGTGTCGCCTGCTTTCACAACGTAGACGCGGCCGGCGCCTGAGGCGGAAGTAACAGAGGCAGACGCAACGGTGGCTGACGTTGACTTGGCCGGGGTGGCCGGCTTGGCTGCCGGGGCCGGCGTCGATCCCGTGAGCTTGATCTTCTGCCCCGGGTAGATGATGGTGTTCGCCTGCAGGTTGTTCAACTTCAACACGGCGAAAGTGTCCAGGCCGTAGCGGCCAGCAACGGCGCTGATGGTGTCGCCGCGGGCGATCGTGTAGACAGCGGGAACCGCAGACTTCGCGGGCCGCATGGCGCTTGGCAGCGATGCCGGGACGGAGGCGGAGGGGATCAGTGCCGCTTTGAGGGACGTCGCCGCGTCCGTCTTTGCCTGGGCACGCATGGCGGCCGCGAGGGTTGCCGGGACCGAACGCACACGCGGTTCGGCAGCGGCAGGCTGGGCAATCGCCAAGGAGGAAAGCATGACGGCGGGTAGCGCCGCCGTAGAAGCCGCTATTAGCGGCAGGCTGCGCCCCGGACGGAGCTGTGGCGAACGTGAGGTTGTCATTGGAAAGATCCTCTTCTCAGCGGCAACGCTGCGGTCAGGCCTGTAGAACTGGTGTTACCAGTGTGACAAAAGTTATTTCTGTTACAAATGTGATCTATGTGAATCTCTCATGAATTGGCAATTAGCACAAGAACTGTTTGACATTCTGCAAACCAGTCTCCGACGGAGTGTCGGCCAAATGGCGTCCATGCGTGGTCCCGCGCGGACCCGGGCGGCATCCGGGCGCACGGGACCGGCCATGGCCGCGGCCGTCATTTCTGCGGCTGCCGACTAGGCGGGGGGGCACCCGCCGTGGCAATCTTTATCCGTGAGTAATGTAGAAAGCCTCGTGGGCGAATGGCTGCCCCTGCCCGATGTCGCACAGCTTCTGAACGTATCTATTACCAAGGTCCATGCACTCCTGGACGAACGTGCGCTGGCGGCCGTGAGAATCGGCGACCGGCGCATCCGCTCCGTGCCTGCAGCTTTCATCCAGGACGGGCACGCAGTGGAGAGCCTGAAGGGCACCATTGTTGTCCTCTCGGACGCCGGATACTCCGATGAGGAACTGATCAACTGGCTCTTTACCCCGGACGAGTCCCTCCGCGGCCGGCCGATCGACGCCCTTCGGGAAGGGCGCAAGACCGAAATCCGCCGCCGGGCGCAGTCACTGGCCTGGTAGGAGCACGCCGGCAGCCTAGTGAGCCGGCAGCAGCATTAACAACGTGCCATGACGGGCCGTGTACAGCGCAAGCCGCTGTGCACGGCCCCACCGCTTTCCAGGCACCTTGGCCTGGCAGGGCCGGGCTAGGCGGCTCGGGAGACCGTGGCCTCTGCCAGCCTGCGGAGCGCGGTCTTGGGCAGCTCCTGAAGCGGCAGGAGGTCCAGGGCAGCGAAGGCCGCCTTGCCGAACTCCTCGATGAGTACTTCGGTAGCCTGGAGCGCACCGCAGTCCACGATGATCCGCCGGATCTCCTCGATGTCCGCGTCGCTGAGATCGGGACTGCCCAGTTTGGCGTCGATAAACTCTGATTCGGGCGCCGAGGCCTGGTCCAGGGCGAAAGCCACCAAGACCGTGCGCTTGCCCTCACGGAGATCGTCCCCGGCAGGTTTGCCCGTGGTGACGGGGTCGCCGAAAACGCCAAGGACATCGTCCCGCAGCTGGAATGCCTCACCGAGCGGCAGGGCGAAGGCGGAATAGCCGCGCAGCAGCTCATCACCGGCGCCGGCCAGGGCACCGCCCAGAGCGAGCGGGTGTTCGGTGGAGTACTTGGCCGACTTGAACCGGATGATGGACTGGGCCCGGCTGACTGCTCCGGCGCGGTCCCGCCTGGGCCCGGCGACCTCTTCCAGGATGTCCAGGTACTGCCCGGCCATCACTTCGGCCCGCATAAGGTTGAAGATCAGCCGTGCCGGGCTGCCGGAGGCGGCGCGGTGCCCGATTTCCGTGAACGATTCCTCACTGAAGGACAGGCAGAGATCCCCGGTCAGGATTGCTGCCGCGTGGCCGAACCGCTCGCTGTCCAGCGCCCAGCCCTGGGCCTCGTGCAGTTCGATGAACCGGCGGTGAACGCTCGGGCCGCCACGGCGGGTATCCGAGCGGTCAATAATGTCATCGTGAATCAGGGCCGCAGCCTGGAACAGCTCCAGGGCCGAGCCGGCCGTGACCACCTCGGCCGCGCCGGCCTCCCCGCCCGCGCCACGCCAGCCCCAGTAGCACATGAGCGCCCGCAGGCGCTTTCCGCCCGTGACCAGGTTTGAGATCGAGCCCATGAGCGGATCGATGTCCTGGGAGATCGAGGACATGACGGCCTGGCGGCTGGTCAGGAACTCCGTAAGCTTGCCGGCGACGGCGGCCACGTAGTCCGTCTGCTCGAGCCTCAGCTGTTCCGCGAGACTCACTTGACGGACTCGGCAGCGACGTTCGCACCGATCGTGAACGTGGACACACCAGTTGTCTGCATGACGGAGATGTTCACGGTTTCGTTGTCCCCGCGCAGGAAGTCCTTGGAGGGCAGGGCGCCCACGGTTTCACCGGGTACGGGCTTGAAGCCCTGTGCCTGCAGGGCCTTGGTGTAATAGGCCAGGGCATCGGCAGCGGGGGCAGTGATACTGCCGACCAGTGCCACGGTTGCCGGCACGGTGGTCTTATCCAAGCTGCTGGACACCACTTTGGCTCCGGGCATGAGCGGCAGGAGCTTCTGCGGGAAGCCGGGAACCAGGGCGCCGACCGTCGCCGATGTGCCGGGCTCCGCGGACGGACTGGGGGGAGCCGTAGTGGAGGACTGCGCAGATGCGGCCGGGTTTGCCGCCGACGACGTCGCCAGGCTCTCGGAGCTGGCAGGCGTGCATGCGGCCAAGGCCAAGAGCGTGCCCGCCGCCGCGATGGCCACTGTGGCACGTTTGCGCTGTCCAAATACCTTCACAGAGACTTTCCTCCTGGTGTTGAAGCGGAATCAGCCTCCAGTTTAGTCAGTCCCCGGGCATAGGATTGAAGACGTGGGGCCGGACGCAGACAATCAGCAGCGAGTGCAGAGGAATATGCACCCTCCGGGGCCGCCGAATGCGCAGCCCCATATCCAGCCTTCCGGCCGCCTGAGCGGGGAATCCCTGCTGGACCTTCGGCGCAGCAGCATCATGCACGTGGACATGGACGCGTTCTTTGTCTCGGTGGAGCTGCGCAGCCGTCCCGAGCTGAAGGGAAAGCCTGTGATTGTGGGCTACCCGGCCGACCGGTCCGTGGTGCTCTCGGCGTCCTACGAGGCCCGGGCATTTGGCGTCAGGTCAGCGATGCCCATGGTGGTGGCGGCACGAATGTGCCCTTCGGCTGCCATCATCGAACCTCGCCACAAGCTCTACTACGAAGTCTCCAGCCAGATCATGGAAATCTTTGGTTCGATCACGGACCTCGTCGAGCCGCTCAGCGTGGACGAGGCCTTCCTCGACGTCGGAGGAGCCATCCGCAGGCTTGGTCCGCCCCGTGAGATTGGGGAACTGATCCGGGCCCGCGTCTTCCGGGAATTGGGCATCACGGCGTCGGTGGGCATTGCCGCGAGCAAGTTTGTGGCCAAGATCGCATCCACCCGGTGCAAGCCAAACGGGCTGCTGCTGATCAAGCCTGAGGAAACGCTCACGTACCTGCACAGCCTTCCTGTCAGCGCGCTCTGGGGCGTCGGCGGCAAGACCGTCGAAGTGCTGGCCCGCATGGGCGTCCGGACGGTAGCGGACGTCGCCGCGTCGCCGCTGCCCTCGCTGCGGAAGCTGCTGGGCGCCTCGGGGGAACACGTCTACCGGCTCTCCTGGGGCATCGATCCCCGGCCCGTGACGCCGGTCCGGCTGGAAAAGAGCATTGGAGCCGAAGAGACGTTTGCTACTGACACCGCAGATGAGGCCCTGTTGCACCGGGAGTTGCTGCGGCTTTCGCATAGGACGGCGGAGCGCCTCCGCGGCGCCGGCATGCACGCACGCACCGTGGCGCTCAAGCTGCGCTACGCGGACTTTTCGACCATTACCCGCAGCCGCACCGTCAGCACACCGATCGACAGCGCCCAACTCCTTTACGCCGTGGCCGTGCAACTCCTGGAATCCGTGGGCGAGAGGCCCATGACAGTCCGGTTGGTTGGCATCCGGGCCGAACAGTTGGAAGAGGCAGCCCACGCCCCGCTGCAGCTCAGCCTGGATCGCCGGGACGACAACTGGCGGGCTGCCGAACAAGCCCTCGATGCTGTCACCCGGAAATTCGGCAATAAGTCGGTTCTACCGGCGCGGCTCTTGGATCCCGGGGGTCCCCTCGAATGAGGCTGGCCCAGGGATTTGCGGTGTCGTCACAGCAGGGGTTTCGGACAAGCGGTTCCGGGCACGTGACAGGGCCTTAAGACTGTCTTTCAGAACAGGCCGCAACAATCTATCCTTATTAGTACCTAGGTTTAGGACTACTGGATCGACCGTTCGGGCGACCTGGGCAGCTCAGACCGGCGCGGGACTTTGAATGGCCCCGTTCACCAAAGGCGGTGAACGGGAACCACTTCGCAATCCCGGGCGTTAGGGGATAAGGGCAATGGCCACGTCACGCCCGGACGTTGGCAGACATGAGGAGGTCGTGATGCCGCTCTCGGAGCACGAACAGAAGTTGCTGGAGCAACTTGAGAAGCAGCTGCATGAGGACGACCCAAAGTTTGCAAGCCAGATGGGTTCGGTCCCCGGACGATCCTGGTCCACGCGCCATCTGGTGATGGGCGTGCTCGCGACTCTCGCGGGCGTGCTGCTGTTATTGGTTGGAGTGTCGACGCAAATCATCATCGTCGGAGTCGTGGGCTTTGTAGTCATGGGCGCCGGCGTCTATTTCGCAACCATGCGCAGTTCGGCCGTCGGCAAGGCCCGGGCAGCCGGCCGCAAAGGCAAACCCAGGAGTTCGTTCATGAGCAATCTTGAGCAGCGCTGGGACGAACGCCACGGGGGCGAATCCTGAGCCAATCCGTGACGGCCCCTTAGGCCCTCCACTTCCCGCCACCGGTACACCGGGGACGGCGCGAGACCCGCTTCGGCGGGTCTTTCGCCATTTAAAGCAGAAATGTTGCTGCGACCGGGACACAAAAGGGTGTCACCGTCGAATTGTTTCCACGCTGGGGCCGGTCCGCGCCCCGAATCGCGACGGCGGATGAGGCAAGCAGGCAAAATCGCTCCACTTTCCCCCACCAATCCTGTTTCCCTGCAAATGCTGGGAAGAAAGGGGATAAACATCCGCAAATTTGTCTAAACATCCCGGGCGTGTCGTTGACTGTGGAGCGATGTGGAGTAATGTGGAGGGCGTAAGAGGGTAGTGGCAACACAGGGGACGTTGGACTTTCTAGAACAGACGGGCGGTGGGCCGTGTTTCTCGGCACACATTCGCCGCGTCTGGACGAAAAAGGTCGAATTATCCTCCCCGCGAAGTTCCGCGAGGAACTTGCCAGCGGGCTGGTTCTCACAAGGGGCCAGGAGCGTTGCATCTACGTCTTTAGTGAGGCTGAATTCGGTCGGGTTCACGAGCAGATGCGGGAGGCTCCAATTTCCTCCAAGCAGGCACGTGACTACATCCGTGTTTTCCTCTCTGGAGCCTCGGACGAGGTACCTGACAAGCAGGGGCGCGTGACCATTCCGTCGGCGCTCCGGGAGTACGCAGGTCTAGGCCGGGAACTCGCCGTCATTGGCGCAGGATCCCGCGCGGAGATCTGGGACGCCCAGGCTTGGAACGAGTACCTGGCCGAAAAGGAAACCGCCTTCTCGGAGACTGACGACGCTATTCCGGGGATTCTCTGAACCCCACTGATCCACAAGCAAACAACGTTCCTTGATCGAGATCTCCAGCCGCCCATCCGGTTGTTGTCCTGGCTCACTTCCCCGGAGCCAGGCCGGCGCAGGGTAGGCGCGGATGGGGATCTGGACCAAGGAACGTTGCGTAAGAGCCCCAACCACCCGCAGCCGACAAACTCCCGCAACGAAAGGACGACGGCGTGACTGATCCCGACCAGGCGAAGCCTACGTCCGAACGCCATGTACCGGTCCTCAAGGACCGGTGCATCAATTTGTTGGCCCCTGGCTTCGAGGCGGCGCGGAGCCGCGGTGAGACCCCCGTGGTGATCGACGCGACGCTCGGCATGGGCGGACACTCCGAGGCCCTTCTCCAGCGCTTTCCCGACCTCCACCTGATCGGCATCGACCGCGACGAGGAAGCCCTGGCGCTGGCGGGGGCGCGGCTGGCCCGCTTCGCGAACCGGACCGACCTCGTTCACGCCGTCTACGACGAAATCCCGGACGTCCTCGCGGACCTGGGCTTCACCGAGGTCCACGGTGTGCTGATGGACCTCGGCGTCTCGTCCCTCCAGCTGGACGAGCGGGAGCGCGGCTTCGCCTACTCCTTCGACGCGCCCCTGGACATGCGGATGGACACCAGCCGCGGCCAGACTGCCGCCGACGTCGTCAACAACTACAGCGAAGAAGAACTCGTCCGGATCATCCGGAAATGGGGCGAAGAGAAGTTCGCCGGCCGCATCGCGAACAGGATCGTGGCCGCGCGCGCCGAAAAGCCCTTCACCACCACCGGAGAACTCGTCGAACAGATCCGGTCCGTGGTGCCCGCCGGCGCCGCCAAGTCCGGCGGCCACCCCGCGAAACGCACTTTCCAGGCACTCCGGATCGAGGTCAACGAGGAACTGGACGTCCTGGAACGCGCCATCCCGGCAGCCATCGCGGCCATCGCCCTCGGTGGCCGCGTGGTGGTCATGTCCTACCACTCGTTGGAAGACAAGATCGTCAAGGGCTTCTTCCAGGCCGGGTCGAAGTCCTCGGCCCCGCTCGGCTTCCCGGTAGAGCTCGAAGAGCACAAAGCCCAACTCAAAACCCTGACGAAGGGCACTGAGGTACCTACCGCCGCTGAAATCGCCGAAAACCCCCGCGCAGCTTCCGCCCGGCTGCGCGCCGTCGAACGCATCAAAGCCAGGAGAGCAGCATGAGCAACGCCGCCGTCAACAGCTACCCCGTTGCCCAGGGCGCCACCGCCCGTGCCCTGCCAGGCCGCCCCGGCGTAGATCAGCCCCGGAAGGCGCGCACTCCGCTTTCCGTAGTCCGCTCGGTGCCCCGCAAACGCCGCGCACCATTCGTGGTCCTCTGCTTCGGCCTCCTGGCGATTGCCCTCATGGCCGTGCTGGTCCTGAACATCTCCGTCTCCTCGGCCCAGTACCAACTGGTCGAACTCCGCAGTGAGCAGACCACCCTGACTAAGCAGAACCAGGACCTCACTCAGCAGGTCCAGAACTTCGACGCCCCCCAGAACCTCGCGGCCAAGGCCACGGAACTGGGCATGGTGGCTTCCCTTGCCAAGGGCCAGATCGATCTGTCTACCCTCAAAGTCACCGGCAAGGCGAAGCCGGCCGTCAAGGGCGACGCCCCGGGCGCCGTCATCGCCGCGCCGGCCCTCGCCGGAGCGCTCAATGTCGTCCCGCCGGCCACGGAGAATGAACCGCTCGCCCAGCGCAAAACGACACAAACAGACGCCAAGCCGTCCGACACCAAACCGGCTGATGCCAAGCCGGCGCCGGCGCCTGCCGCCCCCGCGCCGCCCGCAGCCCCCGCCGTCGAGCTCCACGGCGGATCGGTTCCCGCCCCAGCACAGAAGACCCCCGGGCAGTAACGTTCACTGACCACCAGCAAGGCAAGCAGCAAGGACTCACCGTGGCGAAGAACTCCGGCAAGGCAAACAAGGCGAAAGCCCCAAACGCCACCCGGCGGCTCCGCTGGGGACTCGGCATCATGCTGGCGCTCCTGCTGGTGGTCGGCGGCAAGCTGTTCATGGTCCAGGGCCTGGACATCGGGGGCATGGCCGAGGCCGCCCTCAATAACCGGCTCACGCCCATTGTGCTGCCCGCAGAGCGCGGCAGTATTCTCGATTCCTCCGGCACCGTCCTGGCCAGCAGCGTCATCCGCTACAACATCGTGGTGGACCAGACCGTCAACACCAAGACCGAATCCTTCCGCCGGCTCGAAACCATCAAGGGCAAAGACGAACTCGTCAAAGTCACCCGCGACCAGGGCATCTCCGAACTGGCCGGAGTGCTCGGCATGGACCGCGACGCCCTGCGCGATGCCCTGACCGGAACCCAGCGCTACTACATCGTGGCCAAGGACTTGAAACCGGACGTCGAGGACCAGGTCTCCAAGCTGTCAATTCCGGGCATTGTCACTGTAGGCACCAGCAAGCGGGTATATCCCAACGGCTCCGTGGCCGGTGGGATTGTAGGGTTTCTCAAGGACGGCACCACGGGGCAGGCCGGGCTCGAACAGACCCAGGACGAGATCCTCAAAGGAACCCCCGGCAAGCGCGTGTTCGAAATCGGCGCCGACGGGCTGCGGATCCCCGTGGGCGTGGACGAGTTGACGCCGGCGATCAACGGCAAGGACATCAAGCTCACGCTGAATTCGGACCTGCAGTACTTTGCCCAACAGGCGATCCAAAGCCAGAAGGACAAGCTCAGCGCCGAGTGGGGTGTGATCGTGGTCTCCGACATCAAGACCGGCAACATCATCGCTATGGCGGACACCGACTCCCCGGATCCCAACGACCCCGGCAAGGTTCCTGCCGAGGACCGCGGAGTGCGGGCCGTCACCGCCTCCTATGAGCCCGGCTCGGTGGAGAAGATGATTACGGCCGCCGCCGCGATCCAGGAAGGCAAGTCCAGCCCGCTGGACACCTTCACCGTTCCGCCGGCCTACACCGTGGACGGGCAGACCTTCAACGACGCGTTCGAACACGGCACCGAACACCGGACGCTGGCCGGAATCGTGGGCTATTCCATGAATACCGGCACGGTCATGGTGGGCCAGCGCCTGAGCAAGGACCAGCGCCATGACTGGCTGCAGAAGTTCGGGATCGGCCAGGCCCCCGACATTGGGCTCCCCGCCGAATCCAAGGGCATCCTGACCCCGGCCGACCAGTGGGATGGCCGCCAGCAGTACACCGTCCTCTTTGGCCAGGGCGTCGCGCAATCCACTCTCCAGACCGTCCGGGCATACCAGAGCATCGCCAACGACGGCGTGATGCTCCAGCCGCGGTTGATCGACAGCTACATCAACCCGGACGGATCCGAGGACAAAGTCCCGGCCAAGACGCCGCAGCAGATCGTCTCCAAGGAGACCGCCAAGCAGGTGCGCGACATCCTGGAGAGTGCGGTGACCGAGGGCGAAATCAAAGAGGCCGCGATCGACGGGTACCGCGTGGGCGCCAAGACGGGCACCTCCGAATCGCCGTGCGACGACGGCAAATCCGGCTTCTGCGGCTACACCGCTTCGATCATCGGGATGGCGCCCATGGACAATCCGCGGTTTATTGTTGAGGTGGTCCTGCAACGGCCCAAGGGGTCTATCTTCGGAATCACCAACGGACCTGTGTTCCGTTCGGTGATGAGCCAGACGCTGCGCACATTCAACGTCCAGCCCTCCACCGGTGAACCCGTGCGGCTGCCGCAGTACGCCAAGTAGCGCCCGTTCCACCTGGCACCCGGAAGGTATCAGCGGGCGCCACTGCCCAGTGCCTGCGCGCCGGAGCATGTTTGCGTGCCAGCGTCAGATTCATGCAGTGCCAGATCCATGTATTGCCCGAACCACTAGCACCACAACGGAGATCCACTTGTCAGAGCTCACCGACCCCGATGCTTCCGCGCCGTCCGGCCATGACTCCACCCTTGGCTTCCGGCCAACTGCGGTTGCCGCAGTGCCGCTGGCAGCCATCGGTGCGGCGATCGGCGTCGCCGTTCCCGGGGCCTCCAGCTCCATCCCGGTCACCGGGATCTCCCTGAACTCCCGCTCGGTCCGCCCGGGGGACCTCTACGTGGCGTTGCCGGGCGCCGCACGGCACGGGGCCGACTTCGTGTCCCAGGCCGTCGACGCCGGCGCTGTGGCTGTCCTGACGGACGACGCCGGCGCGCGTCTGCTGGCACTGGCCAATGACATCCCCGTCCCGGTGCTGCTGGCCGACGAGCCGCGCAGCGTGGTGGGCAGGCTGTCCGCACTCATTTACCAGAGCCGGCCCGACGGTGCCGGGGCACCGGCCCTCTTCGGCGTGACGGGCACCAACGGCAAGACCACCACCACCTACTTCATCAACGCCCTCCTTCGGGCGCTGGGCAAACGGACCGGGCTGATCGGGACGATCGAGATCCTGGCCGGCGGCGAGCCGATCCCGAGCCTGCTGACCACGCCCGAATCCACGGATGTGCACGCGCTGCTGGCGCTCATGCGCGAACGCGGGCTCGATGCCGCCTCCATGGAGGTTTCCTCGCACGCCGTGTCCTTCCACCGCGTGGACGCCGTGGTGTTCGACGTCGCCGGGTTCACCAACCTCACCCAGGACCACCTGGACCTGCACGGGACCATGGAGGAATACTTCCAGACCAAGGCCCAGCTGTTCACGCCGGAACGCGCCCGCGCCGCCGTCGTGACTATCGATGATGCGTGGGGCCGGAAGCTTGCGGACGCGGCCCAAATCCCGGTGACGACCCTCGCCACGGCCGGGACCACCGGCAGCGGGGATGTTGACGAGGACCGGACTTTGGCCCGGACTGCGGACTGGTCTGTGGCGGAGACTGCCCCGCGGGGCCTCGGCTCCGACTTCGTACTCCGGCACCGCGACGGCGCCGAACTGCGCGTCCACACCGGCCTGCCCGGAGGATTCAACGTCGCCAACGCGGCGCTGGCCACGGTGATGGTACTCGCCGGCGGCCACGAGCCCGCCGAAGTGCAGGCCGCCCTCGACGCCGCGGACCCCTTCACCGTCGCCGTGCCCGGCCGGATGCAGCTCGTGTCCACGGCCCCGGCGGCCGTGGTGGACTTCGCGCACAACCCCGACGCCCTGGAACGTGCCCTCGAGGCCGTCCGGTCCCCGGAACCCGGATCCAAGGTGATCATCGTGTTCGGCGCCACCGGGCAGCGGGACCAGAGCAAGCGCCCAGCCATGGGAGCCATCGCGGCCCGGCTGGCGGACACTGTCATTGTCAGCGACGACGATCCCCACGACGAGGACGCGGCGGCCATCCGCGCGGACGTCCTCGCCGGGGCCCTGGCGGCCAAGGACGACGAGGGCCTGGACTGCAAGGTCCTGGAGGTTTTCCCGCGCGACGCAGCGATCCTGAAGGCCGTGGAGCTCGCCGGAGCCGGGGACACCATCCTCGTGGCCGGGCGCGGCCACGAGGTGTGGCAGGAAGTCAAGGGAGTCAACCTGGCACTCGATGACCGGGTGGAGCTTCGGAACGCCTTGACAGCACGGGGATTCACCGTTCTCGAAGACCACCGGATAGAGTCCTAAACCGAGATGATTGCACTTACAGCGGCGGAAATCGCCGACATAACCAACGGCCGGCTCGCTGCGGAACCGGGAATTACCCCCGCATCCGTGGTGACCGACTCCCGCGAGGCCACGGCGGGTTCCCTCTATGTGGCCAAACCGGGGGAGAACGCCGACGGGCACGACTTCGTGGGCGCCGCCTTCGACCGGGGCGCCGTCCTGGCACTCGTCGAGCGCGAAGTCGCCGACGCGGCCGGCACGAACTTTCCCGCCGTCGTCGTTGAGGACGCTGTCCTCGCCATGGGCGCGCTGGCCGCTGAATCGGTCCGCCGGATCCGCGCCAGCCGCGCGGCCGCCGGCGCCGCGTTCACCGTGATCGGCATCACCGGTTCCGCCGGCAAGACCACCACGAAAGACCTGCTCGCCGGGATCTTCGCGGCTGCCGGCGCCGAAGGCACCACCGTCGCGCCGCAGGGATCCTACAACGGCGAGATCGGCGTCCCGCTCACGGTCTTCAAAGCAGATCTCGACACCCGCTACCTCGTCATCGAAATGGGCGCCACGGGCATCGGCCACATCCAGTACCTCGCGGACATGGTCCGGCCGGAGATCGGCGTCGTCCTCGGCGTCGGCTCCGCCCATGCCGGCGAATTCGGCGGCGTCGAGAACATCGCGGTCGCCAAGGGCGAACTCGTTGAAGCGCTCCCGGCCAACGGCACCGCTGTGCTGAACCTGGACGACTCCCGCGTCGCCGCGATGGCCGCCCGGACCAGGGCCCGCGTGCTCGGATATACCTCCCGCGCGGCCGGCATGGGCCAGGGCGACGGCGTCCAGGCGGAGGTGGCCCAGGCGGACGTGGCCCAAGCCAATATGGTCAGGGCCGAGGGTGTGGAACTGAACGCCGAAGGCCATCCCGAATTTGAGCTTTACCTCCCCGCCGACGGGGCCCCGCACGGGGAAACCCCGCAAGGATCAACCCGGTATCACGTTGCCGCCAAGCTGATCGGCGCCCATCACATGGCCAACCTCCTCGCGGCTGCTGCTGCGGCGCACGCGGCCGGCATCCCCGGCGCGCAGATCGCGGCCTCGCTCAGCGAGCAGGCTGCCGCCAGCCGCTGGCGGATGGAACGCACTGAGCGTCCTGACGGCGTGACCGTCATCAACGATGCCTACAATGCCAACCCGGAGTCCATGCGGGCGGCACTGCGGACGCTGGCCGAGTTGGGCCAGGGCCGGCGCACCTGGGCGGTCCTGGGCGCCATGCTGGAACTTGGACCGGATTCGATCCGTGAGCACATCGCAGTCGGCACCCAGGTGGTGCGGCTCAATATCTCCCGTCTCGTCGTGGTGGGCCGGGAAGCCCGGTCGCTGTATGTCTCGGCCGTCAACGAGGGCTCCTGGGGCGATGAATGCGTTTTCGCCGAGACTGCGGACGAGGCCTACGAGCTTCTTCAAGCCGAGCTCCAGCCCGGCGACCTGGTCCTGTTCAAGTCCTCGAACGGCATCGGGCTGCGCCACTTGGGGGATCGGATAGCATTACCCCCACATGCCACCAAAGACTCTCCCGAGCGATCTGCTGAGGGAACTGCCGCAACCGCCACCGAAGGGAGTGCACAGCTGTGATTGCACTGCTGATGGGCGCCGGAATGGCGCTGTTCCTCGCGTTTGTGGGCACCCCGCTGTTCATCCGTTTCCTGGTCCGCAAGGGCTACGGACAATTTATTAGGGACGACGGACCCACGTCCCACCACACGAAGCGCGGTACACCCACCATGGGTGGCGCCGTGGTGGTCTTGGCCGTACTGGTCAGCTACGGGCTCACGCACCTGTTCATGTGGATGATGAACCCGCACTCCCCGGGACCTAGCGCCTCCGGTATGCTCCTGCTGTTCCTGATGGTGGGCATGGGGCTGGTCGGTTTCCTGGACGACTTCATCAAGATCTCGAAGCAGCGCAGCCTGGGGCTGGATACCAAGGCCAAGCTGATCCTCCAGGGCGCCGTTGGCATCGTTTTCGCCGTGCTGGCGCTGAACTTCCCCAACGCTGCCGGCCTGACGCCGGCTTCTACCCAGATCTCGCTGGTGCGCGATATTCCGTGGCTTAACCTGGCCTTCGCCGGGACGGTGCTTGGAGCGATCCTGTTTGTGCTGTGGTCCAACCTGATCGTCACGGCCGCGACCAACGGTGTGAACCTCACCGACGGCCTTGACGGCCTCGCGGCCGGCGCTTCGGTCATGGTGTTCGGGGCGTACACGCTCATGGGCATCTGGCAAAGCAACCAGGCGTGCGGGTCCCCGCGGCAGGCCGGCGGTGGCTGCTACTCGGTCCGCGACCCCCTGGACCTGGCCCTGTTGGCTGCCATCCTGAGCGCGGCGATGGTCGGATTCCTGTGGTGGAACACCTCGCCCGCGAAGATCTTCATGGGCGACACAGGCTCCCTGGCCATCGGCGGCGCTGTTGCAGCGTTCGCCATCCTGTCCCGCACCGAGCTGCTGCTGGCGTTCATCGGCGGACTCTTCGTCCTCATCACGCTCTCGGTCATCATCCAGGTGGGCTACTTCAAACTCACCAAGGGCAAACGGTTCTTCAAGATGGCACCGCTGCAGCACCACTTTGAACTCAAGGGCTGGGCCGAAGTCACGGTGGTGGTCCGGTTCTGGATCCTGTCCGGGTTGTTTGTCGCCGCTGGCCTGGGCATCTTCTACGCCGAATGGGTGGTGCTGCTGTGACCGGACCGATCCCCGCCCCGCTCACCACCTCACCCCGGCTGCAGGGACTCACCACCTGGGACTCCGACTGGTCCGGCCTGCGCGTCGTGGTTACCGGCATCGGCGTCTCGGGTTTCGCCGCCGCCGATACCCTGATTGAACTCGGTGCCCGGGTGGTGGTGGTGGACGCCGCCACCAGCGCCAAGGCGCTGGCCCAGGCCGACACGCTCCGGATCGTCGGCGCCACTGACGTCCTGCTGGGCGAAGAAGCAGTGGAGTCCGTTCCTAAGATCGACGGGCACAAGCCTGACCTGGTCGTAACGTCCCCGGGCTGGCGCCCGGACCAGGCCATGCTCGCCGCTGCCGCGCGGGCGCACATTCCGGTGTGGGGCGACGTCGAACTCGCGTGGCGGCTCCGCGAACGCAAGGGCCGCAAGACCGCCGACTGGCTGACCATTACAGGCACCAACGGCAAGACCACCACGGTCGGTCTGACCGAGTCCATGCTCCAGGCCGCCGGGCTCAAGGCGATCGCCGTCGGCAACGTCGGGACCCCGATCCTGGACGCCCTGCGCGACCCGGTGGCCTACGACGCCTTCGCGGTGGAACTCTCCAGTTTCCAGCTGCACTGGAGCCACTCGGTGTCCCCGGTGGCCAGCGTGTGCCTCAACGTCGCCGAAGACCACGTGGACTGGCATGGCTCCTACGCCTCCTACCTGGCCGACAAGGCCAAGGTCTACACAAACACGCAGAAGGCCTGCATCTACAACGCCGAGCAGATCGAGACCGAACGCATGGTCGAGGACGCGGACGTAGTGGAAGGCTGCCGGGCCGTGGGCTTTACCACACTGACGCCGGCCATCAGCATGCTCGGCGTCGTGGAGGGGCTGTTAGTGGACCGCGCCTTCATCGCCGAACGCAAGGACAGCGCCGCCGAACTCGCCTCCATTGCTGACTTGGGGTCGGCAGCACCGCGCCACATGGTGGCGAACGCGCTGGCAGCGGCCGCGCTGGTCCGGGCTTACGGCGTGGAGCCGTCGGCAGTCCGCCAGGGCCTGCTGAACTACCTCCCGGGCGACCACAGGATCCAGCCCGTGGCCCGCCATGGGGGCGTGCTCTGGGTCAACGACTCCAAAGCCACCAACCCGCACGCCGCCGCCGCCGCTTTGTCCGCGTTCCAGAACGTGGTGTGGATCGCCGGAGGATTGTCCAAGGGCGTGAACTATGACTCCCTGATCCAGGAACAGGGCAACCGGCTCAAAGCCGTGGTCCTGATCGGCATGGACACCACCGATCTGCAGGCCGCGCTGAAGCGACACGCGCCCGATGTCCCCGTGATCTTGCCGGCCAAGGGTGAGACTGAAGACGTGCAGACTGCCGGAACGGCCAAAGCCGCCGCAGGCCCTTCGCCGATTTTCAGCGAGACTGTGATGGCCCAGGCCGTTGCCTCGGCGGCGCAGCTGGCCGCTTCCGGGGACACTGTGCTCCTGGCCCCGGCGGCTGCTTCCATGGACCAGTTCTCTTCCTATGCTCACCGTGGCGATGCCTTCATCGAAGCTGTCCGCGAGCTCGTGGAAGGGCAGGCTCAGACCAGCGAGGAGTAACAATGGTCAGCACGCCCACACGTACGACGGCGGCACCAGCCGCCGCAGGCCGGGCCACCAGTGGCGGTGCCAGTGGCAAGCCCGCCGGCAGCAGCACGTCCGGCACCGGGAGCGCCGGTGCCCGAAGCGCCGGTGCGGCATCAACGCCCGGCAGGCCCGCTGTGACTCCGGCAGCCCGGGTGCTTGCCTGGAACCGCGGCTTCTGGTCGGCGCTCGAAGGCACCGGCAAGTCCCGCAACGGGTCCACGTACTACCTCATTCTTGGCTCTACCCTGGCGCTGACTGCGATCGGCATCATGATGGTCCTCTCCGCCTCCAGTGTGGAAGCCATCGCGGCAGGGGAGTCGCCGTACTCCGCCGCCCTCAAACAGGGCGGATTCGCCGCGCTTGGCGTTTTCGCGATGTTTGTCCTCTCACGCGTCAACGTCGTCTGGCTCAGGCGCGTCGCTTGGTGGCTCATGCTCCTGGCCGTTGCGCTGCTGGGACTGGTCCTTCTCGTGGGACGCAGCGCCCTGGGTAACCAGAACTGGATCGACGTCGGCCCCTTCACCTTCCAGCCCTCCGAAGCCGCCAAGCTTGCCCTCGCGCTCTGGATGGCCACAGTGCTTGACCGCAAAGCGAAGCTTCTCCAGGAATGGCGCCACGCGCTCATTCCCGTCGTGTTCCCGGGTGCTGTTGTGGTCCTGGTCCTCATTCTCGCCGGAAACGACCTCGGCACGGCCATGATTGTGATGATCATCGTGGCTGCCGCACTGTTCTTCGCCGGCGTCCGGCTCTCCTTCTTCGCCATTTCCGGGGCGCTACTGGCCATTGGCGCGACCGTCCTCGCCGTCACGAGCCCGAACCGGATGTGCCGCATCCTGTCCTGGACGGGCCAGACCTGCGCCGATGGCTCAGACCTGAACTACCAGTCCACCAACGGCCTGTACGGGCTCGCGTCCGGCGGGTGGTTCGGCGTCGGACTAGGCCAGAGCCGGCAGAAGTACAGCTGGATCCCGGAAGCGCACAACGACTTCATCTTCGCGATCATCGGCGAGGAGCTCGGTCTGGTGGGGACAATCGTCGTCCTGGTCCTCTTCGCCATCCTCGGCACCGCCATCTACCGCGTCGTCGTCGCACAGCACGATGTCTTCCACCGCGTCCTGGCCGGCGCGATCATGGTCTGGCTACTGGGGCAGGCCAGCGTCAACATGGCCGTGGTCACCGGGCTGGCACCGGTGATCGGCGTCCCGTTGCCCTTCATTTCCTACGGCGGCTCGGCCCTGCTGATGTCGCTGTGCGCAATCGGCGTCGTCCTGTCCCTGGCCCGGGCCCAGATGGACCCGGGCATGCAGCCGAAGAAGATGCTCAGGTTCGGCCCGGCCGCCTTCGCCAATTCCGTGCGGCGCGCCCGCGCTGCCCGGGCCGCCGGCCGGTCCGCCGCCAGCACTGCGGCCAGCCGGTCCGCCGCCCGACCCGCCGCCAAGTCAGCCGGCCGCCCCGCTGGCAACCCCGTCGCCAAGGGCGCCGCCAATGGCGCCGCCAAGGGCGCCGGGAACAGCTCCGGGAACGCGGCCAACAAGTCATCGGCCCAGATCTCCACCGGCAAAAACACTGCCGGCAAAATCCCCACCATCAAGAACTCCGCCTCCACAAACCGTACGAAAGCGTAAACAGCCCTTCATGAACACCGAGACGCCCTTGTCCGTGGTCCTTGCCGGCGGCGGAACCGCCGGCCACATCAGCCCGCTGCTGGCCATCGCCGGGGCCCTCCGGCAGTCCCGCCCCGGAGTGCAGCTCCTGGCTGTGGGGACCCCCGGCGGGATGGAGGCGCGGCTGGTCCCGGCGGCCGGGCTGGACCTCGCCACCATCAGCAAGGTCCCGCTCCCGCGCAAGCCGTCCGCGGACCTGCTCCGGCTGCCGGGCCGGATGGCCGGTGCGGTGAAGCAGGCGGGTTCCATCCTGGATGAGGCAGGCGCCGACGTCCTGGTGGGAGTCGGGGGCTATGTGTGCACGCCTATGTACGTCGCGGCCCGGCGCCGGAAGATCCCGATTGTGGTCCACGAGGCCAACACCCGCCCCGGCCTGGCCAACCGTGTCGGTGCACGCCTCGGCGCCCACGTGGCCGTCGCTTTCGCCGCGACCAAACTGGGCCGTGCACGGCACGTCGGCATGCCGATGCGACCCGAAATTTCCGGCCTCGACCGCGCTGCCGCCCAGGCCGGTGCCCGGCAGGCTCTCGGGCTGGACGCGGACAAACCGACGCTCATTGTCACGGGCGGCTCGTCAGGGGCCCAGAGCATCAACCGGTCCCTCGCCGCGGCCGTGGGAGCCCTCGCCGACGCCGGCGTGCAGACTCTGCACATCACCGGCCGCGGCAAGTCCGTGCACGACGCCGACGGCCGGCCGCTCGCCGCGCCGGGATACCGGCAGATGGAATACGTGGACGGCATGGAAACCGTCTACGCCGCGGCGGATCTGCTGCTGGCCCGTGCCGGAGCCGCAACCGTCTGCGAGGTGGCCGCGGTGGGCGTCCCCGCCGTCTTCGTCCCCCTGCCCATTGGCAACGGCGAACAGGCGCTGAACGCTGCGGGCCTCGTCGCCGCGGGCGGCGCCTTGATCGTCGATGACAAGGCCTTCTCCGTGGACTGGATCCGCGAAAACCTCATTCCGCTGCTGCGGGACCCGGACAAGCTGGCCCGGATGGCCGCCAGCTCCGAACAGCTCGGCATCCGGAACGCAGACCGGCGCATGGCCGATCTCATCCTCGAAGTAGCGTCCTCAAGCACGCTCAGCAGAAACCAGCAGCGCCCGACACAGCACGGCAGGAAGCAGTAGAGCAATGACCCAGCCCCAACACGGAACGCGTTCCCTCGAATCCCTCGGCCGCGTTCACTTCATCGGCATCGGCGGCGTCGGCATGTCCGCCGTTGCCCGCATCATGGTGGCGCGAGGCATCCCGGTGAGCGGCTCCGACGCCAAGTCGCTGCCCGTCATGGGAGACCTCGCAGCCGCCGGGGCACGGATCGCCGTCGGTTATGCTCCCGGCAACCTCGGCGACGCCCAGACGGTGGTCGCCGGCTCGGCGATCCGGCCCGAGAACCCCGAGCTCGCAGCGGCGCGCGCCGCCGGGCTTCCGGTGCTGCACCGCTCCGAGGCGCTGGCCGCCACCATGGCGGATGACACCGTGGTGGCAGTCGCCGGAACGCACGGCAAGTCCACCACGACCTCCATGATCACGGTGCTGCTGCAGGGCGCCGGACTGGACCCGTCGTTCGCCATCGGCGCCAACGTCCCGGCGCTCGGCGTCAACGCGGCCCACGGCACCGCGGGGATCTTCGTGGCGGAGGCCGACGAGTCAGACGGCTCCTTCCTGAACTACCGCCCCATGATCTCCGTAGTAACCAACGTCGAGCCGGACCACCTGGACTTCTACGGCACCGCCGAGGCCGTCTACGCCTCTTTCGACAGCTTCACGGCCTTGCTCCCGGCCGACGGAGTCCTGGTTGCCTGCGCGGACGACCCCGGGGCAAGGGCCCTGGCCGAGCGCACCCTGGCCCGCGGCAACACCCGCGTGGTCCTTTACGGGACGGCGGCCGACGCCTCCATCCGGCTGCACGACGCCGAACCGGGCCAGGTGGAGATCTCGACGACGGCCGGCACCTTCGGCGTCGAACTCCAGGTTCCGGGCCGACACAACGCGCTCAACGCTGCGGCCGCCTTCGCCGTGGCGATTGAACTCGGCGTCGCGCCAGAGACCGCGGCGGCGGCACTGGCCCACTTCTCCGGCGCCTCGCGCCGCTTCGAGTTCAAGGGGGAGGGGCGCGGCGTCCGCGTCTACGACGACTACGCCCACCACCCCACGGAAGTCCGGGCCGCCCTGTCCGCGGCGCGGGCCGTCGCCGGGCAGCACAAGGTGCACGTACTCTTCCAGCCCCACCTGTTTTCCCGGACCCGCGAATTTGCGCGCGACTTCGCCGAAGCCCTCAACACGGCGGACACTGCCCTGGTCCTGGACATCTACCCAGCCCGCGAGGATCCCATTCCCGGTGTCACCAGCGGGCTGATCGCCGAGCACCTGGGCTCCGGCGGCCGCCTCATCGGACCGGGCGGGGAGGCTGTGCAGGCACTTCTGGCCGACGCCGGCCCCGGGGACATCGTGCTGACTGCCGGCGCCGGCGACGTCACGGCCTACGGGCCCCTGATTGTCGATGCCCTGACGATCGAGGCCGCCGGTGCCTAGCACCAGGCGGCCCACCTACCGGGGCGGATCCAACGCCTCCGGAACCGGCTCCCGGCCGCCGTCCGGCGGAACGGGCACGGATGTCATTTCTGCATCCAAGAACGCCGCAGACGCCGGGAGCGGCCACTCGAAGAACACTCAGCACCCGCAGGGCACAGCGGATATCGGTTCGGGCAAGGTGCTGTCCTTCCCTGAGCCCAGGGGCAAACGCCGCCGGCGCATCCTGCTCAGCACCATCGCCATCGTGGCCGTGCTGATGGCCGGGATCGTCGCGGCCGCGGTCTACTCGCCGGTGCTCGCCTTGCGGACGATCACGGTGGAGGGCACGAAGATGCTGAAGCCCGATCAGGTTAAGGCCGCCCTGGCGCCCCTTCAGGGCAAGCCACTGCCTCAGATCAGCGAGGAGGAGGTCACAGCCCTGCTCAAGCCGCTGGTCCAGGTCAAAGCCGTCACCGCGAAGGCGCTGCCGCCCGCCACCTTGCAGGTGCACGTCACCGAGCGCATTCCCGTGGCCCTGGTCAAGCAGGGCAAGACATTCCAGTTGGTGGACGTCGACGGTGTCCAACTCAGCACCACCGCGGATGCCGCCTCGGTATCGCTCCCCGTGATCGACGGCGGCAGCGGGACGCTTCCGAAGGACCTGTTCCAGGCCATCACAGCGGTGCTCGGGGCTCTGCCGGCCGACGTGCTGGCGCGGCTCTCCAACGCCTCCGCCTCCTCCGCCGACGCCGTCGAACTCAAACTCGACGACGGGCAGAGAATAGTTTGGGGCAACGCGGGGGAGAAGGAACTGAAGGCGCGGGTCCTTTCCGCCCTCCTGAAGGTCCCGGCCGACCCGAAAAACCCCGTCAACGTTTACGATGTCAGCGTGCCGCGGCACCCCGTCACGCGGTAGCTGCGACGCCGAGGGACGTCCAGCTGCGCTCGGGAGCACATACAGGGCCTATTTGCCCGGTATTCCCGCGACACGCGGCGGCGGTTATTGAATGTCCCCGGCATAGGAAATACCGTCACAGACATGAGTTACTTGACATAACTATAACCTTCAAGTCGAAGGTTAAGGTTAAAAGGTTCAAGCTGGACTCGACCAGTTTTCGCATTAGTACACGAACAAGGGACACGTAACGTGGCAGCTCCGCAGAATTACTTGGCCGTCATCAAGGTCGTCGGCATCGGCGGCGGTGGCGTGAACGCAGTCAACCGCATGATCGAGGTCGGTCTTCGCGGCGTCGAATTCATCGCCATAAACACCGATGCCCAGGCATTGTTGATGAGCGATGCCGACGTCAAACTCGACGTCGGGCGTGAGCTGACCCGTGGTCTCGGTGCTGGCGCGAACCCCGAGGTCGGCCGCCAGGCTGCCGAGGACCACGCCGATGAAATCGAAGAGGTCATCCGCGGCGCAGACATGGTCTTCGTCACCGCCGGCGAAGGTGGCGGAACCGGTACCGGCGGCGCCCCCGTCGTCGCCCGGATCGCCCGTTCCCTTGGCGCCCTGACCATCGGCGTCGTGACGCGTCCCTTCACCTTCGAAGGCCGCCGCCGCGCCGGCTCCGCCGAGGCCGGCATCGACGCCCTGCGCGACGAGGTCGACACCCTGATCGTGATCCCGAACGACCGACTGCTCTCCATCAGCGACCGCAACGTCTCGGTCCTGGATGCATTCCGCTCGGCCGACCAGGTGCTGCTCTCCGGCGTCCAGGGCATCACGGACCTCATCACCACCCCGGGCCTGATCAACCTCGACTTCGCTGACGTCAAGTCCGTGATGCAGGGTGCCGGTTCCGCGCTGATGGGCATTGGTTCTGCCCGCGGCGAAGACCGTGCCGTCAAGGCCGCGGAGCTGGCCATCGCCTCCCCGCTGCTGGAAGCATCGATCGACGGCGCCCACGGCGTCCTGCTGTCCATCCAGGGCGGCTCGGACCTGGGCCTCTTCGAAATCAACGAGGCAGCCCGCCTGGTCCAGGAAGTCGCCCACCCGGAAGCCAACATCATCTTCGGCGCCGTGATCGACGACGCCCTCGGCGACGAGGCACGCGTCACCGTCATCGCCGCCGGCTTCGACGACGTCAAGGCCACCTCGCCGTCCATGGACCAGTCCCTGCCGGCCGCGCCGCAACGGCCCACGTCCGCCGCCCCCGCTCCGGCGCAGGCACCCGCAGCCGCCCCGGTCCAGCCGCTGCACGCCACTGTCGGTGCCTCGGGCTACGGCGGCTGGGGCCAGCAGCGCCCCTCCGCGGTACCGGCCGACTCGGGCTTCGACGTCGACCTCCCGGCCGTCGTGGAGCCGGACCTGTCCGGCCGGCACTCCGATGACCTGGATGTACCGGACTTCCTCAAGTAAATCGTTCCGCTTCAGCATGGCACCGCCGTCCGGCGGTGCCATGCTGCTTTGCGGCGGGATACGGTGGATTGTATGAACGCAGATATTCCGGACATGTCGATGGCGGTGTTGTGATTGTTTTACTGGCGGGCTGAAGTCCGGCCGGGCGTGTGGGTGGCCTTCACCGACGCCCGAGCCGGAAACCTTGCACTGCATGTTGGCGATGACCCCGCGGCGGTCCGCCGCAGGCGTGCGGAGCTCGAAGCGGCCTCCGGGCTCGGCGGCCGCTCCTTCCGATACATGAACCAGGTCCACGGCAACGACGTCGCCACGATCGTGGGCGCAACGGCGACGACGGGCGCGGCGACGACAGCGGCGACGGCCGATGCCACCGTCCACGTGCCGGCCGCACCCACAGCCGATGCCCAGGTCTCACTGACCGAACCGCTGGCTGTCCTGGTGGCGGACTGTGTGCCCGTCGTACTGGTCGGCGAGGACGCGGCCGGTGAACCTGTCCTCGGCGTCGTCCACGCCGGACGGCCCGGCGTAGCCGCCGAAGTGGTGCCCGCCGCCGTGGCCCGCTTGCGGGAGCTCGGCGCTGACAGCATCAGCGCCTGGGTTGGGCCCTCGGTCTGCGGCCGCTGCTATGAGGTCCCGGAGGACCTGCGCGCGGACGTTGCCGCTGCCGTACCTGCCACCTGGTGCACCACGTCCACCGGCGCCCCCGGCCTGGACCTGCCGGCAGGTGTCCGGAGCCAGCTGGAGGCAGCGAGCGTCGCGGTCGAATACTCCGGGGGCTGCACCCTCGAGGACGACACCCTCTTCTCCTACCGCCGCGACAGCCGCACCGGCCGCTTCGCCGGGCTGGTGTGGACGAACGGTGCGCACGGGATTACGGCGCATGGCCATGACTGAACCGGTTGACGTACCGGACACAAGCGCGTTCAAACCCGGGAACGTGCCGGGGGAGAGCCTGGAGGACGCGCTGCTAGGCCCGCGGCTTGCCCAGCTGGGGGCGAACCTCGAGACCGTCCGCCGCAGGATCGACGCCGCCGTGGCAGCCGCCGGTCGCACGACGCCGCCACGCCTGATCGTCGTCACCAAATTCCATCCGGCCCAGGACGTCCGGCGGCTGGCGTCGCTGGGTGTCACCGACGTCGGGGAAAACCGGGACCAGGAGGCCGCGGAGAAAGCGGCGCAGCTCGAAGACCTCGGCCTGAGCTGGCACTTCATCGGCCAGCTCCAAAGCAAGAAGGCCAAATCCGTGGTGAAATACGCCGCGTCGGTGCATTCCGTGGACCGGGAGGCGCTGGCTTCCGCACTCGCCAAGGCGATGGCCGCCGAAAGCGACCGCACCGGGCGCGCGCCCATGGAGTGTTTCATCCAGGTCAACCTGGACCAGGACGCCGGGGCGCACCGCGGCGGCGCGGGCCCCGACGAGGTCCCCGCACTGGCCGAACAGCTGGCCGGCGCTGCCGGACTGAGGCTCGCCGGCGTCATGGCCGTAGCCCCGCTCGGGGCGGATCCCGCGGCTGCCTTCGAGAAATTGGCAGGCATTTCCGGCCGGCTGGCTGAACAATATCCGGGCGCCACGGGAATATCCGCCGGAATGAGCCAGGACCTCGAAGAGGCGGTCCGATTCGGGGCGACACACCTGCGCATAGGCTCCGATATTCTCGGTCCGCGTCCGGCCCTGCGGTAAGTTCGACGTATTGGAAGGTAATGGCGGGGATTCCAAGGCTGTCTAGTCACTAAGCGGCCCGCTTACGGACAAGATTAGGAGTCGACCATGGCTGGCGCTCTGCGCAAGACAATGATCTATCTTGGGCTCGCCGACGGCGACGAACACTACGAGTCTGAGCACCCCACACCGCACAAGGATGAGGACGAATCCATGGAGCAGGACCGCGAGGAACGACGTGCTCCGGCGCCCGTCCGCGAGGTCCCCCGGGAAGAGCCCCACGCCGCTGAAGAGGAATATCGCGCACCTGTGACACCCATCAAGCGTGCGGCATCGAGCCGCGAAGAGACCACCGGACTCCGGCAAATCACTACCATCCATCCGCGGTCGTACAACGACGCCAAGCTCATTGGTGAAAGCTTCCGCGAAGGCATCCCCGTCATCATGAACGTCACCGACATGGGCGAAGCTGACGCCAAGCGCCTCGTGGACTTCTCCGCCGGACTCGTCTTCGGCCTCCGCGGCAGCATCGAACGGGTGACGAATAAGGTGTTCCTGCTCTCGCCGTCGTACATCGAGGTCATTGGCGATGACAAGAAGGTCAGCGAGACCCAGGCAAGTTTCTTCAACCAAAGTTAGGCCCAAATATCGTTACGGATGCCAGGTGGGGACACCCGCCTGGCATCCGTGCGGAATTATCCGTGTTGAAATAGAAGTGACACTTTCCTTAGGACACTGCGGTATCCGGAATGAACATGGAGATATGAGTTAGCTCATGGGAATTGTTTTCGGACTCGTCTATATCGCTCTGTTGCTCTTCTTCGTGGCATTGATCATCCGCCTGGTCTACGACTGGGTGCAGATGTTTGCCCCGAGCTGGCGGCCCCGCGGCATGGCACTCGTGACGGCCCATGCCGTGTATTCGGTCACGGACAAGCCCCTCAAGCTGCTCCGCCGGCTCATCCCGCCGCTGCGGTTGGGCGGGATTTCACTGGACATCGGCTTCCTGCTCCTGTTCGTGGCCGTGAGCGTGGCGATGTGGATCGTCAAGGGCCTGGTGTACGCCCAGCCGATCGCAGCATGAGCCGCCGGGGCCGGGGAGGCGACTTGCCCGGGCCCAGGCCACACCGAATGAAACTCCGGTTTGACACTGCGGTGTTGAATTAGAGGAACCAGACCATATTTAGGTACCGTAGTTTTGACGGCCGGAAGGCCTACTGACTAACTAGACCAACGAGGTGACCAGATGGCTTTGACGCCAGAAGACGTTGTCAACAAGCGCTTTCAGCCGACCAAGTTCCGCGAAGGCTACGACCAGGATGAAGTTGATGACTTCCTGGACGAGATCGTCGTCGAACTTCGGCGCCTGAACCAGGAGAACGACGAGCTCCGCAAGAAGCTCGCGGAATCCGGCGCCGGCACGCCTGCCAGCTCCGCAGCCGCCGCACCCGTGGTGGAAAAGGTCCCGGCGCCCGTCAAGGCCGAGAAGGAAGACACCGCCAAGGCCGAGGCCGAAGCCAAGGCAAAGGCGGCCGCAGAAGCTGCCAAGAAGAAGGAAGCCGAGCAGGCTGCTGCCAAGGCAGCCCAGGCAGTCGAACCGGCGCGTACCGCTGCCACCCCGGCTTCCGAGTCCGCCGCCGGCCTGCTGGCCATGGCGCAGCAGATGCACGACAAGCACGTCGCCGACGGCGAGCAGCAGCGGGACAAAATCATCGCTGAAGCCCAGATCGAGGCCAGCAGCCTCGTCAACGATGCGCAGGAAAAGTCCCGCAAGATCCTTGGTGCCCTCGAGCAGCAGCGCTCCGTGCTGGAACGCAAGGTCGAGCAGCTTCGCGGCTTCGAGCGCGACTACCGCTCACGCCTGAAGGCCTACATCGAAGGCCAGCTCCGTGACCTCGATGCCCGCGGCTCCGTTGCGGCCCCTGAGGTCGAAGCCAATAGCTAGGCAAAAGCAAAGTATTCTGAAAGTCGGTGGCTGAGGTTTCCTCGGCCGCCGGCTTTTCACTTTCCCGCACGGTATTTTCCGGCACTGTAATTTTCCCGCACTGTGCCGCCACCGGTCCGGTGCCCGCTTGCCGGGCACCTGGCTACCAGTCTCCGCACTGGCTCCCGAACGAAAGCCCTATGACTGACGCACCATCACCAGACGCCATGCAGCCGCTCGAGGCGGCACAGCCTGTGCACCCCCGGCCGCGCCGGGCAAAGCTGTTTGCCTTGTTCGCTGCCTTCGCGGTGTTCGCCTACGTGTTCGACCAGCTGACCAAGCTCTGGGTCACCAGCACCATGACCGAGGGCGAGCGGATTCCCGTTTTGCCGCCGCTGTTGCACTGGTTCTACATCCGTAACTCCGGCGCCGCGTTCTCGATCGGCGAGAACGTCACGTGGGTGTTCACGATCATCATGGCGGCCGTGTCCGTCGCGATCTTGCTGCAGTTGCGCAAGCTCGGCTCGCTTCGGTGGGCGTTGGCGCTGGGGCTGCTCCTCGGCGGCGCACTCGGCAATCTCACCGACAGGCTGTTCCGCGAGCCGTCTTTCGCAATGGGCCACGTGGTGGACTTCATCCAGCTCCCAAACTTCGCGATCTTCAACATCGCAGACTCGGCCGTGGTCTCCGCCGTCGTGATTATCTGCCTGCTCACCCTCCGCGGGATCTCCCTGGACGGCTCACGCCACACGAAGGATACGGTGGCCAAAGATGTCTGAAACTACCTCAGGAAACGCCGCAGGACGCGCCGCGGAGGACAGGCCGCAGGATCTGGCGCCGGACGTCGCCGACAGCCTGGCAGATGACCTGGCAGACGACGCATCTGACGACGTTGCGGCGGATGCTGCCGGCAAAGCCGGTGCTGCAACTGCCGGGCACCGGCAGTTCACCGTCCCGGAGGACCTCGCCGGCTCCCGCGTGGACGCCGGCCTGGCCAGGCTGATGGACATCTCCCGCTCCCAGGCGGCCACGCTCATCGCCGAGGGCAACGTCACCAGCAATGCCAAGCGGGTCGGGAAGTCGCTCAAGCTCGCCCTGGGTACCGTGCTGGACGTCGTAGTACCGGACCGCAGGGATCCCCTGGAAATCGTGGAGGAAGTTGTGGACGACCTGTTGATCCTGCTGGACGATGACGAATTTGTTGTCATCGACAAACCGGTGGGCGTGGCAGCGCACCCCTCGCCCGGCTGGGTGGGGCCCACAGTGGTGGGTGGCCTCGCCGGTCTCGGTTACCGGATCTCGACGTCGGGCGCTTCAGAGCGCACCGGCATCGTCCACCGGCTCGACGTCGGGACCTCCGGCGTCATGGTGGTCGCCAAGACCGAAAACGCCTACACCGTGCTCAAACGGGCCTTCAAGGAACGCACCGTGGACAAGGTCTACCACGCCGTGGTCCAGGGCCTTCCCGATCCGCTGGCGGGCACCATCGACGCACCCATCGGCCGCCACCCCGGCCATGACTGGCGGTTCGCCGTGATTGAGGACGGCCGTGATTCGGTGACGCACTACGAGGTCCTGGAAGCTTTCGGGAAGGCCTCCCTGGTGGAGGTGCACCTCGAAACCGGCCGGACCCACCAGATCCGTGTGCACTTTGCGGCCCTGCGCCACCCCTGCGCCGGTGACCTCACCTACGGCGCGGACCCGCGGCTGGCCGCCACCCTCGGGCTGACCCGGCAGTGGCTGCACGCCCGGGAACTCTCCTTCGATCACCCGCGGACAGGGGAGCGGGTCACCGTGGCCAGCGAGTACCCGCAGGATCTGAAGTATGCGCTCACGGTCCTGGAGTCCGGAGACGCCTGAGCCGCCCGGGCCGGGCGGCCTGATCCGGTCCGGCCCTCGGTCTTGCTCATGGTTTCGGCCGGCGGATCCGGCGGTCTGTACGGCAGGGTCCGGTCCCGCCGTCGTGGTTGCACGCCGGCGTCGTGGGTCGGCACTAGAATGGTGCGGTGACTTCCAGCAACGACTCGTTTGTCCATCTCCACAACCACACCGAGTACTCGATGCTGGACGGTGCCGCCCGGCTCGGTGAGCTGTTCGACGAAACCGAGCGGCTCGGCATGCCGGCCCTCGCCACGACGGACCACGGCTACCTGTTCGGCGCCTTCGACTTCTGGAAGCGGGCAACCGACCAGGGCATCAGGCCCATCATCGGCGTCGAAGCCTATGTGACTCCCGGGACCGCGCGCACGGACAAGACCCGTGTGCGGTGGGGCGAGGAGCACCAGCGCAAGGATGACATTTCCGGCGGTGGCTCCTACACGCACATGACCCTGCTCAGCTACAACAACGTGGGCATGCGGAACCTTTTCCGGGCCTCCTCGATCGCCTCATTGGACTCGGTCTTCGGCAAATGGCCCCGGTTGGACCGTGAGCTGCTGAACACGTACTCGGAAGGGCTCATCGCCACCACCGGCTGCCCGTCCGGTGAAGTCCAGACCCGGCTGCGCCTGGGCCAGTACCGCGAAGCGGTTGAGGCCGCGGCCGAGTTCCGCGACATCTTTGGTGCGGAGAACTACTTCTGCGAGCTCATGGACCACGGCCTGGACATCGAGCGGCGCGTCACCGGTGACCTTCTGCGCCTGGCCAAGGACCTGAACCTGCCGCTCGTGGCCACCAACGACCTGCACTACACGCACGAGCACGACGCGAAGGCGCATGAGGCCCTCCTGGCCATCCAGTCCGGCTCCACCCTCCTGGAGCCGACTTACGACAACGGCGGCTCACGCTTTGCCTTCTCCGGCAGCGGCTACTACCTGAAGTCACCGCAGGAAATGCGGGAGCTGTTCCGCGACCACCCGGAGGCGTGCGACAACACGCTCCTGATCGCCGAGCGCTGCGAGGTCTCGTTCAACACCGGCGCCAACTACATGCCCCGGTTTCCCTGCCCGGAGGGGGAGGACGAAACGTCCTGGCTGGTCAAGGAAGTCGACAAGGGACTCCAGTACCGCTATCCCCAGGGCATCCCGGACAAGGTCCGCAAGCAGGCCGACTATGAGCTGGAAGTCATCACTTCCATGGGCTTCCCGGGCTACTTCCTCGTGGTGGCCGACTTCATCAACTGGGCCAAGAACAACGGCATCCGCGTCGGTCCCGGGCGTGGTTCCGGTGCCGGCTCCATGGTGGCGTACGCCATGCGCATCACGGACCTTGACCCGCTGCACCACGGCCTGATCTTCGAGCGCTTCCTCAACCCGGACCGCGTCTCCATGCCTGACTTCGACGTCGACTTCGATGACCGGCGCCGCTCCGAAGTAATCGACTACGTCACGCGCAAGTACGGCGACGAACGCGTGGCGATGATCGTCACCTACGGCACCATCAAGACCAAACAGGCCCTCAAGGACTCCTCGCGCGTGCTGGGCTACCCGTTCAGCATGGGCGAGACGCTGACCAAGGCGCTGCCCCCGGCCGTGATGGCCAAGGACATTCCGCTGGCCGACATCCAGAACCCCCAGTCCAAGCGCTACAGCGAGGCCGGGGACTTCCGCCAGCTGATCAGCACTGACCCGGAGGCTGCCAAGGTCTTCGAGACGGCGCTGGGCATTGAGGGGCTGAAGCGGCAGTGGGGCGTGCACGCCGCCGGCGTCATCATGTCCTCGGACCCCATCATCGACGTGATTCCGATCATGCGCCGGTTCCAGGACGGCCAGGTCATTACCCAGTTCGACTATCCGACGTCTGAGGGCCTCGGCCTGATCAAGATGGATTTCCTCGGGCTTCGAAACCTGACGATCATTTCCGATGCCCTGGAAAACATCAAGATGAACCGCGGCGTCGACCTCGACCTTGAAACCCTCGAGTTGGATGACACGGCGTCCTACGAGCTGCTGGCCCGGGGGGACACTCTGGGTGTCTTCCAGCTCGACGGCGGGCCCATGCGCTCCCTGCTCAAGCTGATGAAGCCTGACAACTTCGAAGACATCTCCGCCGTGCTGGCCCTCTACCGGCCCGGACCCATGGGCGCCAACGCGCACACCGACTACGCGCTGCGCAAGAACAAGATCCAAGATGTCATCCCGATCCACCCGGAGCTCGAGGAGCCGCTCTCCGAAATCCTCGGCGGGACGTACGGGCTGATCGTGTACCAGGAGCAGGTCATGGCCGTGGCGCAGAAACTCGCCGGCTATACCCTGGGGCAGGCCGACATCCTGCGCCGCGCCATGGGCAAGAAGAAGAAGTCCGAGCTGGACAAGCAGTTCGCCGGTTTCTCCCAGGGCATGCAGGACAACGGCTATTCCATGGCCGCGGTCAAGACCCTCTGGGACATCCTGCTGCCGTTCTCCGACTACGCCTTCAACAAGGCGCACTCGGCCGCCTACGGCGTGATCTCCTACTGGACCGCATACCTTAAGGCGCACTATGCGCCGGAATACATGGCTGCTCTGCTGACCTCGGTGGGCGACGACAAGGACAAGTCGGCCATCTACCTCAACGAATGCCGGCGGATGGGCATCACGGTACTGCCGCCTGACGTCAATGAGTCAGCCCTCAACTTCACCCCTGTTGGCACCGACATCCGCTTTGGCATGGGCGCCATCCGCAACGTCGGCGTGAACGCCGTCGAAGCCATGGTGGCGGCGCGCGAAAAAGAAGGCGCCTACACCTCCTTCAAGGACTACCTCCTGAAAGTCCCGGCGGTGGTCTGCAACAAGCGGACCATCGAATCCCTGATCAAGGCCGGCGCCTTCGACTCGCTCGGCCATCCGCGGCGGGCCCTGGCCATGATCCACGAAGAGGCAATCGATTCCGTCATCACCCTCAAGCGCAACGAAGCGATCGGCCAGTTCGACCTCTTCGCCGGCTTTGAGGACCAGGAGCCCGAGGCCTCGCTCAGCACGGAAATCCCGGACCTGCCGGAATGGGAGAAGAAGGACAAGCTGGCGTTCGAGCGTGACATGCTCGGTCTGTACGTCTCCGACCACCCGCTGCAGGGGCTGGAAGGGCTGCTGAGCCAGCACGCCGACCGGTCGATCACCTCGATCATCGCCGAGGACGGCCCGCCGGACGGCTCGATCGTGACCATCGCGGGCATGATCACCTCCCTCAGCCGAAGGATCGCCAAGGCAAGCGGCAACGCCTACGCCCGCGCCGAGATCGAGGACCTCGCCGGTTCCATGGAGGTCATGTTCTTCGGCCAGGTCTACGGCCCCATCGCCTCGGTGCTCGCGGAGGACCTGATCGTGGTGGTCAAGGGACGCCTGCAACGGCGCGACGACGGGGCCGTGACCTTGAACTGCATGGAACTTTCCGTGCCGGACCTCAGCGACAGCCAGAACGGGCCCGTGGTGATCACCATGGCCACGCATAAGGCCACCGAGGCCGTGGTCACGGAGCTGGGCGACGTGCTGCGGACCCACCGCGGAAACTCCGAGGTCCGGCTGCACCTGCAGGGCGACACCCGGGTGGAGGTCATGGGCCTGCCGGTGCACTTGCGCGTCAACCCGAGCCCGTCCCTGTTTGGCGACTTGAAGGTGCTGCTCGGCCCGACCTGCTTGGACAACTAGCTCGGGGGAGTAGTCCCGGGCCCCCAGGTCTCGGCGCTCAAATTTCGTAGTCGAGCGGAACGGGCTGGCTGTAGGCCCCGGAGTGGTAGAGCAGGGGAGTGCCGTCTTCGCCGACCTGGCCCTCCACCACTTCAACTACCACAACAGCGTTGTTCTCGAAGGAGAGCCGCATCTGGACTTTGCCGATCAGCCAGCCGCTGACTCCCTTGAGCACGGGCACCTCGTGGGGTCCGAGCTCCCAGTGGTCGCCGTCGAACCGGTTGCCGGCCCGGGCGAAACGGTCGGCGAGTTCCTGGTTCTCCAGCCCGAGCATGTGCACGCCAATGTAAGTCGTGTTCGCCACTGCCGGCCACGAGCTGGAGGTCCTGGCCATATTGAACGTGAAGCGCGGCGGTTTGGCGGACAGCGAGGCCACTGAGGTTGCCGTGAATCCGAACGGCACGCCGTTGTGGTTGGCCGTGATGATGGCCACGCCCGCCGCGTGCCGGCGGAACATTTCCTTGAACGTTCCCTCGAAGATTCCTTCATCTGTGGCCACTGCGATCCAACTCCCTGCTGCACGTGCGTGTGGTACTTCCTACTCTGCCAGCGTATTGCGCCGGTGATCGAGGTAGGGCATTTTGTTTACTTCCGCCGTCATGTGCTGCCGGGGCTTCGCCATGCGCCGGCAGAATCCTTGTTACGGTTTGTTGCATGACACAGCCCGCAGTAGACGGCCCCGTCCACCACTCCGGGGAGCCCGCGCAGCCGGTCCCGCCCGAGAATCCCGAGCAGCACCGCGGACCCGGCGGGACCCCATGGCGGAAGGCCGCGGTCATCGCGGCCGCCGGCGTCCCGGTGGGATTGCTCTGGTGGCTGCTGGCGCCGTCGGGCCTGAATCTCCTGACGGGCAACCCGGACCTCGCCGCCGGCAGCAACACCGCCACCTGGCTGCCCAGGGACCTGGTGCTGGCAGGGCTGTGCCTGCTCGCCGGGTGCATCGCCGGGTCCTTCGTGGCCGGCAACAAGCACCACCAGCCCGGCGCCGGCACCGTCATCCTGGTGGTCCTCGCCGGCGCGGCCGGGGCGCTCCTAGCGTGGGGAACCGGCGTGCTGAGCGCCCAGTGGTGGGGAGCGCCGGCAGATACCTCGGCCAGCACCAGCGTCGCCTTCTCACTGCGCTCCTATGCGGTCCTCGTCATCTGGCCCGCGGCGATTGCCCTGGCCATCTTCCTGAACAGCCTCTTCCCTGGCTCCGGCGGCAAACCCCGCCGCTGACGCCAGTGCCAGACCGCCGCGGCGGGACACGTAAAATGATCGGGTGAGCCTAACTCCTGACAGCCCCGTCACCCCGATGACCGCCCTCAACTTCCGCACGGTGGACGTGCGCGGTGCGCAACTGTCCCTCGCCGGACTCCGCGCTGCGGTGCCCCGGGCACAGTCCGGCACCATGGCCGACGCCGAGGGCAAGGTCCTGGACATCATCTCCGCCGTCCGAACTCGGGGCTTCGGCGCACTCCGGGAGCTGGCACTGGCCTTCGACGGCGTCGAGCAGGCGCACCCCCGGGTCCCGGCCGAGGCCCTGCGTGCGGCCCTTGAGGGCCTGGATCCCGCCGTGCGCGCGGCACTCGAGGAGTCCATCAAGCGGGCGCGCGCCTTCGCCGACGCCCAGCGCCCGGCGAACATCGACGTCGAACTGGGCGTTGGTGCCGTCGTCAGCCAAAACTGGGTGCCGGTGGCCCGTGTGGGGCTCTACGTCCCCGGCGGCCTGGCTGTCTACCCGTCCTCGGTGATCATGAACGTGGTCCCGGCCTTGGCCGCCGGCGTCGAATCGATTGCCCTGGCTTCACCGCCGCAAAAGGATTTCGGCGGCCTCCCGCACCCCACGATCCTGGCCGCGGCCTGTCTGCTGGGCATTGAAGAGGTCTACGCGATCGGCGGGGCGCAGGCCATCGCGGCGTTTGCCTACGGCATCCCGGCGGATGCGTCCGACGCGTCCGACGCCGGCAAGCTCCCCGGGATCGACCCCGTGGATGTCGTGACCGGCCCGGGCAATATCTTCGTGGCGACCGCCAAGCGGCTGGTCAAGGGCGTTGTCGGGATCGATTCCGAGGCCGGCACCACGGAAATTGCGATCCTCGCGGACTCCACCGCCAATCCCGCCCTCGTGGCCGCGGACCTCATCAGCCAGGCAGAGCACGACCCCAAGGCCGCATCGGTGCTGTTCACGGATTCCGAGGCCCTCGCTGCCGACGTCCGCGTGGAACTTGAACTTCAGGCCGCAGCCACCAAGCACTCCAGCCGGGTCCTCGAGGCACTCTCGGGCCCGCAGTCCGGCGTCGTGCTGGTCGAGGACCTGGAGCAGGGCATCGCCGCCTGTGACGCATACGCCGCTGAACACCTTGAAATCATGACCGCCGATGCCGCCGGCGTGGCCGGCCGGATCCGCAGCGCCGGCGCGATCTTCGTGGGGGACTACAGCCCCGTGAGCCTGGGCGACTATTGCGCCGGCTCCAACCACGTGCTGCCCACCAGCGGCACGGCGGCCTTCTCCTCCGGACTGAACGTCACAACGTTCCTGCGGGCCATCCAGGTCATCAACTACACCCGCTCCGCGTTGGAGCAGGTCAGCGGCCACATCGTCAGCCTCTCCGGCGCGGAGGACCTTCCCGCCCACGGCGAGGCCGTCACAGCGCGGTTCGCCGCCCGGTAGCCAGGGCCCAGACCACTACATGTAGTAATTACAGGCTTGTTATTCAGCTACATGTAGTCGTAAACTGGGGACACAGGGCAGCGCTGACTGCCGCGGTTTCCGCGGCAGTGGACCTGCACTGTTTCAGCACTGACTGATACAGCACTGACTGCGGATTGCGACAGGGGAGGGAACCGACATGTATTGCCCGTTCTGCCGAAACCCCGATTCGCGCGTTGTGGACAGCCGGATCGCCGACGACGGCTCCGCCATCCGCCGCCGCCGTCAGTGCCCCGAATGCGGCCGTCGGTTCACCACCGTGGAAACCACCAGCCTGACCGTCATCAAGCGCTCCGGCGTCGGCGAGCCCTTCAGCCGCAGCAAGGTCATCAACGGCGTCCGCAAGGCCTGCCAGGGCCGTCCGGTCACCGAAGACGATCTGGCCCTGCTGGCGCAGGAAGTCGAGGAAACGATCCGGGGCTCAGGCGCCGCCGAGATCGACGCCCACGAAGTCGGGCTGGCAATCCTGGAGCCGCTGCAGCGCCTGGACGAGGTCGCCTACCTGCGGTTCGCGAGCGTCTACCAGGCCTTCGAATCGCTGGAGGACTTCGAATCGGCGATTTCCCTGCTTCGCCACGAGGCCGAGACCAAGGGCCGGGACGGCAAGAGCCCGGACAAACGCCCGCTTCAGGCGCCGTCCTAATTCATTTGATTCATCTGACCTAGTGACTGTTTCGTGACTAGATCCTAGGATCCACCACAGACTCCGGTGGTGGCAGCGGAGGGGAAGCCGCGGCCACCACCGGCTCCAAAAAAATTGAGCTATCACTCCGGGTCGTTCCCAGCGTTCAGAACGACCCGGAGTGATAGCTCATTTGGCTTTTACAGCCCATGGGGCCTTATTTGGCCAGCTTGTGCTTCAGCGCAATCTCGATGGCCGCGCCCACGATCCCGGCGTCGTTCTTCAGCTCGGCCGGGACGATCGGAGTGCGGAGCTTCATATGCGGCAGGTACTCGTTGGCGCGCTTGGAGATGCCGCCGCCCACGATGAAGAGTTCGGGGGAGAACAGGAACTCCACGTGGGAGAAGTAGCGCTGCAGCAGCACGCTGTACTGTTCCCAGCTGAGGCCGTCGCGCTCACGTGCCACGGCCGAGGCCTTGGTCTCGGCGTCGAAGCCGTCGATCTCCAGGTGGCCGAGCTCGGCGTTGGGGACCAGCTTGCCGTCGAAGATGAAGGCCGAACCGATGCCGGTGCCAAGGGTGATGACCAGGACGGTGCCGTCGATCCCCTCGCCGGCGCCGAAGCGGGCCTCGGCGAGGCCGGCGGCGTCGGCGTCGTTGATGACCTCCACGGGGCGGCCCAGACGTGCCGTGAGCATGCCATCGATGTCGGCTTCCAGCCAGGACTTGTCCACGTTCGCAGCCGAGTGGACCACGCCGTGCTGAATGATGCCGGGGAAGGTGACTCCCACGGGGCTGCTGGCATCGGGGGCGTCAGGACGTGCCGTGAGCTCAGCGACAACCAGTGCGACGACTTCGGCCACTGACTCGGGGGTGGAGGGCTGCGGCGTGGGGAAGCGCACGCGGTCACCGATCAGCTTCCCCTTCTTCAGGTCCACGATCCCGCCCTTGATACCGGTCCCGCCGATGTCAATGCCGATCAGGGGTGCGTGCTTCTTCGACTTTTCGTCCTTCTTGGCCAATGTCGTTCCGTTCGTGGCAGGGGCGGGCTGTGGTGACCGGGCGGGCCGGCAGGTGAAAGAGCGGGAGGTTCAGGGAAACAGCGTGTGGAGCGGGCGGTCAGGGCAGCGTGAGGACCTCGGCCCCGGACTCCGTGACGAGCAGGGTGTGCTCGAACTGGGCAGTGCGCTTGCGGTCGCGGGTCACCACGGTCCATTCATCGGCCCACATGTCCCAGTCAACGGTGCCCAGGGTCAGCATTGGCTCGATCGTGAACACCATACCGGTTTCTATGGTGGTGTTGTATGCGGGCGCGGCGTCGTAGTGCGGAATGATCAGCCCGGTGTGGAAAGCTTCGCCGACGCCGTGGCCGGTAAAGTCACGGACCACGCCATAGCCGAAGCGTTTTGCGTAGGACTCGATGGTCCGGCCGATCACGTTGATCTCGCGTCCCGGAGCTACGGCCCGGACGGCGCGGTTCAGCGATTCCCGGGTGCGCTCGACGAGGAGGCGGGATTCCTCGTCCACCTCGCCGACCAGGAAGGTGTAGTTGGTGTCGCCGTGAACGCCGCCGACGAAGGCCGTGATGTCGATGTTGAGGATGTCGCCGTCCTGGACCACCGTGCTGTCCGGGATCCCGTGGCAGATGACCTCGTTGAGGGACGAACACAGGGATTTCGGAAAGCCCCGGTAGCCGAGGGTGGACGGGTACGCGTTGTGGTCCAGCAGGAACTCGTGGCCCACCCGGTCCAGGACGTCGGTGGTGACACCGGGTTCGATGTGCTTGCCGACCTCAACGATTGCCTGGGCAGCTATTTTGGAGGCGATCCGGATCTTTTCAATGATCTCTGCTGACTTGACCTCTGAGCCGGTGAACTTTGCCGGCGCCGGCTTGCCCACGTATTCCGGACGCGGGATGGACGGCGGTACGGGAAGTTGCGGGCTCACTGTCCCCGGGACAAGCGTGCCGATGGGTGCAGTTGAGGCTAGAGAAGGCATAGATTGATCATATAAGCCCCCGGGCTTTGCCCGGAAAACAGAGCCCGGAAAACAGAGCCCGGAAAATACGGGCCGGAAATTACCATCGGAAACAGCAGGAATATCCGCAGGTAATCAGCGGGACGAACAGTGAAGGAACCCCGATGCCCGAATACTGGTACAACGTCAACACTCATGAGATTGAGGAAGACGCGATGTCCGACTGGAGTCAGCTGATCGGACCGTACAAGACCCGTGAGGAAGCCGAACACGCGCTGGAAAAGGTTAAGGCGCGTAACGAGGCGTGGGACAAGGACGACGACGACTAGCCCGCTCCGCCTCTCGGGTCAGTGAGGGCATCCCGGGCAGTCGCGGACCGGACACCGGGCACAAGGACGGATTTTTCTCCGCCCGTCATTCTCACCCTGTGAGGGTGAGTGCCAGCCGGTTGCGGCCAGCCATACTGGGAAAATGCCGACGAGCGTTCTGCGCACCCGCGGCGCCCGAGTCACCGACCTGGCCAGGCTGGCCGTTGCCTGGGCTGCCTCGACGCTAGCCCTTATTATCACCGGCGCGCTGCTGCCGGGCTTCTCGGCAACCAGCTGGTGGGCTTACGCCGCCGTCGCCGCAGTGGCCGGCGTCGTCGGTTTGATCCTCCGCCCCGCGCTGGTGGAGGTCTCCGCCAGGGTGGGCTGGCTGGCGGTGCTTCTGATTGCTTTCATAGGGCAGGCCCTGATCATGTACGTCGCCATCAGACTGGTGCCCGGCATCGAGTCAACGGCATGGACCGCTTTTGCCGCAACCTGGGTCAGTGCCGTTGTGGGCACGCTGATCTCGTGGGCCACCACGGCCGGAACTGATGACGGGCTCATCACCTCACTGGCCGGAAGGGCACGCCGGCACGAAACGGTGAGTGATCCAGAGATTGACGGCATCCTGTTCGTGCAGCTCGACGGTGTTCCCTTCCCGGTGTTGCAATGGGCGGTCCAGTCCGGGGCAGTGCCCCATATCCGGCGGTGGCTGACGTCGGGGGATTACCAGTTCCGTGAATGGACTCCGCAGCTGCCCTGCACCACGCCAGCCAGCCAGCTGGGCATTCTGCACGGCACCGTAGACGGGATCCCCGCCTTCCGCTGGTATGACCGTGAGCTCAAACGGGTCCTGGTGGCCAACCGTCCGGCGGACGCCCGGGTGATCGAGGAACGGCACAGCACCGGCCAAGGCCTGCTCTGCGACGACGGCGTCTCCATTTCCAACTTATTCACCGGTGACGCCCCCCGATCGCTCTTGACGATGAGCCGGGTGGAGGCCCGGCGCGGCTCCACCGAAACCCGCCGAGCGTTCGCCTGGTTTTTCGCTTCGCCGAATGGATTCATGCGCAGCTTCACACGGACAGTCGGGGAGATCCTCAAAGAGCGCTGGCAGGCCCGGAGGCAGGTTAAACGGGACCTCAACCCGCGGGTGCATCGAGACTGGACCTTCGCCCTGCTCCGAGCAGTCACCAACGGCCTGCTGCGGGACCTAAACACGGCTTTGGTGGCGGAGGAACTGCGTCGCGGCACGAAGAGCATCTATGTCGACTACGTCGACTACGACGAGATCGCCCACCACGCCGGCATGTTCCGGCCCGAATCGCTCGCAGCCCTGGATGGCCTGGACCGCACGCTCGGATCCCTGGCCGAGCTCGCCGGGACCGCGCCCCGCCGGTATCGGCTGGTGGTGCTCTCGGACCACGGCCAGTCCCAGGGCACCCCGTTCGCCGACCGGTACGGCCAGGCGCTCGGCGAGCTGTGCGCGGAACTCATGAACGAACACGTTCAGAACGTGGACGCGTCCGTCGAAGGGCTCGGCCGCGCGGACTCCATCGCCGGTGACATCGCGGCCGGCGGGGTGACCGGGAAGCTGGCCGGCCGTGCCGACGAGGTGCTGACCAAGGCACAGGAGACGGCAGCAGGGCCGACCTCTGGCTCAGGCGGCGACGGCGAGGATCCTGTGGTCGTGTTGGGCTCCGGCAACCTGGGCCTGGTCTACGTGCGGGGCGACCGGCGCCTGACTCTCCAAGCCCTCGAGAGCCAGTGGCCAGCCCTGATCCCCGGCCTGGCGGGCCATCCCGGCGTCGGCTTTGTCGCGGGCATCGATGAAGACGGACGGGCGTGGGCGATCGGAAGCGGCGGGCGCCTCGACATCGCCAGTGGCGCGGTCGAAGGCACCGATCCGTTGGCCGGCTTCGGGTCCCACGCGGCGCGAGTGCTCGGCCGCGCGCTGCTGCACCCCGAGGCACCGGATCTGTACGTCAACAGCACGGTCGATCCCGTGACCGACGACGTCTCAGCGTTCGAAGGCCTCGTCGGATCCCACGGGGGCCTCGGCGGTTGGCAGGACCGCGCCGTGCTGATCGGCCCGGCCGATCTCATGGTGGGGCTGCCCGAGCGGATCGAAGGCGCCGGAGAGCTCCACCGGGTGCTGGTGACGATGCTCGAGTCCTGCGGCCAGCGCACCACGACGGCGTCCCGGGGTTAAATGACTGGGTTGAATTAGCGGGATTGCCTGACTGGGCTGAATGACCGGTTCAGTGGCTCACGCGGGCGTCACCCAGGACTGGCCGGGAGCGAGGACCACCGCCGTGCAGCCAGGAGCCTGCTCCGCTATCGCGTCCGCAAACCGCTGTCCGGGCTGCTCGAGCCAGCCCCGGGCAAAGTGTGTGAAGAACGGAGGGTGCAGCGTTCCCCAGTGCACCGGGAGGGCGAATCGCGCGCCGCTCATCGCGACAGCCCGGACGGCGCTCTCCGGCGACAGGTGCCCCTTCGAGAGCCGCGGTCCCCACCCCCAGACCGGTACCAGGGCGACATCGATCGGCCCTCCCGCCATGGCAGGAATCGCAGCCATCTCCGGATACAGCCCCGTGTCCCCGGCGATCCAGACGATGCCCGATGGGCCCCGCACGAGCTGGCCATTGGCGTCGTTGGGGCGGTGTGGCATGGGGCGGCTGCGATGCTTGGCCGGGACCTGGCGAATCTGGACCCCGCTGCCCACCGGGGTCCAGTCGTCGCCCAGCGGAACCGTGTGCGTCAGCTTTCGGCGGCGCAGCCAAGCCACGTTGGCCGGAGCGCTCATCAGCGCCGCCCCGCGCAGCATGCGCAGGGAGCGCAACTCGGCGTGGTCGTGGTGCAGGTGGGAGAGGAGCACCACGTCCGGCCGGCTCCACGACGCCGGCTCCGGCCGCGGTGCCAGGCGACGCAGCAGCCCGGCATGGGGACGAAGCAGCGGATCGGTCAGGACCCGCACCCCGTCGAGATCCAGAACCACCGTGGAGTGACCAAGCCAGGTGATTCTCATGCCGGGCGTTACCGTCGCATCAAGCCAGCGTCAGGCCAAGGCCTTGGCCTTAAGGGAATCAAACTCGGTCTGGTCGATGGCTCCGGAATCGAGCAACGCCTTGGCGTCGGCGATCTGGCCGGCCGGGCTGGCCGACGTGCCGGCGGCCTGCTTGATGTACTCCTGCTGGGCGGCCTGCTGCTGGGCCAGTGCCTTCATCTGCCGGTCGGCCATGCTGCGGCCCCGGGCGATCAGGTAGATAAGGGCACCGAGCCAGGGCACGAAGATCAGCAATATCACCCAGCCGGCCTTGCCCCAGCCGCTGAGCTCATGGTCGCTGAACAAGTCCATCAGGCAGCGGAACCACACCATCAATGCGGCGATCCAGATAAAGAACCAGAAACTCCACAGCAGGACGTCCCAGAAGCTATTCGTGTCCATCGCTACTCCTCCAATCGTGTCCGCCGGAGCCAGACCAGCGCATCGCGCATGAAACCGTCCGGGCCGGCGGAGCATCTGCTGAGGCCCTGAAGCAGACCTTAAGGTCAGCCTGACCTCAGCGGACGCGCAACACATCGTCCGTAAAGGATGAGGTGTGGGCTCCGGCGGCGGGCTGATTCCCGGAGCCGGGGGGACCGAGGCCCGCAGGTGCCGCTAGAAGGAGTGCTCCGGGCCGGGGAACTGGCCGGAACGGACGTCCTCGCCGTATGCCTTCGCCGCGTCACTGAGCGAGGCCCGCAGGTCCGCGTACTGCTTCACGAATTTCGCCATCTTTCCGCCGCGCAGGCCCGCCATGTCCTGCCACACCAGGACCTGTCCGGTGGTGGCGCTGCCGGCGCCGATGCCGACGGTGGGAACCTCGACGGCGGCATCCACGGCGGCCGCCGTGGCGGCCGGGACCATTTCCATCAATACGCAGAAGGCGCCGGCGTCGGCCAGCGCGACGGCGTCGTCGATCAACCGCTGGGCGTCATCGCCGCGGCCCTGGACGCGGTAACCGCCGAGGGCGTGCTCGCTCTGCGGGGTGAAGCCGATGTGAGCCATGACCGGGATGCCGGCCTGGACCATGGCGCGGACGGTCTCGGCGTAGAACTTACCGCCTTCGATCTTGACCGCGTGGGCCAGCCCCTCCTTGAGGAACCGCACGCCGGTGGCCACCGCCTGCTGGGCGGAGACCTCGTAGCTGCCGAACGGCAGGTCGGCGACCACTAGGGCCCGCCGCGCGGAGCGGGCGACGGCCCGGCACAGCGGTAGGAGCTCGTCCACCGTCACGGGAAGGCTGGTCTCGTTGCCGAAGACGTTATTGGAGGCCGAATCGCCCACCAGCAGCACCTCGATGCCGGCCTGGTCAAAAATCTCGGCGGTGTACTGGTCATAGGCGGTGAGCATGGCGAAGCGCTCACCGCTGACCTTGGCCTGGTGGAGGTGATGCGTGCGGATCCTGGCCGCCGGTTTCCGGGACGCGTCCGCCGATCCCGCACTGGTGCCCGTGGTTCCGGAGGGGACGGCCGCGGAAGCAGCTGCCGGGCCGTTGCCGTAGGGCGCCGCAAGTTCGGCGGGCGTGCTGGAATCAGAGCTGTTGCTGGTGGCCATGCCACGAGCGTAGTGCGATACGGGTCGACACAGCTACCGGGGGACATCCCGGCTGTCAGTGAATCACGTCACAGGCATGGTCCAGGGGGCGGCGCAGCGCCGCCGCACGCAGCGAAATCGGCGGCCGTTGTGTAAACGGTGTGTTACGCGGGGGTCCGGCTTCAGCAATCGTTGGCAATGCTTAGTAAAGTGAACGGTGAGCAGCCGCGGGGCCCATGAATGGCGGGCCTGGGGCGGATGGAAGAACCGGAAAGAGGCCAGTATGGACCGCCAGCAAGAGTTTGTCCTGCGGACGATCGAAGAGCGCGATGTGCGGTTTGTGCGCCTTTGGTTCACCGACGTCGTGGGATCGCTCAAGTCCGTGGCCCTGGCCCCGGCCGAGGTGGAAGGCGCCTTTGAGGAAGGACTCGGATTCGACGGGTCATCGATTGAGGGCCTGGCCCGCGTCTTTGAATCCGACATGCTCGCCCAGCCGGATCCGGCCACGTTCCAGATCCTGCCGTGGCGCGGGGAGACTGAGGCCACCTCCCGGATGTTCTGCGACATCCTGACACCCGACGGCGAACCCTCCGCAGCGGACCCGCGCAACGTCCTCAAGCGCACGCTGGCCAAGGCCGCGGACATGGGCTTCACCTGCTACACCCATCCCGAGATCGAGTTCTACCTGCTCAAGTCCCAGCAGCCGGGCCCCGACGGATCGCCCATCCCTGTGGACGAGGGCGGCTACTTTGACCACGTCCCGGGCGGCGTGGCCCAGGACTTCCGCCGGACCGCCGTGACCATGCTCGAATCCGTCGGCATCTCCGTGGAGTTCAGCCACCACGAGGCCGGGCCGGGCCAGAACGAGATCGACCTGCGCTACGCGGACGCCCTGCAGACCGCGGACAACATCATGACGTTCCGGACGGTCATCAAGGAAGTCGCTCTGCAACAGGGCACGTATGCCACCTTCATGCCCAAGCCCTTCACCGCCCACCCGGGTTCGGGCATGCACACGCACTTCTCGCTCTTTGAAGGGGACACCAACGCCTTCTACGAGGCCGGTGCAGAGTTCCAGCTTTCCGAGACGGCGCGCCAGTTCATTGCCGGCATCCTCAAGCACGCACCCGAATTCACGGCGGTGACCAACCAGTTCGTGAACTCCTATAAGCGGCTCTGGGGCGGGGGAGAGGCGCCGAGCTACCTGAGCTGGGGCCACAACAACCGCTCCGCGCTGGTCCGCGTCCCGCTGTATAAGCCCGGCAAGGGCCAGTCCGCGCGGATCGAATACCGCGGCATCGACTCCGCCGCCAACCCCTACCTGGCCTACGCCGTGCTCCTCGGCGCCGGCCTTAAGGGCATCGAGGAGGGCTACCAGCTCCCCGCAGCGGCAGAGGACGACATCTGGTCGCTGAGCTCGGCGGAACGCCGCGCCATGGGCCACGACCCGCTGCCGGCGAGCCTGCACGACGCCATCCGGACCATGGAGGATTCCGAACTCATGCCGCAGATCCTGGGCGAGCAGGTGTTCGAGCACTTCCTGCGCAACAAGCGCGCAGAGTGGCAGGACTACCGCCTCCAGGTGACGCCGTACGAGCTGCAACGCAATCTCGGCATTCTGTAGGCTGCCCCAATGAGCCTGGCACGACGCCTCATTGCCGCCGGCTTCAGCGATCTCGACAAGGGCGAGCGGTTTCTGGCGGCCCGGGAACTGGAGGGGCTCGACCAGGATGCCCTGTTCGCGGGGCTGCAGCTGGCGGCGAACCCGGACACGGCCCTGCAGTCCCTGGTCCGGCTGATCGAGAAGCACCCGGAGCTGCGCAAGCTTGCCGTCGCGGACCCGGAAAGCAGCGAACCGCTGTACAGGGTCCTGGGGGCGTCCGAGGCGCTCGGGGAATTCCTCATCCGCCACCCCGAGCACCTCGACGCCTTCGAGGTGCGGATCAGCCCCGAACCGCTGGCCGCGGACGCCGTGACCCTCCGGGCCCGGCTGCTGCAGTCGGTGCGGGCCGACCCCAAGGCGGCCCGGCCGGTGGCGGCCCTTAGCGGACAGGAGGCCTACGCCGCCCTGCGGACCGCCTACCGGCGCGGGCTCGTGGAACTCGCCATCAAGGACCTGTGCGCAGCCGATCCGCTGGACTTCATGCCGGCTGCGGGTGCGGAACTGGCAGATCTCGCTGGCGCCGCCCTTGAGGCGGCCCTCGCCGTGTCCCGGGCGGAGGCAGCGGAGAAGTTCGACGCCGCGGAGGTGGCCGACGTCGGTCTCGCCGTGATCGGCATGGGCAAGTGCGGTGCCCGCGAACTGAACTACATCTCCGACGTCGACGTCATCTACGTGATTGATTCCGGCGCGCTGGAGGACACCCGGGCCACCACCATCGGCACGGTCCTGGCTTCCGGGATCTCGCGGGCGATCATGTCCACGAGCCGCGAACCCGGGCTGTGGGAAGTGGATGCAAACCTCCGGCCCGAGGGAAAGTCCGGGCCGCTGGTCCGGACCCTCGCCTCGCACGAAAACTATTACGCGCGCTGGGCCGAGAGCTGGGAATTCCAGGCCCTCCTGAAAGCCCGGACCATTGCCGGCGACCCCGAGCTGGGCGCCCGTTACGAAGCGGCCGTGACGCCCCTCATTTGGTCCTCGGCCGGCCGGGAAGGCTTCGTCGAATCCGTCCGCGCCATGCGCCGCCGCGTCACCGAGCACATTCCAGCCGAGGAGGAACAGCGGCAGATCAAGCTGGGCCGCGGAGGACTTCGCGACGTCGAATTCACCGTCCAGCTGCTCCAACTCGTGCACGGCAGGTCCGATGAATCGCTGCGCTGCCGGGACACCACCTCGGCCATCGCCGCGCTCTCCGCCGGCGGCTACATCGGCCGCTCGGACGCCGCCGAGTTCGACCGCGACTACCGCTACCTGCGCCTGCTCGAACACCGGATCCAGCTGTTCCAGCTGCGCCGGACCCACCTCATGCCCGTGAACGAAGCGTCGTTGCGCTCCCTGGCCAAGGCTGTCCTGGGACCGTTCTCGGCCGAGCGGCCCAAGCCGGACGCCCTGGTGGCCGCCTGGCGCAAGACCAAGCGCTCCGTGCGGGAACTCCACGAACGCATTTTCTACCGCCCGCTGCTCAACACCGTCGCCACCCTGAGCAGCGAAGAGGCGCGCCTGACGCCGGAAGCCGCCCAAGGCCGCCTCGCGGCGCTCGGCTACCTCGATCCCCCCGGGGCCATGCGGCACATCGAGGCCCTCACGGCCGGCGTGAGCCGGCGCGCCGCACTCCAGCGCCAGCTCCTGCCCATTTTGCTGGACTGGCTCGCAGACGGCGTGGACCCCGACGCCGGACTGCTCGCCTTCCGGCGCGTCAGCGAGGCCCTTGGCACGACGCACTGGTACCTGGGCATGCTCCGGGATTCGACGGCCGCGGCCGAGCGGCTCTGCCACGTTCTCGCCAACTCCCGGCTGATCGCGGACCTGCTGGAGGTTTCGCCGGAGTCCGTGGCCTGGCTGGGCACGGACAAGGAACTGGTGCCGCTCAGCTTCGAATCCCAATGGCTTGAGATCACCTCGAAGATGTCCCGGCACGCGGATCCGGAGAGCGCCATGCGGTTGATCCGGCTGATCCGGCGCCGGGAAATCCTGCGGGTGGCCATTGCGGACAGTGAGGGCCTGCTGGACCAGGACCAGGTGGGGGCAGCCCTCGCCGACACGGACCGCGCGGCCGTCCTGGGGGCCCTGCGCGTGGCGGAGACGATCATCACCGCCGAGGAGCCGCTGAAGACGCACGTGCTGGTGGTCGCGATGGGCCGACAGGGCGGCCGTGAGATCGGCTACGGCTCGGACGCCGACGTCATGTACGTCCACCGCGGGCTCCCCGGCGTGCCGGAGGAGGAGGCACAGGCGCAGGCCGTGCAGATCGTAGGCAAGCTCTCCAGCCTGCTGACCCAGCCGCTCAAGCCGGCGATCCTCGCCGAACGGGTGCTGGCGGTGGACGCGGACCTGCGCCCCGAGGGCAAGAGCGGACCCATGGTGCGCACCCTGGAGTCCTATGCCGAGTACTACCGCCGGTGGTCCCTCGTCTGGGAAGCCCAGGCGCTGCTGCGGGCGCGCCCGATGGCCGGCGACGATGTCCTGGCCGAGGATTTTGTGGCGCTGATCGATACCGTCCGGTACCCGGAGTCGCTGTCTGACCAGGACGTGCGGGAAGTCCGGCGGGTCAAGGCCAGGGTCGAGGCGGAGCGCCTGCCGCGCGGGGCCGATCCCGCCCGGCACCTGAAGCTTGGCCGGGGCGGGCTGAGCGACGTCGAATGGCTGGCCCAGCTGCTCCAGCTTCAGCACGCCGGCACGCACCCGGAGCTGCGGACCACGTCCACTGTGGAGGCCCTCGAGGCTGCTGCTGCTTTGGACCTCATAGACGCGGGAGACACTGTGGTCCTGCTCCGGGCCTGGCGGCTGGCGAGCCGGATCCGGTCGGCCAACGTCATCTGGACCGGCCGATCCTCGGACCTGCTGCCCTCGTCCCGCCGCGACCTCGAGGCGGTGGCCCGCTGGTGCGGGTACGGTCAGGGCAACGCCGCGGCGCTCGAAGAGGACTACCTCCGGCTGAGCCGGCGGGCCCGGGCAGTTTTCGAGCGGGTCTTTTACGGCCAGTAATGCGCGCCGGCCGGCACTCGGCTGCCGAAAAGCGCTACTGACACGATTGCCGCGCGGTGCTACCTTGGGCGGATGGCCAGGCAACTGTTTGTGAACCTTCCCGTCCGGAATCTCGATAAGACCGTTGAGTTCTTCACAGCGCTGGGATTCTCCTTCAACCCCGACTTCACCGATGAGAACGCCACCTGCATGATCGTCAATGACGGCGCGTATGTGATGCTGCTCGTCGAGTCCTACTTCAAGACCTTCACCTCGAAGTCGATCGCCGCGACGGCGGACACCGCCGAGGCCATCTTGTCCTTTTCGCTGGAGAGCCGCGAAGCCGTGGACGGGGTCATCCGAACGGCCCTGACCTCCGGCGGCACGGCGTCGGAGGAGGCCCAGGACTACGGCTTCATGTACACGCACAGCTTCCAGGACCCGGACGGCCACCTCTGGGAAGTCTTCTGGATGGACCCGGCCGGTCCGCCCAAGGACGCCGCCCTGTAGCTGCTTCACTCCCGGCGGCCTGCGCCGCCGGCGCGGGTACGCTGGCTACATGGCTGGACATGTGTGGCTGCTGCCCTTGAAGAACCTCGACGACGACGCCCGGGCCATCAAGCTGGGGGAGATCGCGCTGCTGGAGCTCGGTGAGGGGCAGCAGAGGTTCGTTGGCGAGCCGCTGCGAATGATGCTGATCGCGCTCGAGGAAGAGTCCCGGCACCCGTTCGCCGTGGATGAGAACGGCACCGCCGTCGGCGTGCTGACGCTCCAGGCCGGTGCCGCAACCCTGGCTGGCTGGCCCGACGACGACTCCGTCTGGCTGCTGCGGGGCTTCCTGATCGACCGGCGGCAGCAGGGCCAGGGCCTCGGCACCCTCGCTGCGGAGGCCGCAGTGCGGGAGGCCGCCAAACTGACGGCGGGCCTCGGCAGCGGCCAGGTCGGAGTCGCTCTCTCCGTCAACGAACTCAACCCCGGCGGCCTGGCCGCCTACAGCAAGGCCGGTTTCGAGGACCGCGGCCGCTACGAAGGCGGCGACGCCGGCCCGCAGCGCATCATGTACCGGGCATTCTGATCCAGGAGTCCTGGGCCGCGCTGGTATCTCGCCAGCCCTAAGGGGCCTTGCGGGCGACAAGCCGGACCAGCGAGGCACGCAGCGGCCGGATCACCCAGACCAGACCAGCCGCGATGAGGACGCCGGCAATCCACAGGACCAGTGGCAGCGGGATTGCAGGGCTAGTGCTGGCCGCCTGTGCCGTGGTGGCGGCAGGCCCGGGTGTTGATGAAGGAGCCGGGCTGGCCGTGGCAGCCGGTGCCGCGGTGGCAGCCGGTGCCGTGTCGGCGGCCGCGGCGTCTACGGGGGCAGCTGCTTTGACCGGGCCGGCAGCGTCGGCGACCGGTGACTCGGCCCGCACTGCAGCCTGCGGCTGCACGAAACCACCAGAGGCCCGCGCAGGAACGACGGAGGGCGCGGGGACATTGCGCGTGGTCGGCCGGACTGTTTCGGCGTGGCTGACGGGGGCCTGTTCATTTTGGGCCGGCGCCGGTGCGGGAGCCTGTTTCACGGGAGCCGGGGCCGGCGCGGGGGCTGGCTTCACGGGCGCAGGGACGGGTGTCTGGTCTACCGGCGTCTGGTCGACTGGTGCCGGGGCGGTGATGTCGATGTATAGCGACGTTTGGGTATTCGGCCCGTGTCCCGGAGCCGTTGCGGTGACCTGTGCCCGGATCTGACGGCCCTGGTCCGCGGTCACGACAGTATAGGTGGCAGCGGTGGCTCCGGTGATCGGCCGGCCGTCCTGCTCCCACTGGTAGAGGAGGGTAATCGGCTCACCGTCGGCGTACCAGCCGCCGCTGCCTTTCACGCTGAGGCTGTCGCCGACACCGGATCCGCCGGACAACCACATCTCATCTGTGGGGTGGATATATCCGCGGGTGACAACCGTGGATGTGTTTGACTTCGATACGCTGCCGTTGCCTGGCTGGCCGCCGGTCACCTTGAGGGTAACCACTTTGCCCAGGTCGGCAGTCCTGATCTTATAGCTGTCGGTGGTGGCTCCCGCGATGTCCACCCCATCGGCTTGCCACTGCAGGGCCACAGCGTCGGTCGACCACTTACCCAAATCGTCGACGTCCAACGTAAATCCGACCCTGGTCCAACCCGACACAGATGGGGCTTCGCCGGTGACGACGATGGCCGGCGAGGATGTATACACGGCCGTGTTGGTTGCACGGACCTTGGGCGACGGTTGGGTGGTCGTTACGCCGTCCTCCAGCCCGGTGGCGGAGCCCGTCACGCGCAGGGCCAGGGACCGGCCGTCGTCGGTCGCCTCGATCTCATACGTCTCGCCGTCGGCGCCGGGAATGACGATCCCGTCCCGCAGCCACTGGTACTTCAGTGTTTGGGCCCGTTCCCATTCGCCAGCATACGAGGTGAGGGTCTCACCCACTGTGAGGATGCCGGAGAAGGTTGGGCGGTCCACCGCCCGGACCGCGGACCCCCGGCCAAAGTCGCGGCACCGCTGCCCGCTTTCGGAGTCCCAGCAGGCAGAAGTGGCCTCTGCTGGACCCGCGAAACACATTGCAGACAAGATTATGGCAGCACCGGCGGCAGAAGCCGCGCGCGCAAGAGTTCCCATCAACATTTCCCCCAAAGAATGCCCTCGCCGTGTGCGGGAAGGGACCAAGGCAAATGATACAAGACAGTCACATCGGCTCTGGTCCACCTCGAACAATGCGGAGAAAGTACTGCCGTACGACGCAGCCGCGATGACGGCTCCGGAACGGCAAAGAGTCCGCCAGGGCGACCTACGTAAAGCCGAAAATCACAGCTAACCATGACTACCAGCCGGACTGGCGCCAATAGGAAATGGGCTAGAAGCGCCGGTGGGACCCGCCAAAGGATCGGTGACGCATCGGTACTTGACTGGATCGCTGGTCTTCGGCCCGGTCGCGGTAGTAAAGAAAGGTCAGGAAGGCCGCCATTAGAATGATCGCAGCCACGCCTATTCCTACGATCAACAGAACAACATCCCCGGAAACCTCGGGCGTGTCCAGGGACGCCATTGGGTTCATAGTTTTATGCAACTCCGAACCCTGTCCAGGCACAAGCAGTTTCTGATGGGGGCTTTGCTGACGTAGTCACGACGAACTACGCGACCTCTCTTTTGGCCATGCGGAGATGGGTTATAGATCCGACTGATCGACCGCTCAATCCGCAAATAAGTGCCGGGCAAACGAAAACGGCCCTCCTACCGGGATCGGTAGGAGGGCCGTTTCTGTATCTACGTTCTTGCTGACTTTCTGCGGACCATGCCCGGTTCAGCCGCGTGATCTAACTAGACGCCGTAGTAGAGCTCGAACTCGTACGGGTTCGGGCGCAGTGAGAGCGGACGGATCTCGTTCTCGTACTTGTATTCGATCCAGGTGTCGATCAGGTCCTGGGTGAAGACGCCGCCGGCCTGCAGGAACTCGTTGTCCTCGGCCAGTGCATCCAGGGCCTCCTCGAGGGTGCCCGGAGCCTTGGGGATGTCCTTGGCTTCTTCGGCAGGGAGCTCGTAGAGGTCCTTGTCGATCGGAGCCGGGGGTTCGATCCGGTTGCGGATGCCGTCGATGCCGGCCATCAGCTGGGCGGCGAACGCCAGGTACGGGTTAGAGGAGGGGTCCGGCGCGCGGAACTCGATGCGCTTGGCCTTCGGGTTGGAGCCCGTGATCGGGATACGGATACCGGCGGAGCGGTTGCCCTGCGAGTAGACCATGTTGACCGGAGCTTCGAAGCCCTTGACCAGGCGGCGGTAGGAGTTCACCGTCGGGTTGGTGAAGGCCAGGACGGCGGAGGAGTGCTTCAGCAGACCGCCGATGTACCAGCGGGCCATGTCGGACAGGCCGGCGTAGCCCTTCTCGTCGTAGAACAGCGGCTCGCCACCGTTCCACAGCGACTGGTGGCAGTGCATGCCCGAGCCGTTGTCGCCGAAGACCGGCTTCGGCATGAAGGTCACGGACTTGCCCCAGGCGTCGGCGGTGTTCTTGATGACGTACTTGAACTTCTGCAGGTCATCAGCCGCGTGGGTCAGGGTGGTGAACTTGTAGTTGATCTCAGCCTGGCCGGCGGAGCCGACTTCGTGGTGGCTGCGCTCGACCTCAAGGCCGGCCTCATCCAGGGCAACACACATGGCGTCACGCAGGTCGGCCTGCTTGTCGGTGGGGGAAACCGGGAAGTAACCGCCCTTGATGGGGGTCTTGTAGCCGAGGTTTCCGCCCTCTTCCTCGCGGCCGGTGTTCCAGTGTGCTTCCTCGGAGTCGATCTTGTAGAAGCTGCCCTGGGGTGAGGACTGGTACTGGACGTTGTCGAAGACGAAGAACTCGGCCTCGGGGGCGAAGAACGCGGTGTCGGCGATGCCGGTGGAAGCCAAGTAGGCCTCTGCCTTCTCGGCCACGCCGCGGGGATCGCGGTGGTACGGGTCACCGGTACGCGGGTTCACGATCGAGAAGTTCAGCGCAAGGGTCTTCTCCATGCGGAACGTATCGAGGAACGCCGTCGTGACGTCCGGGATGAGCTGCATGTCAGACTCGGCGATGCCCTGGAAGCCGCGGATCGAAGATCCGTCGAACAGCTGGCCGTTAACGAAGAAGTCGGCGTCAACGCTCTTGGCGGGCACGTTGAAGTGCTGCTGAACGCCAGGGAGATCGGTGAAGCGGATATCGACGAATTTGATGTCTTCGTCCTTGATGAACTTGAGGACTTCGTCCGCAGTCTTGAACATCTATGCTCCTTACGCATATGAAAAATCTGGCCGTCAGGCACATTGGTCCAGCGCAGTCCAACAAGCGGGGAAGCAAAAAAGTTCCCCCGCTTCGCAGTCGCTAGCAACTGTTACCACCCTAAGGACATGGGATTTCCCCGCAGTGTCCGCATTGTTTCAGGGAGGTTACAGAATGCCCTGACACGTAAACGCTAGTCGCCGGTCCACACTGTGGCCTATACGGTCCACAGTGTGACACCCTACCGCCCACACTGTGGACATGCGAGAGCCGATAAGATTGGAGGGTGGTTGATCGCAAAGACATCGGTTCATGGCTCACCGGGCCGGACACATCCGGCATCTCCAGGTACCCGGGGGAGCGGCTAGGACTGCCCGACGCCGGGCCGGGATCGATCGCCCGTGCCGGCCGGCGCATTCTCGCGATCTGCATTGACTGGGGCATTGCGCTGTTGATCAGCAATTTCGCCTTCGCCGGCGATTCTTGGGCCACCCTCGCCGTGTTCGCCATCGAGCAGACCCTGCTGATCGGCACCCTCGGCTACAGCATCGGTCACCGGATCGCGGGGATCCACGTGGTCCGGCTGGGCGGAGGCCCGGCGGGCCCGCTCGCGGCCCTCGTGCGGACGCTGCTGCTGTGCCTGGTCATCCCTGCCGTCATCTTCGACCCGGACCAGCGCGGCCTCCACGACAAGGCCATGAATACCGTGCTCGTCCGGATGTAGCTTTCATTCGGGTCCCGACGGCGGATCCCCGCCAGTTGACGGAGGCCCGACGGCGGACTGTGCAGGCCCAGCATGGTCAGCGACGGCCAGACCCGGCCTGATCCCCGTCAAACCGCTGTGGAAACAGTGTCGTCGTCGCGGTCCGAAGCGTCTGAAACTTCGCTCTGATCGCTTCCCTGTGTCGCAGCCCCGGCGCTAGTGGCATTGAGGTGACCGCGGCGCCCGGCCCAGCGTTCAAACCAGACGGTTGCGAAGGGGACGACGGCGGACAGGCCCGAGAGCAAGGCAACCCGGAATGGCCAGCGAAGCTTCGCCCACAAGCTCAACGCCGCGATTGCGTAGCCGATGAAGAATGCCCCGTGGATCGGACCGGCAATTTCCACGCCGAGCTCCGTCGTTTTGGTCACCCATTTGAGCACCATGCCGAACAGCAACGCCGCCCAGCTGAACGCTTCGGCGATGGCCAGCCCCCGGAAAATACGGATCATCATGGCGGTCGGTGGGAATGTCATGTGCTTCTCCTGGTTCCTGGCATCCATCGGTAGATGTCCGGCGGTAATAAAAACGCCCCGGCTGGCGGCCTGAGGTGGCCGTAAACCGGGGCGTTTCTGCGTTACTGGTTGCTGCGCTATTGGGTGGCGCTGCGGGCAGGGCCTAGCGTCCGCGGGCCGCCTTGCGGTCCGGACGTGCCTTGTAGGGATCGATGCCCTTCGGGATGGGCAGGCGGCCGCCGAGCGAGGAAATGCGCTTGGACACGGCGCTGACCTCGGTCTTGGTCAGTTCGCCCTTGAGCTTGTTCATCTTCCTGGCGATCTGGCTGAGCGGGACCTGGCCCTCGCCGCGGCCGCTCTCGATCACGTGGATGGTGACGTTGGGCAGGATGCGGGCAAGACGCTTGCGCTCGGCGTCGACCAGCGGCTTGACCCGGTTGCTGGGGCCTTCGCTGACGAGCACGACGCCGGGACGGCCGATGGCGCGGAAGACGGCGTCCTGCGTGCGGGGGTTCACGGCTACGGGCTGGTCCTCGGTGATCCAGCCGCGCTTGAGCGTGCCCAGTGCGGCACCCGAAGCGCCCGGCTGGTCCTCGATCTGCGCGAACGCGGCACGCTCGGCGCGGCGGGACAGGATCAGCGTGGCCGCAAGGGCACCCAGTGCGATGCCGATGATCAGGCCGGTGATCCAGTTTTCGAGGAGGAACCCGACCAGGAGGCTGACTGCAACAACACCCAGGAAGGCCAGCAACATCAGCCACGGAACCATGGGATCGTGGCGGCGAGTCATCTGGAAGACTTCGCCGATCTGCTTCAGCCGGCTCGGCTTCTTGGCCTTTGCTGCCTTGGGCTTGCGGGAGAAAAGTCCGCGCTTCGGAGCATCGGAAGCCGGGCTGGAGTTGCTGGGATCAGGGGAATTCGCCATAGTGCCTTAATTCTACGTGATGGACGGCCAAGGGCCGGCACCGGATGACTCCGGTGCCGGCCCTTGGCCGGAAGGGTGTTAGAACGGAATTCAGGAATGGGCTGCGAGCAGCGAGCTGGCTTCCTGGCGGGTGCTGCCGGAGCTTTCGATGTGTGCGAGTTCGGCCGGGATTTCCCAGCCCTTCTTGCGCATTGCGGTGGCCCAGAGCCGGCCGGCGCGGTACGAGGAGCGCACCAGGGGCCCGGACATGACGCCGAGGAAGCCGATCTCGTCCGCCTCGTTCTGCAGGTCCACGAATTCCTGCGGCTTGACCCAGCGGTCCACCGGCAGGTGCCGCTCGGACGGGCGCAGGTACTGGGTGATGGTGATCAGGTCGCAACCGGCCTCGTGCAGGTCCCGCAGCGCCTCGGAGATTTCCTCGCGGGTCTCGCCCATGCCCAGGATCAGGTTGGACTTGGTCACCATGCCGAGCTTGCGGCCCTGGGTGATGACGTCCAGGGAGCGGTCGTAGCGGAACGCCGGGCGGATCCGCTTGAAGATCCGGGGCACGGTTTCGACGTTGTGGGCGAAGACCTCGGGCTTGGAGTCGCAGATCGCCTCGATGTGCTCGGGCTTGCCGGAGAAATCGGGGATCAGCAGTTCGACGCCGGTGCCCGGGTTCAGCTCGTGGATCTTGCGGACCGTCTCGGCGTACAGCCAGACGCCCTCGTCAGCGAGGTCGTCGCGGGCCACACCGGTCACGGTGGCGTAGCGCAGCGCCATGGCCTGGACCGAGCGGGCCACCTTGGTGGGCTCGAACATGTCCACGGGCGAGGGCTTGCCGGTGTCGATCTGGCAGAAATCGCAGCGCCGGGTGCATTCGGAGCCGCCGATCAGGAAGGTCGCTTCCTTGTCTTCCCAGCATTCGAAGATGTTCGGGCAGCCGGCCTCTTCACACACCGTGTGGAGGCCTTCCTTCTTGACGAGGTTTTTGAGCTGGACGAACTCCGGGCCCATCTGGACCTTGGCCTTGATCCATTCCGGCTTACGTTCCACCGGTGTGGCCGCGTTTCGCTGCTCAATGCGCAGCATCTTCCGGCCTTCTGGTGCCAGTGTCACAGTAGAGCTCCTTCTGGGGTTGCAACTAGGGCTTGTTCATTGTTGCGCAGTTCTTCGGTGATCCGCGACACGAGGTCCGCCGGGGTGACGTCCCTGCCAAGTTCTTGGGCGATGGTGGTGACTCCGGCGTCACTGATGCCGCAGGCAATGATCTGGCCGTAGGGGGCGAGATCGTTGTTGCAGTTGATCGCGAAGCCGTGCATGGTGACGCCCTCGTTGACGCGGATGCCGATGGCCGCGATCTTGCGGTCCGGGCCTTTGGCGTCCTGTTCGATCCAGACGCCCGCGCGGCCCTTGATGCGGACGGCGTCAATGCCGTAGTCCGCCAGGACGGCGATGATCACGGCTTCCAGGCGTTCCACGTAGTCGCGGATGCCGGCCTTGTTCTTCAGCTTGATGATCGGGTAGCCCACCAGCTGGCCGGGGCCGTGCCACGTGAGCTTGCCGCCGCGGTCCACGGCCACAACGGGAGTTCCGTCGAAGGGCCGTTCGTGGTCTTCGGTGCGCTTGCCGGCGGTGTAGACCGCGGAGTGTTCGAGCAGCAGTACAGTGCTGGGCGCGGTGCCCGCGAGGACTTTTTCATGCAATTCGCGCTGGATGTCCCAGCCGCGCGTGTAATCGATGAAGTCCGGGGCGAGACCCAGCTGTTTGAACTCAAGAGTCATGGCATCAAGCTTAGACCCAGCCGCACCTAGCGCCCGTTTGTGTGCTTAAGCTCTCATGCCTGTGGATAACTTCTGCACGATTCAGCGCGATGGGCTATTTCTTGGGTTATGAAAGATCTCCCTGCCGTGGGCAGCGCCGCCCCCGAGGTTCCCGGTTACGATGTCGGACGCCTGCTGGGGCGCGGGGGCACAGCCGCCGTGTGGCTGGTGACCGACAGGTCAACGGGCCGGGAATTCGCCCTCAAGTGCTTCGACACCGGGGGAGAGTCCGGGGAAAACGACGGCGGAACCCCGGACCGGGACGCTGAAGAGGCCATGCGCCGGGAAGTTCGGATCCTCTCGGCGCTGGACCACGACCACCTGCTCCGGGCCCACACCGTGCAGCGCCTCCGCGGGCCGCGGTCCGGTCCGAACGATCAGGAGGCCCTGGGCCTGGTGCTGGAGTATGCGCCGGGGGGATCGGTTGCGGACCTGGTCACGGGCCGTGGCCGGCTTGGTGCGGGCGAGACCGTCACAGTCCTGACGCCCATTGCCCAGGCCATTCAGTACCTGCACTCGCATGGCTTCACCCACGGCGATATCTCGCCGGGCAACGTGTTGTTCACGGCGCACGGGAAACCGTTGCTGGCCGATGTGGGCGTAGCCCGGATGGTGGGCGACGCCGGAGCAGCGTACGCCGCCGGGACCGAGGGCTTTTCCGATCCGGCGCCGGTGGATGCCGTCAGGGCGGGCCTCCAGCCGGAGCGGGACGTCTATTCATTGGCGGCCCTGGGCTGGTATTGCCTGACGGGACGGGCCCCGGTCCCGGGTGCAGGGCGGCCGCCGCTGCCACTTCTGGTGCCGGAGGTCCCGGCGGCGCTGGCCGCCGCGCTGGAGTCTGGGCTCAACGAAGACCGGCGGAATCGGCCCTCGGCCGCCGAACTGGCCGCCGCGATTTATCGCAGCACAGTGGCGGAGCCGGTGGACCTATCTGTCACTGCCCACCCGAGCGTGGCACCGCACTTGCTGACCCGCCGCACGGTGCCCCGTAGCGCCGGGGAGCGGCGGGCCGAGCGGCTCCGCGGGTGGTTGCGCCGGCCCTTCGTGGGCCGCGCGCCCCTGCCGGGACGTGCTGCCATTGCGGCACCCGCCGCCGCCCCTGGCCCGTTCAACGACGCGGCCTCGGACACCAGCGAAGACTCCCTCGCGGACTCAGGTTCTTGCGACCGCATAGGCTCCTTCGCCGGGGAGGGACTTTTGCCGGATGCGGGCCCCGCGGCAGGCACCGCCGTGGCCGAAACGGTCCTTGCGGCGCCGGCGGGGGCGCATGCCAGGACGTCCCCCGTCTCGACCGCGAGGCACGCCGCCGCCGGGCCGACTGCGCGGCACTCCGCCGCCGGGCCCAGCACCGCGCCCGTGGCCGGTCGCAGCACTGAACACAACACGGTGCTGCGGGTAGCGGAGGAGCCCCGTCGAGGGACTGTGCGAGGCGCCCGCGCCGGGGCCCGGCCACGCATCCGGCACGGCAACGCGTTCGGCGTCGGGCGCCGTCGGGGCCGCCGGAAGCTGTGGGCCGGCGCGGCAGTCACGGTGATGCTGGTGGCCGGTCTCTGTGCTGCCTGGCTGCGTCCGGGCGGGGGACTCGCGGAACTTTTTGCCGCATCGACGCCGCCCACATCGACGCCGCCCGCATCGACGCCGCCCGCGGCAGCACCGGGTGTCGCCAACGCCGGTACGGATGGCTCCTCCCGCGGCGCGGGGCCTGGCAATCGAGGGACGGGCAGCGAGGGGCCCGGCAGCGGGACAGCCGGAACCACTGGCCCGGCCGCTGCCAGCATCCCAATCGAACTCCGGGAGCTTCTGGAGTCGGCAGACCCTGGCCAAGCGGTCCGGGGACTTGCCGCCCTCCGCTCGCTGGCCTTCAACTCCGGGGATCTGGATCTGCTGCAGGAAGTGAACGTCCCGGCATCGGCCGCGGCGGACGCGGATGCCAAGATCGGCGCCCGGCTGGCGGCGGCTGGACATGTCCTGTCCGGGTTCGAGACCACGCTGGCGCGGGTGCAGACGGTTGCGGACGGCGGCCCGGACCGGACAGTGGTGGCCGTCAGTGCCGTGTCCCCGCCGTATCAGGAACGCGATGGCGCCGGTCAGGTAGTGGCTGAGGCCCCAGCCGGGAAGGAGATCAAGCTGCGGCTTGTCCTGGCGAGCATTGACGGGCGGTGGCGGATTGCGCAGGTCCTCGCTGGGGATCCGGCGCCTGGCTAGAGGGGTCCGGCTAACTCCCTCCGGCTAGTCCCGGCCGGCCACCCACGCCGCGGCCTCGGCGAGTGACGGGTGCTGCCATTCAAAGCCGGCTTCGCTCAGCAGCGCCGGTTCCATCCGCTGGCTGGCGAGCAGCAGTTCTTCGGCCAGTTGGCCCATCACCAGCCGCAGGACCGGGGCGGGTACCCGCAGCACCGCCGGCCGGTGCAGCGCCCCGGCCAGCTGGGCGATCAGGGAGTTCACGTCCGCGGTTTCGGGGGCGCTGACGTTGACCGGCCCGGACACGGGTGCCGAGAGCAGGAAGGAAAAGGCGCCGGCCACATCGGGCAAGGTGATCCATGGCCAGTACTGCTGGCCGTTGCCGAGCGGGCCGCCGACGCCCAGGCGCAGCAGCGGCAGCAAACGGCCAAGCGCGCCGCCGGAGCGGCTCAGAACGACGCCGGTGCGGGGCGTGACCACGCGGACCCCGGCCGGCGCTTCATTCGCCGCGGCTTCCCAGTCGACGCAGATCCGGGCCAGGGTGCTGTTCCCGGCCGGCGCGTTCTCCCGGAGCACCGCCCCGCCGGCGTTGCCGTAATAACCGGAGGCCGACTGGCTCAGGAACACCGCAGGCGGCGCGTCCTGCCGGGTCATCGCCGACGCCAGGGTCCGTGTCGCCCCCAGCCGGGAGCTGCGGAGTTCGTTGACACGTGCCTTGGTCCAGGGCCGGTCGCCGATTCCGGCGCCGGAGAGGTTGACCACCGCGTCCGCGCCCTTCAGGGCGGTGTCGTCGATCCGGCCGGCGGCCGGGTCCCACTGGAACTCGGCCGGGGACACGGGGGCCCGCCTGACCAGGGCCACGACGTCGTGCCCCTCGCTGCGCAGCGCGCTCGAAAGGGCAGTTCCGATCAGCCCGGAGGCCCCGGCAATAAGGATTCGCATGATCCATCTCACCATGCCCGGCACGGCCGCGAAACTCCCGGGCCGACACGACCGTTGTGGCTATGATCGAACGATGACCCCCTCGAGTTACTTCCGTTTCCCGCATGTCCACGGCGATCTGGTCACCTTCGTGGCCGAGGACGACGTATGGATTGCACCCGTGGGCGGGGGCCGTGCCTGGCGCGTATCGTCCCTGCAGTTGCCGGCCCGCAACCCCCGCTTCACCCCCGACGGTAAGCGCCTGGTCTGGACAGTCGTCCAGGGGACGGCCCCGGAGGTCGTCACAGCAAACGTCGACGGCGGCGGCTACCGCCAGTTGAGCTACTTCGGCCACAGCTCCACCCGGGTCAAGGGCTTCACGCCCGACGGCGACGTCCTGGTCACCAGCGCGTTCCGCCAGTCAGACAGCCGGCACACCCACGCCTACAGCCTCCCCGTGACCGGCGGCTGGGCGCAGGAACTCCCGTTCGGCCCGGTCGAATCGGTGGCCTTTGGCCCCGTCGTCGGGGACGAACGCCCCGTGGTGCTCGCCAGCGTCCTCTCGCGTGAGCCCGCCTGGTGGAAGCGTTACCGCGGCGGCGGCGCCGGCAAGCTGTGGATCGACGCCGACGGAAACGGTGAATTCGAGCGGCTCGCCCCCACGCTGGACGGAAACCTCACGGACCCTCTCTGGGTCAAGGGACGGATCTCGTTCCTGTCCGACCACGAGGGCTACGGCAACCTCTACTCGGTATTGCCGAACGGCAGCGACCTGCGGCGCCACACGGACCACGAGGACTTCTACGTCCGCCACGCCGCCACCGACGGGGAACGCGTCGTCTTTGAGTCGGCCGGGGAGCTCTGGCTGCTGCCCAGCCTCGATGCGGAGGCCGTCAAACTCGATATTTCGCTGGGGTCCGCCTCGCAGGCGCGCCGCGCCGCCCCGCTGAAGCCCTCGCGGCACCTCGGGGATGTCGTCCCGGACCGCACGGGCGCGTCCAGCGCCGTCGAATCCCACGGAACCGTCCACTGGCTGCGGCACAAGGACGGCCCGTCCCGCGTCATCGAAGCCACCCCGGGCGTCCGGGCACGGCTGGCCCGGCCCTTCGGTGAGGGCCGGATCGCCTACGTCGCCGACCACGACGGCGTGGAGGCCCTGTACCTGAAAGCCATCGCGGCGCCCCTGGCCGGCGCGTCGGTGACAGCCCCGCAGACGCCGGAGGCCGCTGCGGAGTCCGCTCCCCAGCCCGGCCTGCAGTCCACAGCTGCGTCCGCCGAAGACGCCGGCATGCCGTTGCCGAAGCCTGTGTCCGCAGCCGCGCTGACCGGCTCCGGATCAACCCCCGCCGCGGCGGCCAGTGCCGTGTCCAGCCCGGTCACAGCAGTCCCGGCCCCCGCCGCTGCTGACGCATCCGTCTCCGGCCCCGAGGCCGGGCCGGCCGATGCGGGAACCGCCACGGCGGCGCCTGCATCCAGCGACGTCACCCGGATCGACTTCCCCAAGCGCAGCCGGGCCAGCGCCATCGAAGCCAGCCCCGACGGGCGCTGGCTCGCAGTAGGGACGTCCTTCGGTGACATTTACTTGGCCGACACGCGCACGGGCACGATTTCCCAGCTGAGCAGCATCGGCGAGGGCAGCATTGAAGGATTCACCTGGTCCCCGGACTCCGCGTGGCTCGGCTGGTCCGAGCCGGTCACGTCCTTCGGGTCCCGCAGCCGGCTCCGGATCACCAGGATCGACGGCGGCAAGGACGCGGCGATCATTGACGTCACTGACGGCCGGTTCCGCGACGAATCCCCGTCGTTCACCCCGGACGGCAAATTCCTCGCCTTCCTCTCCAACCGCAGTTTCGATCCGGTCTACGACGGCCACTCCTTCGATCTGTCTTTCCCGAGCCCGATCAAGCCCTACCTCGTCGCCCTCGCCGCAGACACTCCATCGCCGTTCGGCCCGAGCGTCGATCTCGAGGACAACGCCGACGCCGCCTACGCAGACGCAGTGTCAGGCGCGGCCATAGACGCTGCGGGCGGGGGGCAGTCCGCCGCCCAGCCCGTGCCGTCCGTGCGGGTCGACGCCGACGGACTGGCCCATCGCGTCATCTCCGTTCCCGTGCAGCAAGGCAACTACTCCTCACTGGCCGCCGCTGCCGGGGCCCTGCTCTGGCTAGACAGCGAACTCGCCGGCACCACCGGCGAAGGCCGGGCCAGCCTCGAGGACAAGGGCGCCGCGCCAAGCCTGGTCCGCTACGACCTGGCCAAGCGCCGCGCCTCCACGATTGTCGAGGCGCTGGACAGCTACCGGCTCTCCGGCAACGGAGAAAAGATCGTGTTCATCCAGGACAAACAGATCCGGGTTGCCCCCGCCGGCGCCAAGGCCGACGAGGACTCCGGCCAGCTGGTCAAGGTGGACCTTGGCCGCATCCGGGTGCAACTGGACCCGCTCAGCGTGTGGGGCCAGGCCTTCGACGAGGCATGGCGGCTGCAGCGCGACTTCTTCTGGACGGAGGACATGGCCGGCCAGGACTGGGAGTCCATCCACGCCCGCTACCGTCCGGTGGTGGAACGCCTCGGCTCCCATGATGACCTTGTGGACCTGCTCTGGGAGCTGCACGGCGAGCTGGGAACCTCCCACGCCTACGTCCGCCCCGTGGCCGTCACGGAGAACGGCAGCAGCCCCCAGGGCCGCCTCGGCGCGGATCTGGAGTTCACCGGCGAGGGCTGGGAAATAACCCGCATCCTCGCGGGGGAGTCCTCCGACCCGCTGGCCACCTCGCCGCTGACCCGGCCCGGCGCCGACGCCAAGCCCGGCGACGTCCTGCTGGCGATCGACGGCGTCGAACTTACCCAAACCCGGACCCCGGCAGTGCAGCTCGTCGGTGCGGCCGGCCGCGCCGTGGAACTCACCCTGCGCAATGGTGCCGGCCACGGCGCGGCCGCAGGGGCCCAGCGCCGCGTGGCGGTGATCCCGGTCAAGGACGAGGAGCGCCTGCGCTACCAGGAATGGGTCGCCGGCAACCGGCGGACCGTCCGTGAAGCCTCGAATGGGACGTTCGGCTACCTGCACATCCCGGACATGATGGCCAACGGCTGGGCCCAGCTGCACCGCGACCTCGACACCGAAACCGCCCTGGACGGACTGATTGTCGATGTCCGGCGCAACCGCGGCGGCCACACCTCCCAGCTCGTGGCCGAGCTCATCGGGCGCAAGGTCACCGGCTGGAGCATGCCGCGCGGGGAAAAGCCGCGGACGTACCCGCACCACGCTCCCCGCGGACCGGTCATCATCCTCACCGATGAGTTCGCTGGCTCCGATGGCGACATCATCACCCAGGTCTCCAAGCTGCGGGGGATCGGGCCCGTCATTGGTACCCGCACCTGGGGCGGCGTTGTCGGAATCGACAACCGCTTCGCCTTGGCCGACGGCACCGGCGTCACCCAGCCGCGCTACGCCACCTGGTTCTCCGGTGGCGTTGGCTGGGGCGTGGAGAACTTCGGCGTCACCCCGGACATCGAGGTCACTTTCCCGCCGCACGCCTACGCCGCCGGCACCGACCCGCAGCTGGAGTACGGAATCGGGGCGTTGAAAGAAATGATCCAGGAGCTGCCCACGGACCGTCCGCCGCTGCGCGAGGGCTACCGCCGGGTCCGGCCCGCAGCGCTGCCTGCGCGCCAGCAGGCCGGCCAGGCCTAGGTCCCGCCCGACGGCGAGGACCCTTATCAAAGGATCCACAAAAAGGCCCCCGCCCTCCTGGAAATTCCGGGAGGGCGGGGGCCTTCGCTGCACTGGGTCTTTGAACTGCGGGCCCTTGAACTGCGGCCAGGAGCCTGGCGGAGCTAGGAGGCCAGGGTGGCATCCAGGGTGATCTCGATGCCGGTCAGGGCGGCGGAGACGGGGCAGCCGACCTTGGCTTCCCCGGCCAGCCGCTGGAAGTCGTCCGCAGAAATGCCGGGGACCCGCGCGGCGACGGTGAGGTGGCTGCCGGTGATGCCGGTGCCGGGCTGGAACGTCACGTCGGCCTTGGTGTTGATCTCCTCGGCCGTGAAGCCGGCCTGCGCCAGGCCGTTGCTGAATGCCATCGAGAAGCAGGCGGAGTGTGCTGCCGCGATGAGCTCCTCGGGACTGGTCTTGCCTTCGGCGGCCTCGGCGCGCGCCTTCCAGGTGACGTCGAAGTTGCCCAGCCCGGAGCTGTCCAGGGTGGTGTTGCCGGCGCCTGTCATCAGGTCGCCATTCCATACTGTGTGTGCGGTGCGTGTTGTTGCCATGTCCACTCCTCGACGTCGATGTGAATCAGGCACCCGGCGAGATGCCGGAGCCTGCCGTGATCAATCCTAGGGATTCTGCGCGGCCTCCGCACGGGGGTTCCGCTGTCAGAGGATTGTGACCCCTGGCAGAGTCGTCCGTACAGTGTCGTCATGGAAATTACCGAAGATGCGTACGCGCCTGCGGTGCCGTCGGCCCGCATCGCCACGATCATGGTCAACGCCGTCGATGCCGAACGACTGGCGCAGTTCTGGGCCGCACTGCTGGGGACGGCGGTGTCGTCCCGCTTCGAACAGTTCGTCTGGCTCCGGCCCGCCGGTCCCGGAGCCCCGCAGTTGGCCTTCCAGCAGGTCGCGGAGCCCACGGAGGGCCGGCGGCGCCTGCACCTGGACATTCAGGGGTTCGACCCCGCGGCGCTGCGCGCTCACGCCGAGTCCCTCGGTGCCCGGTTCGTGGCGGACAATGACATTGGTGACTTCCATTGGGATGTTATGCAGGATCCCGAGGGCAACGAATTCTGCATCGCCGGCGACTGACAAGCCGCTTAGCGACAGCGGCGCCGTCATCGGAATTATCGTGCGGAAATTAGTTCCAGAGCGTGGCGACTGCGATGTTGATCAGTGCCATCCCGCCGACCGCGTGTGCCAAGCCTTTGGGGACGGCAGCCCCGGAAGCAGCCTTCCGGTACCCGATCACAGCGGCAACGAGAACAACGATGGCGATCAGCAATTTTACGGCGATCTTGACGTAGTTGACCGGTTCGTGGGTGGCACCCAAGATCCCTACGAGCGCAAGCCCGGTGACCAGCTGCGCAATGGCACCATAGAGTTGCACCGGCAGGACGGTGGGCTTCTTGAAGGTGGCGAACCAGCCACCGACGATTGCGGCAGCGCCTAGGATGTGCAGGAAGACCAGGATGTCAATGGCGATTTTCATGGGGACAGTCTAGCCAGGGATTTCTACAGAACGTAGTAGGCCTCGCCGCGGCCCCGTGAACAGCTTGCGGGCCAACGGCAAACGGCGACGGCGGCACGGGCACTGCGGTGGTTTCCCACCGGCGCCCGCACCGCCGTCGCCGTCGGTTTGTTTTTTAGACCCTAGAGCCCGAGGTCGGCTTCGAAGGCGCCTTCCTCAAGGCGTGCCTTCAGCGTCTGCAGGAAGCGTCCCGCGTCGGCGCCGTCCACCAGGCGGTGGTCGTACGTCAGGGAGAGGTACATCATCGAACGGATGGCCAGCGAGTCATCGCCGTTCTCGTCGGCGACCACGACGGCCCGCTTGACGATCGCGCCAGTACCAAGGATGGCAACCTGCGGCTGGTTGATGATTGGGGTGTCGAACAGGGCGCCCACGGAACCGATGTTGGTGATGCTGAAGGTTCCGCCGGAGAGCTCGTCCGGGCCGATCTTGCCGTTGCGGGTGCGGTCGGCGACGTCGGCGATCTTGCCGGCCAGGCCGGCCAGGTTGAGGTTGCCGGCGTCGGAGATGACCGGAACCAGCAGGCCCTTATCAGTGTCCACCGCAATCGCCAGGTGCTCGGCGTTGTGGTAGGTGATCTCCTGCTTGTCCTCGTCGTAGGAGGCGTTGACCTTCGGGTGCTGCTTCAGGGCCTCGGCAACAGCCTTGGCGATGAAGGGCAGGAAGGTCAGCTTGGAGCCGTTCTGGGCCTGGAAGGAGTTCTTGGCCTTGGCGCGCAGCTTGGCCACCTTGGTCATGTCGACCTCGTGGACCTGCGTCAGCTGGGTGGAGATGTCCAGCGACTCGCGCATGCGCCGGGCGATGACCTGGCGGATGCGCGGAGCCTTCTGCACGGTGCCGCGCAGCGAGGACGCTGCACCAGCGGCGGGTGCAGTTGCCGGTGCTGAGGCCGTTGCCGCGGTGGCGGGGGCCGGTGCGGCCTTCGCCTCGGCAGCTGCCAGCACGTCCTGCTTGCGGATGCGGCCGCCGACGCCGGTCCCGGTCAAGGCAGCAATGTCGACACCCTGCTGGTTGGCCAGCTTGCGGACCAGGGGAGTGACGTAGCCGGACTCTGCCGGTGCGGCAGCTTCCGTCCTCTCCGGTGCGGCGGGGGCAGCCGGAGCAGCCGGGGCAGCGGGGGCTTCTTGCTTCGGTGCTTCCGGGGCCGCGGGAGCTGCTGCCGGCGCGGGGGCTGCCGGAGCTTCCTGCTTCGGGGCTTCCGGTGCGGCGGCGGGCGCCGGTGCGGCGGGTGCTGCGGCGCCGGAACCGATGACGGCCAGGACGGAGCCGACCTCGGCGGTCTCGTCCTCGTTGACACGGATTTCCAGGAGGGTTCCGGCAACGGGGGACGGGATTTCGGTGTCAACCTTGTCGGTGGAGACCTCGAGCAGCGGCTCGTCGACCTCGACGGTGTCGCCGATGCTCTTCAGCCAGCGGGTAACGGTGCCCTCGGTGACGCTTTCGCCCAGGGCAGGCAGCGTGACGTCGTGGCCTTCGCCGGCGGGAGCAGAAGCAGGAGCTGCAGCCGGTTCTTCTGCAGCCGGGGCTGCGGGAGCCTCGGCCTCGGCCTCGGCGGCCGGGGCCTCTTCGGCGGGGGCGGCGGCCGGAGCCTCTGCAGCGGCCGGGGCGGCGTCACCCGAGCCGATGCGGACCAGCGGGGCGCCAACTTCAGCTGTCTCGTCTTCGGCGACGAGGATTTCCTCGATCACGCCGGCGATCGGAGAGGGGATTTCGGTGTCTACTTTGTCGGTGGAGACTTCGAGCAGCGGCTCGTCCACCTCTACCCGGTCACCGACCTGCTTGAGCCAGCGGGTGACGGTTCCTTCGGTGACGCTCTCACCGAGGGCGGGCAAGTTAACGGATTCAGACATGTCGTCCCCGTTCTCCTTATTGATCTTTGTGCGGATGATTGCTGCCTTGTTCGAGCTTAGTGCACCCGGCTTTTCCGGCCGGGTGCACTAAGCACGGAGTTCTTGCGGTGGTGCGGGCGGAGATGCCTAGCCGTGGAGGGGCTTGCCCGCCAGCGCCAGGTGCGCCTCGCCCAGGGCTTCGTTCTGGGTGGGGTGGGCGTGGACCAGCTGGGCCACGTCCTCCGGGTAGGCTTCCCAGTTCACGATCAGCGCGGCTTCACCGATCTGCTCGCCCATGCGGGCGCCGATCATGTGAACGCCCACTACGGGGCCGTCCTTCTGGCGGACCAGCTTGACCAGGCCGGACGTACCCAGGATGGAGCTCTTGCCGTTGCCGGCCAGGTTGTATTCCTGGGTCTGGACCTGGTCCTCGCCGAACTTCTCCTTGGCGGCCTTCTCGCTGTAGCCGACGGTGGCGATTTCGGGATCGGAGTACGTGACCTTGGGGATGTTGATGTCCTCGACGATGACCGGCTTCAGGCCGGCGATCTCTTCGGCGACGAAGATGCCCTGCTGGTAGCCGCGGTGTGCAAGCTGCACTCCGGGGACGATGTCGCCGATGGCGAAAATGTTGCCGACGCCGGTGTGCAGGCGCTCGTTGGTTATAACGAAGCCGCGGTCGATGGTGATTCCGGCCTCTTCGTAGCCGAGGTTCGCCGTGACGGGGCCGCGGCCGACAGCTACGAGCAGCAGGTCGGCTTCAAAGGTCTTGCCGTCCACGAGGGTGACCTTGACGCCGTCGTCGTTCTGCTCAACGCCCTGGAAGAAGACACCGGTGGAGAACTTGATGCCGCGCTTCTTGAAGGCGCGCTCAAAGGCCTTGACGATCGTGGCGTCCTCATTCGGAACCAGCGACGGCAGGCCCTCGACGATCGTGACGTCGACGCCGAACGACTTCCAGACCGAAGCGAACTCGACGCCGATCACGCCGCCGCCCAGGATGATCGCGCTCTTGGGGATGTAATCCATGGTGAGGGCTTCGTCGGAGGTGATGACCTTGCCGCCGATTTCCAGGCCAGGCAGCGTGCGGGAGTAGGAGCCGGTCGCGAGGACAATGTTCTTGCCCTTGTACGCGGTGCCGTTCACGACGACGGTGTCGGTGCCCTGAAGCTTGCCTTCACCCTCGATGACGGTGATGCCCTTCTTGCCCTTGATCAGACCCTGCAGGCCCTTGAACTTACCGGCAATGATGCCGTCCTTGTAAGCGTTGACGGCGGTGATGTCGATGCTGTCCAGGGTCACGTTGACGCCGTACTTGGCCGAGTCGCGGGCGTGGTCGGCCAGTTCCGCGGAGTGCAGCAGGGCCTTCGTGGGGATACAGCCGTTGTGGAGGCATGTGCCGCCGAGCTTGCCCTTTTCGATGAGGCCGACGGTGAGGCCAAGCTGGACAGCACGCAGTGCGGTGGCGTAGCCGCCGCTGCCGCCGCCGAGTACCAGGATGTCGAATTCTTGCGCAGTTGCCTGATCGGCCACTAAAACGCTCCCTCGCGTGAACGATGACACGAGAGTACGCATCATCTGGTCTTGGAACCTGCCTGCTGTGATTGTGCCAGCCGGCCGGTTCCCTTTCATTTGTGACTACTACATTTGTGTCTGCTTCTGGGAAACAAGGTTTACCTTAGCGAACCACTAATACATGCTCCACCTTGCCATGGCGTTTGTGGAGCGCTTGTGTCCAGTGTCACGCGGCTTTGTGGCCGAGGAGGCATCGCCGCCCCGGCCACAGTGCCGCGATGCTGGCTAGACGGACTTGGCGAGGATGTCCTCGACGTAAGCCACCAGAGTCCGGACGGTACAGCCCGTGCCCTGCTTGTGGTTGTAGCCGTAGGGGCTGCCGTTATTAAACGACGGGCCGGCGATGTCGATGTGTGCCCACGGGATCTGTTCGCCGTCTTTGCCCTTGCCCACGAATTCGCGCAGGAAGACGGCCGCGGTCATCATGCCGCCGTGGCGTTCGCCGATGTTGGCAATGTCCGCGACCTGGGAGTCGAGGCTGGCCCGGAGCTCTTCCGGCAACGGCATCGGCCAGACGAGTTCGCCCGCCCGGTCGGCGGCGGTCTTGATGGCGCCGGTGAGTGAGTCGGAGCCCATCACCCCGGCGGTGCGGTCGCCCAGGGCGATCAGCTGGGCGCCGGTCAGCGTCGCGACGTCAATGATGGCGTCCGGGAATTCCTGGCTGGCGGCGACGATGCCGTCGGCCATGACCAGGCGGCCCTCGGCGTCCGTGTTGAGGACCTCGACGGTCTTGCCGCCGAACATCGTCAGGACGTCGGCCGGGCGCTGGGCAGCGCCGGAGGGCATGTTCTCGGCGATGCAGAGCCATGCGGTCGCCTTGACGGGCAGTCCGAGGCCCGCCAGGGCCAGGACGGTGTTCAGGACGACGGCGGCGCCCGCCATGTCGGACTTCATGTCGCCCATGCCCAGGGCCGGCTTGATGGAGATGCCGCCGGTGTCAAAGGTGATGCCCTTGCCCACGAGGGCGATTTTGGCCGTGGCCTTGGCCGGGGCGTACTCGACCTTCACGAGGCGGGGCTGCCGGGTGGAGCCCTTGCCGACGCCGAGGATGCCGCCGAAGCCCTCCTTCTCAAGGCGCTTCTCGTCCCAGACCGTCACCTTGACAGGCAGGCCCTTGGCCAGATCCCTGGCGGCGTCGGCGAAGGACTCGGGGTAGAGGTGGCTCGGCGGCTGGTTCACCAGGGTGCGGGTCGCGTTCACGGCCGTGCCGATCAGGGACGCCCGCTGCAGGACCGGCTGGAGCGCCTTGTCCGTGGCGAAGTCGGTGCGGATGACGACGTTCTTCACCGGATCCTTGAGCCCGTCCTTGGAGGTCCGGAACTCGGTGTAGGAATAGGCGCCCATCGCGGCGCCCTCGGCGACGGCCGCGACCTCGGCCAGGGTCGTCGTCGGAAGTGCCATAGTGACTGTGGTGACGCCGGCCAGCTGGCGGACGGCCGAGCCGGCGGCGCGGCGCAGTGCCTCCTCGGACAGCGGCTGCGTCACTGAGATTTTTTTCGCCGGCAGCTTGCCGACGCCGGCGAGGAGCAGGACGGTGGCCCCAGTCTCGGGCAGGCCGGGCAACCGGTGGGCCTGGTCCGGCGCGCCGGTAATGCCAAGAACGCTCAGTGATTCCGCCAGGGCCTCCGCGGCCTTGGCCGTCAACGGATTGTCGAGCAAAACGGGGCCGTCGGGGCCCTGTCCGACGCCGATGACGAGGGCATCGCTGGGGGATTTCCTCAAATCCCCTGCGACTGCACTAAGTTTGACTTCACTATTCTTGACCACGAGGACAGTCCTCAATTCTCTGTGATGGTTCTCGGTGATATTCGGCAGGAACTGCATGTTTGGCGCCCTGCCAGGGATCCCGGGGGCGCCGTCGGTCTGGGACGCAACCCGGTGTCTGCACTACAGGCCCTGGGGCCATGTCCGATCGTAGTCTCTCGGCAGTGCGGAAATTGAATCGAATGAGAGCTGGAGCACACCCCGGGCAGGAATTAGCCCGGGCCCCGAGGCGTTGTATTGATAGCGGCGCTGCCGTGCGGTGAGTGCCTCATGGGACTGGCCGGCAGGATCTGCCTGATTGCTCGGGTTCTGCTGGGCACCGTCCCGACGACGGACCGCACCCCGCTTCTCCCACCGCCGCCATCGTGAAAGGAACACGCCGTGATTGAACGGATTTCCGGCTCTTTGCTGGATCCCCAGTCGCTCTACATCCGTGATGCCGCGCTGTTCTCCAGCCCCGAACTGCGCGGACTCAACCTCGTCATGGGGTTCACCGGTTTCGCCGACGCCGGCCACGTGGTCCGGCAGATCACCGCTGAACTGCTGGACACGCTCGATGCCCAGATGATCGCGGAGTTCGACGCCGACCAGCTGATCGACTACCGCTCCCGTCGCCCGCAGATCAGCTTTGTCGAGGACCACCTGCAGGACTACCAGGCCCCAAGCCTGGCCCTCTACCGGCTGGTCGACGGGCTGGGCAGCCCGTTCCTGCTCCTTGCCGGGTTCGAGCCGGACCTGCAGTGGGAGCGCTTCGCACGCGCCGTCGTCGGCCTCGTCGAGGACCTTGACGTCAACCTCGTCACCTGGATCCATTCGATCCCGATGCCCGTGCCCCACACCCGGCCTGTCGGTGTAACGGTGCACGGCAACCGGCCGGAGCTGATCGAGGGAATCTCGGTGTGGAAGCCCACAGTGGAGGTCCCGGCCGCGGTGGGACACATCCTGGAGCTGCGCCTGACGGAGGCCGGCCGGAACGTCGCCGGCTATGTGATCCATGTGCCGCACTACCTGGCCGAAGCTGAGTACCCCACGGCCGCAGTGGCCGGTCTGGAGTACTTGGGAGCGGCGACGTCCCTTATGCTGCCGGCCGACCGCCTGCGCGAGGCAGGACGCGAGGTGGGCCGGCAGATTGCCGAACAGATCGAGGCCTCCGAGGAGGTCCAGCAGGTGGTTTCGCGGCTGGAGGCCCGGTACGACGAAAAAGCCGAGGGGACGGTCCGGAGGTCGCTGCTGGCAGATGAGAACGACCAACTTCCCAACGCCGATGCCCTTGGTGCTGCCGTCGAGGCGTACCTGGCCCGTAAAGAACCCGGCCAATAAATACTATTTATCATGAACCGGGCATAATGGGAGAGTGACCTCTCCCCGCGCCTGGCTGATCTGGATCGTCGGGATCTTTGCCTATCTCGTGGCGGTCAGCCAGCGCACCTCCTTCGGCGTGGTCGGCCTGGAGGCAACGGAACGCTTCCACGCCAGCGCGGCCCAGATCTCCTTTTTCACCGTGCTGCAGCTGCTGGTCTATGCCGCGCTGCAGATTCCCGTAGGCGTCCTCGTGGACCGGTTCGGCTCCCGCGCCATGCTGGCCGGCGGCGGTGTCCTGATGGGACTCGGCCAGCTTCAGTTGGCGTTTGCCGACAACATCCCCGGCGGAGTCCTAGGACGTGTACTGGTAGGCGCCGGGGACGCCATGACGTTTATCTCCGTGATCCGGCTAATCCCGCTCTGGTTCGCGTCGGGGCGTGTGCCGCTGCTGACCCAGCTCACGGGCATGTCCGGGCAGCTGGGCCAGCTGTTCAGCGTGGTGCCGTTCGCGATGATCCTGCACTCCGCGGGGTGGACTCCTGCTTTCCTGACACTCGCCGCGATGTCGGGCCTCGCCGTCGTGCTGGTCCTCCTCCTGCTGCAGGACCTGCCGCCCGGGCACCCGCCTCCCTCGCCCTCCCAGGGGCTGCGCGCCACCGGCATTTCGCTGGCGCACGCCTGGCGGCAGCCCGGCACCCGGCTCGGACTCTGGAGCCACTTCACCGTCCAGTTCAGCGGCACGGTCTTTGCCATGACGTGGGGCTACCCGTTCCTGATTTCCGCACAGGGGCTGGATCGCGGCACCGTCTCGGCCCTCATGGCGCTGTACGTGGCCGCCGCAATTGCCGCCGGACCTTTGATGGGCAGATTTGTTGCCCGGCATCCGCTGCGGCGCTCCACCATGGTGCTGCTGATTTCGGGGTGCACCGCCGCCGCGTGGGCAGCGGTGCTGCTGTTGCCGGGACGCTCGCCGCTCTGGCTCCTGGCTGCCCTCGTGGTGACGCTGGCCGTCGGCGGTCCCGGCTCCATGATTGGCTTCGACTTCGCCCGGACCTTCAACCCGGCGCACCGGCTGGGCACCGCCACCGGGATTGTCAACGTGGGCGGCTTCATTGCCGCACTGGTCTCCATCTACCTGATTGGGCTGGTGCTTGACCTCCTGCACGCCAGCGGGTTCTCCCAGGGGGAGCTCTACGGCCTGGATTCGTTCCGGGTGGCGCTGAGCGTGCAGTTCCTGCTGCTTGCCGGGGGAGCCTGCGGCATCATGGTGACCCGGCGGAAAGTCCGGCGCCAGATGGCGGCCCAAGGGGTCATGGTTCCGCCGCTGCTCAAGGCCCTCGCTGCGCAGCGCAGGCTGGTCGCGGAGCGCCGCCGCACTCCCTGATCTCTTGTTTTGCAGGCCAGGGCGAGTCGATCTGAGGGGCCGCACGAAACCCGCGGAAGCTGTCGAAGCCTAGTTGCCTCCCCACGTCCGTCGTGGCGGACTGATCATCCGTAAGAGTGAAGTTGTTCATCATCCGGGTGGAACTCACCCGGAATCAGCCTTGGTGGTGTGGAAGCCCGCTTAGGGTGAAGGCATGTTCAAAACGATCCAGCCAGTGAGGCTCCTGGCAGCACCGGCTACGGCCGCGCTGCTGATGGGGACGCTCGTTGTCCTGGAGGAGCGCCATTTCGACCAGAACAGCGCCCTGCTGCTGGCACTCCTCACGGGTGTCGCCGTGGCGGAGGTCCTGCCGGCGGCAGCCCTGGGGCTGGTGTTCGTCGCCCTGGCCCTGCAGGGCCTCAAGGTCTTCCCAATGGTCTTTCTGTCCGGCGTGCTGAGCTACGCCGCCGTCCCGGTTGTCATCTTCTTCGCAGTGAGAGGTTGGAAAACCCGGAACCGGTGGATGGCACCCATGGCCGCTGTTTTATTTGCCGGTATCATCACGGTCAACTGGTTCGCCGACCGGACCTGGATCAACGTCATCTTCGCCAGCCAGATATACGGGAGGGGACTACTGCGAACCCTCACCTACGCTTTTCTGATCTTCGGGGCGTTCGCCGCCTTGAACCTCGCCGCCTGGGCGGTCGGTGTGGCGGTAGACACCGCCTCGAGGAGCCGCAGGGCGCAGCTCGCGGCGGAAACCCGACTGCGTGAAACGGCGACGGAACTTGCTGTCGAGCAGGAGCGCAACAGAATCGCCGGGGAGCTGCATGATGTCCTGGCACATTCGTTGACGGTCATCGTGGCGCAGGCCGACGGAATACGCCTCATCCACCGCGTGGAGCCGGAATCTGTCGAGGGAGCGTCCAGGGTCATCGCCGAATCAGCCAGGACCGCACTGGTCGAAACGCGGCGGCTGATCGAAGGCTTCTCCACTGACGTCAGCGACCAACCGGCGCACCAGGCTGAGGACCTGGCGATTCTTGCGGAAAGGTTGAACTCCAGCGGCATGCCGGTCCAGATAGAAACGACAGGCGACCCACAGGACATGACCCGCACGCAGCACCTAACGGTCTACCGGTTGGGGCAGGAGTGCCTGACAAATGCCTTCAAACACGGGGACCGGAGCCGGGGCGTGCGCCTGCACGTGGTCTGGAAAGACTCGTCCCTTGAACTCCGGATCCGCTCGTCGCTCGTCACCAGCCGCGCCGCGAGGCCGGAGACCACCCCACCGGGTCGCGGGATCGCAGGAATGAAAGCCCGCGCCGCAGCCGCGGGCGGCTGGATCGAAACTATCCAGGGCGATGAGACTTTCGAAGTGCTGGCGTTCCTTCCGTTGGCAGATCCCGGCCAGCAAGCAGCAGCGGACCCGAGCAGTCCCAGCCCCCGAATCTTGGCAGGAGCAAAGCCATGACTACTGCACCGATTCGGATTGCCCTGGCCGATGACCAGCCGCTGTTCAGTGCGGGACTCAAGATGATCCTGCGAAGCCAGGCGGATATGGATCTTGTCGGCGAAGCGGTCAACGGGGCAGCCGCCGTGGAACTCGTGCAGGAGACGTGCCCCGATGTGCTCTTGATGGACATTCGGATGCCTGTCATGGACGGAATCACGGCCACGAGGACGATCCTGGAAGCGCCCCGTCGGACTACCACCAAGATCATCGTTCTGACCACCATCCAGCACGACGAAGCCGTTGTCCGGGCCATCCAGGCCGGCGCCGCAGGCTTCCTGACCAAAGACACCACGCCCGACTTCCTGCTGGCCGCGATCCGAACGGTCCACTCGGGCCATTCGGTGATCGCGCCCGCCATTACAAACGAACTGCTCCGCGACTACACCACGCCCTCGGCCGGGAACGACGCCGTCCTGGCAGAGCTGTCCGGGCGGGAACGCGACGTGTTCCGGCTGACCGCCAAAGGGCTTGGTAATGCCGAGATCGCCGCGTCACTCGTACTCAGCGAGGCCACAGTGAAGTCCCATGTGGGCAGCATCCTGTCCAAACTCAAGCTGAAGAACCGCATCCAGCTGGTCGCCTTCGCCTACGAAAACAACGTACTGAACTAGCCCCACCGTCCACCCGCCGGGGCCTTCGCGCACAGCGAAGGCCAGCCACTGCACTGCCCAAAACAACCGAAGGAGCCACCATGAAAAAGAAGTTCTTCGGCGCTGCCGTCCTGATCCTCGGCACCGGCACCGCGCTGGTCGCGGCCACGATCCCGGCAGCGTCGGTTACCGCATCGCCGGAGCCGGTGCCAGGGATCGTCCGGCAGGCCGAGGCTTACGCCTCAGCGGATCCGATTGCCGAAAAAGGGATGCAGGAGGCTGTCCGGCTCTGCATGGCCAATGCCGGCTTCGATTACACGCCGCCCGGCTCCGCGACCACGCTGGACCTCAACGGGGCCATCGGTTTCAAACGGCTCTCGGTCGAGGCTGCCAAAGCCAGCGGCTACGCCAGCACCGGTTCGCAAGGACCCCACGAGCCAGCCCCAGGGTCCACAGACGGCAAACTCTTCGCCGACCCGGACTTCACCCATGCCCTTAGCGGGCCCGGGCACGCCGCGCCAATGACCACCGTCGACGGGATGGGAACGTCCTCCGGGGGATGCCGCGGCGAAGCCATGACACAGATCTATGGCAGCGCCGAACACTACATGCTCGCCACCGGCATCGCCAATAACTGGTTCTTCCCGGCCAGCCTGTCCGCATCCGGCGACTCAGGAATCGACAACGCCGTCACTGCCTGGGCGGCCTGCATGAGGGAAACCCCCTACGCCTCCTTTGCGAACCCGCAGCAGGCAGCAAAGGCAGGAAAAGCCGCAGGCGGCCAGGAAGAGTTCAGAATCGCTGTGACCGACGCGGTCTGCCGAGAGAGGACCGGCTTCCACGCCGCCCTGGACAAGGTCCTCGACAAGTACCTGACAACCCGCATGCAGGAACTGGCACCACAGATCGCAAAGGTCAAAGAGATTCGCCGGATGGCCGACGCCAACGTGGCAGCGTTGAAGGGAACCGCAAAATAGTCGGCATTGCCACTTCAACGGTGCGGATTCCTGTCAGTATTCGCGGGTGGCAGGGCCCCGGCCCGTCGTGCCCGTGTCGCCTGATTGGGTGCGCTTCGATCGGCGGAACTGGCTCACTGTGGGCCTAGGAGACATGTTGGTCCGCACGCGGTTATCCACATAGCGCAGTCTGGGACTGCCGCGGGGACGCGGCCGCCGCGAAGCTGGGTTCATGACAGCTCCCGATCACTTGAGAATCACTGGCCCCGAAGACATCCTGGGCTTCATCCCGCACTCCCTCGGCTACTGGCCGGAAAACAGCCTCGTGGCCATGACCCTGCAAGGCAAGCGGCTCGGAGCCACGCTGCGGGTGGACCTCCCCGTGCCCGGAGGCGGCGGCGCCGCACACGGGGCCGGTGGGGCCGTCGGTGGGGGAGCGAGCGGCGGCGGCGGGGGCTCCGGTGCCGGCGGGCGCGGGAGGGCAGTCCCCAAGCGCGGCTCCGGCTCCGGCCGGAGGGATCCGCTAGCGGACTTCGCACGCAATGTCGTGGCCTACCTGCAGGCGGACGAAGCGGCCGACGGTTCGTTGCTGGCCTTTTTCACCGACGCCGATGCGGACAGCCGCCGCGGCGGCCAAGCGTGGGCCGCCCTGCTCAAGGAACTCGAGCTTGCCCTCGAGGCAGCCGGATTGCCCTTGAGGGATGCTTGGATGATCGGCGCTGAGTTCTGGCGCAACGCGTACTGCGATGATCCGGAGTGCTGCGGGACACCCGGCCGGCCGATCGAGGAGATCAGGAACAGCAGGCTCAACGCCGAGATGGTTTACCGCGGCAGCAGCGTCGGCGCCGTCCCCGGCGCGCAAGGGGCCAATCCGGCGCCGCTTCCTGTGGACCCCGCCGTCCGCGCGGCCGAGTGCGGCTGGGCGGAGCAATTCGCCCCGCGTCGGCGGGACCGGGCCCAATTTGACCAGGTCCTCGATGTTTGGACGATGGCCATGCAGGCCGCCACTGGCTTCGAGCATCCGTCTGGCCTCGCACCGGGCGCCCCGAGTAGCCAGGCTCCTCGGGCCAGCGCCCCGGATGCCGGGGCGCCCGACGCCGACAACCACGCAGCAGGGATCCACCCCGCGGGGACGCCCGACGCCGGGAACCACCCCGCCGGGGCGCCCGAAGCCGGGAAACACCCCGCCGGGACGCCCGACACAGGGAACCGCCCAGCAGGGAACCTCGGTCCCCGTAAAACCGATCTCAATAGCTCCGATCCCAGGACCGCGGTCCTGCCACTTCAGCTCTCACCCGAACTGGCCGGCTACCTCCGGGCCAGTCTGTGCATTCCGTCATGGCGGGACGCTGTGCTCGTCATGGCGGCAGCCGGACGAACCGCGGCCGAATTCGGCGCCGAGGACTTCGGCATGTTCGACACAGAGGCCGGTCCCGGCGCCTTGACCGGCTCCATGTCCGGCTCAGGTCTCAGACCGACGCCTCGTCCACTGTCAGGGCCAATTTCCGGTCGCACAGCCGGCCGCACATCCGGCCGCGCAGCTGGCCGTACAGCGGATGGCTCTTCCGATCGCCTGCCCGATCGCTTGTCCGGTCCGGCTTCTCGTTTCCCGTCGGTCAGGGGAACGCCGCTGCCGGAGACGCCGGCCGTCGGCGTGTTCGCTGCCGGCGCCGCGCCGGTTGTCGAAGCGGTCCCCGGTTACGGGGAAGTCTTGCTCGGACTGGCGCCATCGGTCCCGGATTGGGCCATGATGGTCGGGCTCGAGCGGGTCTTGGTGCGGCTCGGCGCTCTGGGCGACGGCGAGTCAACCGCGGCCGCCTTGACAGCACGCGGCTGGATCGAATGGTGCCGTGGCCGCGGCTCCTACGCCGACGCCCTGTACCGGCAGGCCTTGCAGGAGCACCCGGGGTACAGGCTCGCCGAACTGCTGGCAGAGCTTGGCCGGCGCGGTACCCTTTGCGGCTGGGCCGCCAGGCGTGAGGCCGCCTGGCAGAAATTTGCGCCTGACGCCGCATGAGTGACTGACGAGGCGCGGAAGCTGCGGCAATTGGTGGACCCGGCGTCCCGAAAGGCACTCAGGGAAAAAACCGTGAGACAATGGTTGCCGCGACCCGGTTGGGTCCGTGTATCAAGTGCCCTAAATGTTCCCTGGAAACAGGGAACATTAAGGCCATTCCAGCAGTTCTACTTAGTGGCTCTGCTGGTCGTGGTTGCACCTGATGTTGAACACGGACTTGACAGGGTCATAGTGGTGTTGCCCGTATGGTGATTCCGCAGACCGCAGCTAGAAAGGTTTTCAGTGACCCCGTCTTCCGCGAAGAAGGAACCCGCCGACCAGGCCGAATTGTCCCCTGAGGAGAAGAAGGCGGCGACCAACGCCAAGCGCGCCGCCACGCGCGCAGCCAACAAGGCTGTCAAGGACGCCGCTTCCGCCGAGGGTGGCGACACCGCAACCGGAGTCGCCAAGCCTGAGCCCAAGAAGCGCGGGCCTAAGCCCGGCGCCAAAGCCGCGGCAGAAGCCGCCGGCTCAGCCAGTACCTCTGACGATGACGCCGACAACGAAGAAGATCTCGACGACATCACACCCGACGCCGCCGAGCTCGGCGACGAAGTAGAAGGCGAAGAAGTCGCCGGCAAGGCCGCGGCCACCACCGGCACCGGCTTCGTGTACTCCGATGCCGACGACGACGACGCCCCCGTGCAGCAGGTCATGTCCGCCGGCGCTACCGCCGACCCCGTCAAGGACTACCTGAAGCAGATCGGCAAGGTCGCCCTGCTGAACGCCGAGCAGGAAGTGGACCTGGCCCTCCGCATCGAGGCCGGGCTCTTCGCCGAGGAGAAAATCGCCGCCGACGACGGCACCATGGATCCGAAGCTCAAGCGTGAGCTCGAGTTCGTCATCCACGACGGCAAGCGTGCCAAGAACCACCTGCTGGAGGCCAACCTCCGCCTCGTCGTCTCGCTGGCCAAGCGCTACACCGGCCGCGGCATGCTGTTCCTGGACCTGATCCAGGAAGGCAACCTGGGCCTGATCCGTGCGGTCGAGAAGTTCGACTACACCAAGGGCTTCAAGTTCTCCACCTACGCCACCTGGTGGATCCGCCAGGCGATCACCCGGGCCATGGCCGACCAGGCCCGCACCATCCGCATCCCGGTGCACATGGTGGAAGTCATCAACAAGCTGGCCCGCGTCCAGCGCCAGATGCTGCAGGACCTCGGCCGCGAACCCACGCCGGAGGAGCTGGCCCTCGAGCTGGACATGACTCCGGAAAAGGTCGTGGAGGTCCAGAAGTACGGCCGCGAGCCCATCTCGCTGCACACCCCGCTTGGCGAGGACGGCGACTCCGAGTTCGGCGACCTCATCGAGGACTCCGAAGCTGTGGTTCCCGCAGATGCCGTGAGCTTCACCCTGCTGCAGGAACAGCTGCACTCGGTGCTGGACACGTTGTCCGAGCGTGAAGCCGGTGTAGTCGCAATGCGGTTCGGCCTCACCGACGGTCAGCCGAAGACTTTAGACGAAATCGGCAAGGTCTACGGCGTGACGCGCGAGCGCATCCGGCAGATCGAATCCAAGACCATGTCCAAGCTGCGGCACCCGTCGCGCTCACAGGTCCTGCGCGACTACCTGGACTAAGCGCCCACAGGCCAGGCGAAGTTCGCAGCAACGCGGGGTCACCTCCCGCCCGTCCTCACCGGAGGAACGGGCAGGAAGTGGCCCCGCGTTGCAGTTAATGCCGCAGGTGCTCCTAGTTCCGCCACGCTGCTTCGCGCAGGTGGCCCACGGAAAAACATCCCTTAACGAATCAGGGCCCCTCCGATATGGAGGGACCCTGATGCAGTGGTCTCAAGTCGCCCGGCACCCTGTAAGGCGCCAAAGCGAAACCGGCGTTGCGGTCTAGTCGACCGGAACCGGGGCCTTCTGGTGAAGGCGGTCAGTCTCGTCATGCCAGTCTGAGCTGAGCGGCTTGAGTGTCGGCTCTACGGCGCGTGCGTGGTGGCCGCAGAAAAGAAGCTCACCGCCGGAGGCACCGAGAACAACTCGGACATATGCCTGTGCTCCGCAACGATCGCACCGGTCTGCGGCGGTCAGTGTGCGGTCCGCAACTGCTGTTGTCATGTTCGGCCTCCTTAGTAGATCGGTATACCCATATAACCAGCATTCGTGGCCAAACCATGGAACGGATGGCCAACTTTCGCTGTCCGCGTATCACGTCTCAATAACGGCGACTGGCCGGAGAGTCCCTGCGGGGAGTGGCAAACCGTCGATGGCCGCGAGTCCGACTAACCTAGGAAGAGCGTCAAATTCTGTGACTGCCCGCCTGCGCACGCAGCGGGGGCGGCCCCGATCCTTTAAGGAGTTCACGACCCGTGGCACCCAGTTCTGATTACACCGCCCGGCACCTCTCTGTGCTGGAGGGCCTCGAGGCCGTCCGTAAGCGCCCGGGCATGTACATCGGCTCCACGGACTCCCGGGGACTCATGCACTGCCTCTGGGAAATCATCGACAACTCCGTCGACGAGGCCCTGGCGGGGTTCGGCCACGACATCAAGATCATCCTGCATGCGGACAATTCGGTGGAGATCCACGACGACGGCCGTGGCGTTCCGGTGGACGTCGAACCGAAAACCGGGCTGACCGGCGTCGAGGTGGTTTTCACCAAACTGCACGCCGGTGGAAAGTTCGGTGGCGGGTCCTACACCGCTTCCGGCGGCCTGCACGGCGTGGGTGCCTCCGTGGTCAACGCGCTCTCGGCACGCCTGGACGTCGAAGTGGACCGCGGCGGCAAGACCTACAAGATGTCCTTCCGCCGGGGGGAGCCTGGCCGGTTCAAGGATCCGGGCACCAAGCCGGACCCCGCGACGCTCTTCGAACCCTTCATCGACGGCTCCGTGCTGGACGTCGTTGGGAAGGCCAAGCGCGGCGTGACCGGAACCCGGATCCGCTACTGGGCGGACCGGCAGATCTTCACCCCCGACGCCAAATTCTCCTACGATGACCTCGCCGCACGTGCCCGCCAGACCTCGTTCCTGGTCCCCGGACTGAAGCTCACGGTCCGGGATGAACGCAGGGTTGCCGGCACTCCCGGCGAATCCGGCCCTCATGAGGAGGTCTTCCACCACGACGGGGGCATCTCCGAGTTTGTCGACTTCCTCGCCGCGGACCCGGCCGTGACGGACATCTGGCGGCTCCACGGTGCCGGAAAATTCAAGGAAACCGTCCCCGTCATCGACGAAAAGGGCCACAGTCAGCTCGCGGAGGTCGAGCGCGACTGTGAGGTCGACGTCGCGCTGCGCTGGGGGATCGGCTACGACAGTACGGTCCGCACCTTCGTCAACATCATTTCCACGCCCAAGGGCGGCACCCACCAGTCCGGCTTCGAGCAGGCCCTGCTCAAGACGTTCCGCAAGGCCGTGGAGACCAACGCCCGCAAGCTCAAGGCCGGCAACGACAAGATCGAAAAAGACGACATCTTCGCCGGCCTGACCGCAGTCCTGACGGTGCGGCTGGCCGAACCGCAGTTCGAGGGCCAGACCAAGGAAATCCTGGGCACGTCGGCGGTGCGGGCCATCGTGGCCAAGGTGGTGGAACAGGAGATCAGCGCCAAGCTGACGTCCGCAAACCGCAACGATAAGGCGCAGTCCGCGCTGCTGCTGGAAAAAATCGTCAGCGAGATGAAGTCCCGCATTTCGGCGCGGGTTCACAAGGAAACCCAGCGCCGGAAGAACGCGCTGGAAACGTCCTCCATGCCCACCAAGCTCGCCGACTGCCGCACGGACGACGTCGGACGCTCCGAACTATTCATCGTGGAAGGTGACTCCGCACTCGGAACCGCCAAGCTGGCGAGGTCCTCCGACTTCCAGGCGCTCCTGCCGATCCGCGGCAAGATCCTCAACGTCCAGAAGGCCTCAGTGGGGGACATGCTCTCCAACGCCGAGTGCGCGGCCCTGATCCAGGTGGTGGGAGCCGGCTCCGGCCGCACGTTCGACATCAACGCCGCCCGGTACGGCAAAGTGATCCTGATGACCGACGCCGACGTCGACGGCGCCCACATCCGGACCCTGCTCCTGACGCTCTTCTTCCGCTACATGCGCCCGATGATCGACGAGGGACGCGTCTTCGCCGCCGTCCCGCCGCTGCACCGGGTAGAGGTGGTCAACGCCGGCCAGAAGGCCAACGAGATGATCTACACCTACTCCGAGGCCGAGCTCCACGTCCTGCTGGCGCGGCTCGCCAAAGAGGGCAAGCGCTACAAGGAACCGATCCAGCGCTACAAGGGCCTGGGTGAGATGGACGCAGAGCAGCTGGCCGAAACCACCATGGACCCGCGTCACCGGACCCTCCGCAAGGTCGGGATCGAGAACGCCAAGCAGGCCGAAGAGACCTTCGACCTCCTCATGGGCTCGGACGTGGCGCCGCGCAAGGACTTCATCATCGCAGGCGCCGCAAACCTGGACCGGGAGCGCATCGACGCCTGACGTCCCGCCGGTCGGCAGGGACCCGGCCCTAGCCGAGGAGGCCCGGGACGAGCAACAAGGCCGTCGGCACGGCCAGCAGCAGCGCGCAGCAGGCTAGGACGGCGGCCCGCAGCGGTTCCGCCAGCGGCGGCCGGGGCGAGAGCAGTCGGCTGACGCGGGACGCCGTGGTACCCGCCGAACCCGTGCCCCCGGTGGCGCCGGGCTGGCTGGGGTCGACGTCCGATAGGCCGGGCTCGCCGAACGCCAGGCGTGCCGCCGGGGCGGCCGGGGAGCCGCTGGCCACGATGGCAATCGCCTTGATCAGAGTCGCCTTGGTCTCCGTCTTGAGCGCGACGTCGTCGGCCAGCATTTCGATCAGGGAGTTGACCGATTCCTGCGCGAGCCGGGTGGTGGGGAGCCACGGCAGGGCTTGGCGCCACGCTGCGAATGCCCACAGCAGCAGGTGGTGGCGCTGGCTAAGGTGCGCGTTCTCGTGAATCAGCACAGCGCGGAGCTCGTCGGGCTCCAGGGCGGCCATGAGCCCGTCGGAGAGAACTGTCACGGACCGTGCGCCGCCGGGCAGGCAGTAGGCCACGGGCGAGTCCACGTTCAGGACCATGGTCCGCGGGCCGTCGGAGGACGGTGAGGCCAGAAGGTCCAGCAGTTCGCGGTGGCGCCGGCGCTGGCGCTGGATCTTGTAGTAAGTCAGCAGCAGGGTGAAAACGAGGTGCGCCGTCAGCAGGGCGGCGGTCGAGAGCGCAAATATGTGCCAAAAGCCCAGCTCAGTGGTGGGGGCATTGTTGAAGACCATCCCTGCCAGGGCCCGCAGGCCGGATACCAGGTTGTCCCCGACCGGCTCGAGCCCATAGACCAGCATGGCGCCGATCATGGACAGGCCGCCGGCGAGGGCGATCGCCTGCCACAGCAGCATTGCCGTGAAGGGGGAGCGGGCCGGCCACTGGGCACGGGAGAGGAGGATAGGCACCGGCCACGCCAATGCTATCGCCAGGACCGCCAGAAAATATGAGGTCCAGAACATCGGGCGCTAGCTGTGGCCCAAAAGCTTGCGCAGGGTTTCTGCTTCGTTGTCCGTGACGGAACCAATGAACCGGGCCAAGACTGCCTCGCGGTCCGGGGCGGAGCCGAGGACCTCGTGCATGAGCTCCGCAGTGTGGTCCGCGCGGCTCGAGACGGCTTGGTAGCGGTGCGGGCGGGTGCCGCGTTCGCGTTCCACAAGGCCCTTGCGCTCTAGGCGCGAGAGTACGGTCAGCACGGTGGTGACGGCGAGGTCCTTGCCCACGTGCCCTGCGGTGCCGTCCTGGGGATGGGTGCTCTGTGCGAGGAGGTCCCGCAACGTGTTGGCCGTCGCAGCTTCTTGGCCTGCCCAGAGCAGATCCATCACTGCCCGTTCCAGTTCACCGAGACTTGCCATTGCATACATCCTTCTATGACTGCCGCGCCGGCGTCGTGCTGGGAAAAAGCTGGTGCCTGCCGGTGCGGTGTATGTGAACACTTCAGTTACAAATTTACCGCGTTTTGCGCATTCTTTCTACATGAAGTAGAACACGGCCTTTCGGCGTGTCGGGCTGCCGCTTCGGGGCCCTGAGCTGGGGGCCGTTCGGCCATTGCGGGCCGTGACGCGCCGTGGGAGCCTGAGTTACAGGGAAGCGCCGATGTGTTCTACACTCTGTAGAAGACATACTTCTACGCCACGTAGAAGTTGCTCGAGCCTAGCCAAAAGTAGGGACTGCCTTGGACGCCTTGGAAATCGCACGCTGGCAATTCGGTATCACGACGGTCTACCACTTCATGATGGTGCCGCTCACGATCGGCCTCGGGCTGGTGGTGGCTGTGATCCAGACGTTCTGGTACCGCACTGGCAAGCCGGAATATCTGCGCATGACCAAGTTCTGGGGCAAGCTCTTCCTGATCAACTTCATCATGGGCGTCGCCACCGGAATCGTGCAGGAGTTCCAGTTCGGCATGGCCTGGAGTGAATACAGCCGCTTTGTCGGTGATGTGTTCGGCGCCCCGCTGGCCATGGAAGCGCTCCTGGCCTTCTTCGTCGAGTCAACGTTCCTGGGCCTGTGGATCTTCGGCTGGAAGCAACTCAAACCCGGCGTCCACTTGGCCTGCCTTTGGGTCGCCGTCATTGGCTCCGTCTTCTCGGCCTACTTCATCATTGTTGCCAACAGCTGGATGCAGCACCCTGTCGGTGTCCAAATGGTCAACGGCCGGCCCGTCATGACCGACGCATGGGCGGTCTTCACCAACAACACCGCCCTCGTCGCCGTCCCGCACACCCTTTTCGGTGCCCTCGCCGTCGCTGGGGGCTTCCTCCTCGGCATCGCCTGGTACCACCTCTGGCGTCGCCGCCACGACGGCATTGACACGATCGGGGCCGACGGCAAGGTAATTCCCGGCGAAGCCCCCGGCATCCTGGGCCGGGACCGCAGCGACCACACCGTCTGGATCCGCTCCCTGCGGATCGGCGCCGTCGTCGCCATGATTTCCTTCGCGGGCACCGCCGTCACCGGGGACCTGCAGGGCAAGCTCATGTTCGAGCAGCAGCCCATGAAGATGGCCGCCGCCGAGGCCGCCTGCCACGACGGCACCGGCTTCTCGGTCCTTAGCATCGGCAACGTCGGTTCCAAGAACTGCGACGACATCGTGGCCGTGATCGAGGTTCCCGGCATTCTGTCCTTCTTGGCCAAGGGTGACTTCACCACGGAGGTCAAGGGCGTCAACAGCCTGCTGGGCGAGTACCAGTCCAAGTACGGCACCACTTTGCCGAACAACCCCATCTACGGGGACCGCGCCGGTCAGCAAATCCAGTACGTGCCCGTCATGGAAGTCACCTACTGGGGCTTCCGGATGATGATCGGCTTCGGCGGTGTGGCCGCCCTCGCCGCCCTGCTGGCACTGTGGGCCACCCGCAAGGGAACCGTGCCGGCCTCCCGCGGACTCATGCGCCTGGCGGTGTTTGGCATTCTCGCACCGTTCGGGGCCAACGCCGCGGGCTGGATCTTCACCGAGATGGGCCGCCAGCCGTTCGTGGTGGCCCCGAATCCGGACCCCAGCGGAGTCGATCAGGTGTTTATGTTCACGGCCGCGGCCGTCTCGCCAGGGGTCTCGGCCGGCGAGATCCTGACCTCCCTCGTGGTCCTGACCAGCATCTATGCGGTGCTGCTGGTGGTGGAGGTCAAGCTCTTGGTCAAGTACATCCGCGGTGGCGTGGCCTCGGCCATGCCGGAACTGGTGCACGCCCCCGCCGACGAGAACGAGGACAAAACCCCGCGGGGCGGTCCGGGCAAACCCGACGACGACGTTCTGGCCTTCGCCTACTAGGCGCCGGCCCAGCAACCCACCTACCCAGCAACCCCACACGGAAAAGCGCAGAGGATTCTCAGCATGGAACTGCTACCCACCATCTGGTTCGTCGCCATCGCGGTGTTGTGGACGGGCTACCTCTTTCTTGAGGGCTTCGACCTTGGCGTCGGGATGCTGTTTAAGGTATTCGCCCGGGACAACACGGAGCGCCGCGTCCTGATCAACACGATCGGCCCGGTCTGGGACGGCAACGAGGTTTGGCTCCTGACCGCCGGCGGCGCCACGTTCGCGGCCTTCCCGCTGTGGTACGCCTCCCTGTTCTCTGCGCTGTACCTGCCGCTGCTGCTGGTCCTCGTGGCGCTCATCTTCCGTGCCGTCGCCTTCGAGTACCGCGGCAAGGTGGACAACCCCCGGTGGCGCGCCCGCTGGGACTGGGCCATCTCGGCAGGGTCGTTCGTCGCGGCCTTCGGCGTCGGCGCGGCACTGGCCCTGACCACCACGGGACTGCCGCTGGATGCCAACGGTGACCGCGAGGGCGGCCCGTTCGCCTGGTTCAGCGGCTACGCACTGCTCGGCGGGTTCGCCGTCGTCGGGTTCTCCCTCCTGCACGGGCTCGGGTTCCTGGCGCTGAAGACCGACGGCGAAGTCCGCCACCGGGCGCGGGCCTGGTTCGTCCGGTTGCTGCCCGTGCTGCTGCTGCCCATGGCCGGCTGGGCGGTGAGCCTCCAGCTGCTCAGCGGCGAAGCCTGGACCATCGCCGCCGTCGTGGCCGCCGTCGTCGCGGCAGGCCTGTCATGGAATTTCGCCCGCAAGGGTGCCGAGGGCCGTGCCTTCATGTCACTGGGGGTGTTCCTCCTGCTCGGCAGCGCGTCCATCTTCGGTGCAGCCTTCCCAGTGGTGCTTCCGTCCACCCTGAATCCCGCGTTCAACCTGACAATCTCCAACGCCTCGTCCTCGGACTACACCCTGGGCCTGATGAGCATTGTGGCCTGCATCGGGCTGCCGCTGGTCCTGGCCTACCAGGCCTGGACGTACTGGGTATTCCGGCGCCGGGTGAGCGCGGCGCACATCCCGGAGGCGCACAGCTTCCTTCCCGCGATCGCCGCCAAAGCCCTGGCACCGAAGGACTAACTTCGCTGATGAGACCGTTCCCTTCCGGCCCTGCGACCCGTTCCGCGCTCTACCTGCTGGGCCTGCTGGCCGCCCTGAAGGCGCTGTCCCTGGTGCTGATGGCCCAGGCTGTGGCATCAATGCTCGCCGGGCTCGCGGCGCATGACCCCGCATGGGCAGACCAACTGGTTCTGGGCGTGGCCGGGGCCGTGCTGCGGTCACTGACCGTGTGGGCCCAGACGGTGGCCTCGCGCCGGGCGGCGCTCGGGGTGAAGGAGGAATTGCGTAGTCAACTTCTCGAGCAGGCACTTAGGAACGGAACGCGCGCGTCCGGGCCCGCCGACGGCGGCCTCGCCGTCCTGGCCACCCGGGGGCTGGATGCCCTGGACAACTACTACACCCAGTACCTGCCGGCGCTGGTGAACTGTGCGGCCATCCCGCTGCTGCTGGGGGCCCGCATCCTGTTCGCCGACTGGATCAGCGCCGTGGTGATCGTGCTGACGGTGCCGCTGGTGCCGCTGTTCATGGTCCTGATCGGGCGGTACACAGAGGAACGCGTCAGGGAAGCCCAGTCCGCACTGGCACGGCTCTCCGGCCACATGATCGAGCTCGCCAAAGGTTTGCCCGTGCTCGTCGGCCTGGGCCGGGCCGCCGCCCAGCGCCAGGCACTCGAGGACATGTCCGAGGAATACCGTTCCCGGACCATGGGGACTTTGCGCACGGCCTTCCTCTCCGCCCTGGCCCTGGAACTCATCTCAACCATTTCCGTGGCGGTGGTTGCCGTGTTCATCGGCGTCCGCCTGGTTCACGGCGACATGGCGCTGGAGGCAGGGCTGCTTGCGCTCATTCTGGCTCCCGACTGCTACCTGCCGCTCCGCGAGCTTGGCACCGCGCACCACGCCAGCGACGACGGCCGGGCAGCGCTCGCCGAAACCAATGAGGTCCTCGCGGACCCGGGAGCCACGCCGCTGACCCCGGCGCCGGCCGCCGGACCCGCTGGTGGCCCGCCTGAGGTCACCGTGGGCGGGCTGACCGTTCGGTTCGGCGGTCGCACGGACGCCGCCGTCGGCCCACTGAGCTTCACCGCCGCCGCCGGCCGGATCACGGCACTCGACGGGGCCAGCGGCGCCGGCAAGAGCACCGTGCTCGGCGTCCTAGCGGGGACCATCGGGACGGGCACGGGAACCGTCGTGTCCGGACGCCTGGGAGGATTCACGACGGCGGACGTCGCGTGGGTGCCACAGCACCCCGTCATGGTGGCGTCCACGGTGCTGGACGAGATCCGCCTGTACCTCGGCGTTCCCACCTACGGTGCGGACAGTGCTCCGGCCGGCGGTGCAGGCGACGCCGCGGCGGGCACTGCCCGCGGCACGTCGGCCAGCGCTGACAGCGACGCGGCGGCGCAACGGTGCCTCGCAGCCGTGGGCGCGGAGCACTTGGCCGCCAAGCACCCGTCCGAGCTGAGCCCGGGGGAGCTGAGGCGGGTGGCCCTGGCCCGCGGGCTGGCGCGGATCGAAGCCGGCGCCAGCGTGCTGCTCCTGGATGAACCCACGGCCCACCTGGACCGGGCATCGGCCACATTGGTCAATCGGGCCCTCGCCGGGCTCCGCGGACAGGTCACTGTTCTGCTCGTCGCACACGACCTGCAGACCCGTGAGCTTGCCGACACACTCGTCGCGGTGGCCCCGCGCGGAAGCGGGCACGGGATCGAACATTCGGACGCCGTCACGCCTTGGCCGGCATCTGACCGGGCAGATGTGGACGTCCAGGCCGCGGCAATCCGGCAGCCTTCTGTTGCGGGTGCCGCGCCGCCGAGCCCGAGCGCGCCGCCGAGCCCGAGCGTGACACCGATCCCGACGCCGGGCCGCCCGGAGGCTGGCGCCGCGCCTGCCGTGACCGTCGGCTCGGCCGGCTTGGCGGGCTCAGCGGGCTCAGTCGGCTCGTCCGGCTCGGCCGGCTCAGTCACCTCCCAGTTGCGTCGCCTGCTGGCCCCTGTAATGGGTCGGTTTGCCGCCGCTGGGGCCGTAGGCACTTTGGCGGCGCTCTTCGCCGTCGCCCTCGCCGGGCTGTCCGGCTGGCTGATCATCCGCGCCAGCGAGCAGCCGCCCATCCTCTTTCTGCTCACTGCCATCGTCGGCGTGCGGTTCTTCGGCGTCGGCCGGGCGTGCCTGCGGTACGCCGAACGGCTGCTGTTGCATGACGCCGTGTTTGCCGCACTGACCCGGCTCCGTGGCCGGTTGTGGGAGTCGCTGAGCCGACGGGCACTGTCATTGCGCCGGCTGCTGCAGGGCGGCAACGTCCTGGGCACGGTGGTGGACGACGTCGACACTGTCCGCGAGCTCCTGCCCCGCGTCGTGCTGCCGCCCGTGACTGCCCTAGCTGTCGCCGCGGCCGCAGTGTGCGGGATCGGATTGCTGCTTCCCGCGGCGCTGCCCGCTGTGGGCGTAGCAGCGCTGCTGAGCATTGTGGTTGCCCCTGCACTGGCGTTGGCCGCCGACCGCATGTCTGCCGGCACCGAACAAAGACTCCGCTCCGGAGTGCTCCGTCACGTGGCCGCCGCCCTGGACGCCCGCGCAGAACTCCACGCGAACGGCGTGAGCGCCCCTGTGCTAGGCGCGATAGGCCGGGCAGACCGGGCCGCGACTGCTGCCTCACAGCGCTCAGCCTGGGCGGAAGGACTGGGCCAGGCCTTGACTGTCCTGGCCTGCGCCGGAGCCGCCCTGGCCAGCGCATTGCTGGCCGCCCCGCTCGCTCTGAGCGGCGCGGTCGAACCAGCGACGGTCGCCGTCGTCGTCCTTGTTCAGCTTGCCCTGGTGGACCCGTACGGGGCGATCACCACGGCTGTGCGGCAGTACCCGGCGTTGCGCGCCGTCATGCGGCGGATCAGCGAGGCAGGCGTCCTGGAGCCGTCGCAGTGCGACGACGCCGCTGCCGGAGGCTTGGTGTCCGTGGCCTCACGGCCCGACGGCGGGCCAGGGATCGAACTGGTGGACCTCGCCGTTGCCTGGCCGGGCGGCGGCACCGTCTTTACCGGACTCACGGCCGAGGCCGGGCCCGGGCGCTGGTTGGCCGTCACCGGCGCCTCCGGCTCTGGCAAGTCGACCCTGCTGGCCGCGATCCTGGGGTTCCTACCGGCGGCCAGCGGCCACCTGTACCTGGGCGGACGCGCCGCCTGGTGCCCGCAGGAGGCACACTTGTTCGACTCCACCATCCGCGGCAACCTCCTCCTGGCGCGGCCGGAGCCGGAACCCGTGCCGGAACCCGCACCCGCCCGCACGGACGCTGCCGCGACCGGGTCCGGGGATGCGGCGCGGGCCGGCAAGGCCGCTGTGGCCGGAGGCGACGAGCAGATGCGCGTTGCACTCGACGCCGTCGGACTCGGTCCGCTGCTGGCCCGGCTTGAGGACGGATTGGACACCCGGATCGGCCCGGGTGGGGCATTCCTCAGCGGTGGGGAGCGAACGCGCCTGGCCGTTGCGCGCACGCTCATGACCGGGGCCGATGTCATCTTGCTCGACGAACCTACGGCGCACCTCGATGCGGAATCAGGCAGGCTCATGCTCGCCGAACTGCGGGACGGGCTGCGCGACCGGACCGTTGTCCTTGTCACCCACAACCCGAACGATATCGACGCCGCGGACACCAGACTTGACCTGGACGCCGCGGCTGCCTCGGGCGCCGCGGGCGAGGGGCCGGCGCCGGCGGCCGTGCTGGCGCGGGGGTAGCCCTCCTATTAGCCTGTTGCCATGAACCAAAACGGCGAGTTCCAGCCCCGGCCCGCACTCGATCCCCGGCTCTCCTGGCGGGCAGCGGAGCCCAGGGACCTCGACGCCTGGGCCGGTCTGATCGCCCGGACCGCCGCCGTCGAGCAGCCCGTCTGGTTTGAGCGCCGGGCAGATCTGGAACAGATCATGGACTCGAAGAACAACCCCGTGGCGTCGAACAGCATCCTGGGATTCGACGCGGAGGGCGTTGCCCGGGCGTACGGCCGGATCACCAAGAACCGCGACGGTGACAAGGCGAACGGCTCCGGCTGCGTTGACCCTGAGTGGCAGGGGAGCGGGATCGGCACCGGGCTGCTGGGCTGGATGGAACAACGGACCAGGGAACGCTTCGCAGAGGACGCACTGACGGCGGAGAATGCCGACGAGACCGGCGGCGCGCGGACCGCGGTCCCGCGCCCCAGGCTGCGGCTCTACATGGAGCAGCAGCACCAGCACCAGGCTGCGTTGTTCGCCGGCTCCGGCTTTCGCATTGTCCGCTATTACAACGAGATGCATCGGCCGCTGAACCAGGCTGTGCCCGAGGCCGGTCTGGACTCCGGGCTGGAGTTCGTGACTTTTGGACCGGCCCTGCATGAGCCGGTGCGGCTGGCACACAACGCGGCGTTCCGGGACCACTGGGGCAGCGAACCCCGCGACGAGGAGGCCTGGGGCTTTGTGGTGAATGACCCGCAGGCCCGGCCGGACCTGAGCGGCGTCGTACTGGACCGTTCCACCGGCACGGTGGCCGGCTACCAGCTGGCCACCCACGACGCCGACGCCGCGCTGAGCCGGGGATTCCGCGAGGGGTACACGGTGCTGCTCGGAGTCCGGCGGGAATTCCGCGGGCGGGGCATCGCTCAGGTGCTCCTGGCCGATGCCCTGCGCCGCTTCGCCGCCGCGGGCATGGACGTGGCCTCGCTGGACGTCGATTCGGAGAACCCGACCGGAGCCCTCGCGCTCTACCTAAAAATGGGCTATACAGCGGTAAACCGGAGCATGGCGTGGGACAAGGATCTCCAACCGGCGGCGCCGTAGGCGGCCGGGACAGCCTTACTTAGCAGACCGTTGACTTGCCGGCGTGCCAGCTGTGTGGCTGCGGCCAGGCGCTAGCCGTCCGGGGGCGAACCGTCTGGGTGCTAGCCGTCCACATCGTGGAGGTGATGGACGACGTCGTGCAGGAAGTACTGCGCGAAGGTCAGGACAGTAAACACGGAGCCGTTGCTCCGGGTCCCCTTGCGGTCCCAATCCTCTTCCGGGACTCGAGCGAAGGACGCGGCGATCTGCTCGCCCTCGGCGGTTAACTCGGCGGCGACCTCGGCTGGGTCGGCGTTAGCGTAGTCCTTCTCGATCGCCGCTTTGTCCTGGTCCCAGTCATCGAACCGGGCATCGTCTTCGGTCAGCATGAGGGACAGACGGTGATCGAACAAGGTGAAGACGTCCCGGACGTGGCAGCCGTACTCGAGGACGGACCACGTGGCCTCATTGGGGCGTTCCGCCGCGTCCGGCCGTCGCAGGGCCGCCCGCCACCGCGGGAGCATGCTGGTGACCATCCCCGGCGCCGTGGCCGGAGTCGCAGCGGAGGCATCGAAACCGCACTCTGGGCAGGGCCGTGACAGGACCCAGGTCCAGTCCTTGGTATCCGGATTGATAGGCATTCCAGCAGTGTAGGTGCATTTGTCCCGCCGGGCATCCCAACTCTTTGCGGCAGCCAGAGGGTTGCGCAGTTGCGACCCTGGGTGGCCTGCAGTGGAACACGAAGGGCACACCGGCCGGGTGGGCAGGCAAGACGGTAATGGGACTCGTCAAACAGGCTCCTAGGAGCTCACGTCTACGTGGCCGCCGCGTTCACCGCAGTCGACTTGCCGCGGATCTTGCTGGCGACAAACCCGCGGTCGGGGCGGTATCGCCGTCGTTGCCAGGTACTCACTAACCAGGGCTCACTATTAGTGTCGGACCCCCTGAGTAGATTCAGGTCATGGAAGCCGTCAGGGATTTCATTGCTTGCGAGGACACGGACCGGGGCGCAGCCCAGGTCCGGCAATCCGGTGTGGACGCGGCGGCCGGCTTGGACGGGGTTGCTGCCGCGCTGGCTGCGCTGCAGGCGGTGAGTGTGACGGCGGTGGAGGACGCGGGATCGTGGGGATTCCGGGCCGCGTCGGACTTCGCCGGACGCGTGGAGGAGATCTCACGGATTATGGAGTATCTGCAGCTGGTCGGGGCCGCGGCCGTGGACCGGACGAGGAAGCAGTCCGCCGCCGGCGCCGGCGTTGCCGCTGGGGCGGCCACCTCGTGGACCACGGGCTGGCGCGAGAGCCCCGCCGGCTGGCAGACCGGCGGATCCGGAGCCGCCGGGCTTGCCGGCACCACCGCGGCGGCCGCGGCGGCGACCGCATCCGCCACGGCGGCGGCTGACGAGACCGCGGCTGGTGCGTCCGGGTCGACGGCGGCGGCTGATGCGTCGGCCGTGCCGGCGTCGGTTCTGGATGACGGATACCGGAACACCGCGGAATTTCTGCGGGCGCGGCTGCGGATCGGCGCCGCGGAGGCACGGCGCCGGCTCTCCCTCGCCGAGTCCCTGCTGCCCCGGGAGGGACTCGCCGGCCGGCCGGCGCCGCCCGTGCACCGGGAGCTCGCCGCGGCCGTCGCGGCCGGCGAGGTCGCCTCCCGGGCCGCGACCGTCATCGCCGTCGCACTCGAGCGGGTCCGGCCGCTCTGCGACCCGGACGCCGCGGCCCGGATGGAACACGCCCTGACCCGCACGGCCGCCGAGAACGACGCCGACTTCCTCGTCCGCGTCGCCCGCAGCTGGGCCGACGCGCTGGACCAGGACGGCGCCGAACCCTCCGAGGAACTGCTCCGCCAACTCCAGGGCGCCTTCATCCGCCGCCGGCGCCACGGCCTGCACCACCTCGAGATCTACGCGACCACCGAACAGTTCGAACACCTCCTCACCGTCATGAACACCGCCACCAACCCCCGCACCGGCAACGGCGGACCCTCCCCGGCGGCCGGAACGGGCGGCGGGCCCGCGGCGATGGCTACCGCCGGAGGTGCTGCCGTCGGAGCCACTGCCTTCGGCGATGGCTGGGCCGCAGACACAGCTTCCGGTGTTGGGTGGACCGCACACGCGGCCTCTGGGGAGGGGTCTGCCGCCACAGCCACTGCCACCGCCACCGGTTCTGCCGTCAGCGACGGCTGGGACGCAGACACAGCCTTCGGTGTTGGATGGCCCGCAGACGCGACCTCCGGTGCGGGTTCCGTCGCCGGAAACGAGTGGGCTGCAGGCGCCGTTCAGGGTTCGGTCAGTGCCGCCTCCGCCCGGGTCTCGGCCTGTGTATCCGGTGCCGCCGACGCCGATCCGGCGGGGGCTGGTTCGCCTGCCGGCCCAGCACCGGAGGACCTGCCCGGCCCCGGCAATCAGCCCGCGGAAGATCAAGAGGACCCCGCGCTGCCCGCCCTGGATCTCCGCTCCCGGCCGCAGAAGCTGCTCGACGGCCTGGTCGGCGCCTGCAAGGCCGCTCTCGCGGCCGGAACCCTGCCCGCCGCCGGCGGGCTCCGCCCGCAGGTCATGGCCACCATCGACTACCGCGACCTGCTCACCCGGCTCCAGGACAGCACCGGCGCTGCGCCGGAGACCACCCCCGCAGGATTCCGCCACTCACCAAGTCTGGCGGGCACCGGGTCGCTGCTGTTCACCGGGCCCGTCACCGCCTCCACCATCCGGAAGCTGGCCTGCGACGCGGACATCATCCCGGTCCTCCTCGGCGGCGGGGGCCAGGTCCTGGACATCGGCCGGGCCTCCCGGGTCTTCCCGCCGCACATCCGCAAGGCCCTCACCGCCCGGGACCGGGGCTGCGCCTTCCCCGGCTGCACCATCCCCGCGCCCTGGTG